>CALMCL010000133.1 GCA_937862905.1 uncultured Burkholderiaceae bacterium | reverse complement strand
AATAGAATCAACCACTTTACCCAGCTTCAACTCAGTAAAGGTTTTATTACCGATGCTCGATTGAGACTCATACGCAAAATCAAAGTGCTCATACAAAAAGTAGACAATACCCTCAAAAACCTTGCCCGCTCTTGAGCGGCGAGACTGGGTATTGCTCAAACACAGTTGATAAATATATGGGCTAATGGCACCAGCATACGCACCAAAAGCTTGGCTGACTTTGCTGACAAAATCGGCTTGGGACAGTCCAGAAAAACTTTGTAATGACTCACTGACACTTTTCAATAATACTTTGGGTGCTTGAAACTGCGTGCCAATTTGACCTAAAATTTCACCATTGAAAATGGATTCTTCCTTTAAGAATTCATCATAAGACAACTGACGCAAAAGCATAATCGCTTTTGATATTTGATTCGTAGACAACAGATCATAAATCATTTTCTGATTATCTCGCGTTGCAATAGCCGCAGTTTCTTTTGGCGAACGAATCAGGCGTTTACGTTCTGTTTGTATTAAACGTGCAAAAACCTCTTGCTCTTTTGCAGGCAATTTAATCAAGTGCTGAAGACTCTCAAGCATATTCAAACCTTTAATTAATATTTTCGTTATTTTAAACCTTTACACTGGGTTTGAGTACAACTAAGTCAGTTTTATCTAAAAATCAATTTCAGCAACATCATCACCCCCGCCATCACCGCGAGCATGGCAAAACCACGCGCCTGTATGGCGCTGGATAAGTGCTTACCGAGCAGTCGCCCAGCCAACATCCCCGCCACAGTGCCCGCAGCAAAAGGCAAGCCCATGCGCCAATCCATTAAGCCCTGATGGGTGGCGATGACCACACCGCTGATCGACACGAGGGTGATGACAGCGAGTGATGTGGCGACGATGGCGCGCATGTCAAGATTGGTGTTTTTTTTCAATGATGGCACGATGATGAAACCACCGCCCACCCCAATCAAACCCGATAAAAAACCTGCCACACCACCCGTCGCTGCCAATGCGCGGGCACAAGGCAGCGTCCAAATGAATCGACCCGATGTGTCACTGCGCTCACATGTGAAGCTTTGAGCCAATGCTTGCGTTGAGGTTTGCATTGATGCAGACTCCTGTGCCAAGTCATTCGCCGCCGCACTGCGCCACATTCGCCATGCAACCACCAACAAAACAACCACAAAAACCATCACCAACGGTGCATTGGGCAAACGTTGTGCCAGCCACAATCCCAATGGCGAAAACACCACGCCCATGCCCGCCATGAGCATGGCTGCTTTATAGCGGACAATGCCTTCATACAAACCGATGAGGGCAGCAATGCTTGATGCGACGGATACGGCGAACAAGCCAATTGGTGCCGCTTGACTGACGGTCAGGTGCAGCCCCACCGTCAACAGTGGCACCGATAAAATCGCCCCACCAGCTCCAGTCACACCCAGCACCACGCCGATGGCGAGTCCCAACGTCATGATTTCGAGCATAAAAGGTGTTAATGCCATCGATTCACTCCAAAGTTTGCATTGAGGCATACGAAAAAAATCAATACAATTTTTTATAGGTTTCAGTTTAAAAAAAAACAAAGAATTAAGAAAGCCTTCAGAACATCGAGCGCCTTAAGATGGTCGACGATAAAACCCATTCAACGCAGAAAAAATCACCATACCCAGCAACATCGCAGCCGCAAAAATCATGGCCTGCACACTGCCCGCGCCGACGCTGACCACCGCAGGGCCTGGGCAAAAACCAGCAATGCCCCACCCCACGCCAAACATCAAACTGCCGACAACCAAGCGCTGATCAATGCCTCGCGTACGAGGAACATCCATCGCACCACCCAGCAATGCGTGCTGTTGTCTTTTTGCAAAATAAAACCCAATGGCAGCCACACCAATACCACCCACCATCACGAAAACCAATGAGGGATCCCAAGTACCAGTAATGTCCAAAAAACCAAGCACTTTTGCTGGGTTAACCATCCCAGCAACGATCAAACCCAAGCCAAACACCAAGCCTGTCAATAAAGAAACAAAAAATGTCATGATTTCCCCTTAAACCGAGATCAAGTGGCGCAGCACGTAAACAGTCACAAAGCCAGCCAGTATAAAACCCAATGTCGCCACAATTGAACGCAAGGACAAGCGAGAAATCCCGCAAATGCCATGTCCGCTGGTGCAACCAGAACCATAGCGCGTCCCGATGCCCACCAATAAACCAGCCACCACCAATGCAGGCGTACCCGCCTCAATCCGCACAGCGGGATACGACGTGAACAAACGGTACACCGATGGCGCAAGCAGCAACCCCAAAATGAACGCCACCCGCCATGCCCGTTGTCCCGCCATATTCGGCTGAAGAAGTCCCCCTACAATGGAGCTGATCCCTGCGATTTTGCCGATCAAAACAATCAACATCACAGATGCCAAACCAATCAATAATCCACCCATCAAAGCCGAATAAGGGGTGAAATGCTGCCAATCAATCGCCATATAAATACCTTTTTTACTGTGTATTGATGCACTTGATGTGCTGATTAAAAATAAGTT
>CALMCL010000132.1 GCA_937862905.1 uncultured Burkholderiaceae bacterium | reverse complement strand
CGCGCGTTTTGGTCAATGACTGTGGTTCGGGCGTGATGCGCCATGCGGATGCGGGTTATGAAACGGCTGTGGCTTGCGCCAAGCGCAATGGCTTGAATTTGCCGATGATTAAATAAGATATAAAAAAGTAAAAACCTACTTTTTTATGACTAAAACCAGTCAAATGGATTTACCCTCTCCCGTGGGAGAGGGCAGGGTGAGGGCAAATGCTGAAATGGTCAAATGGCCTATCGTGGATTTACCCTCACTCCAACCCCTCTCCCAATGGAGAGGGGCTTTAGGATACTCAAAAAATTGGAGCAATACACATGAGCACTTTTATCATTCAACCAGGTCACATGACCTTAAGCGATTTGCGCGCCATTTGGATCAAGCACCTGCCCATCGCATTGGCATCTGAAGCCTACGACGACATTCGTGCTTCATCGATAACCGTGCAAGACATCGTGGAGCGCGGAGATGCGGAGTATGGCATCAACACCGGTTTCGGCATTTTGGCGAAAACCCGCATTCCAAACGACCAGTTACAACAATTGCAGCGCAATTTGATTTTGTCGCATTCCGTTGGGACGGGTGAATTGCTCAGCGATCAAGTGGTGCGTTTGATTGTGCTGATGAAAATCGCCAGCTTGGCCCGTGGTTTTTCAGGCATACGCGCTGAAGTGATTGATGCCATGATCGCCATGTACAATGCGGGCATCATGCCTGCGATTCCCGCCAAGGGTTCAGTCGGTGCATCAGGTGACCTCGCGCCTTTGTCGCACATGACTCTGGCTTTGCTTGGGGTGGGCGAGGTGCGCTTCAATGGTCAGATGATCGCAGCCACAGAGGCACTCAAACAAGCCGGCATCACGCCGATTGTGTTGGAGGCCAAAGAAGGCTTGGCATTGATTAACGGCACGCAGGTTTCCACGGCTCTGGCATTGCATGGCCTGTTCATGACTGAACGTTTATTTGAGTCAGGTGTGATGATTGGTGCATTGTCGGTCGATGCGGCCAAAGGCAGCGATGCGCCTTTTGACGCACGTGTGCATGAGGTGCGTGGTCAAGTTGGGCAAATCGCTGCGGCTGCGTTGTACCGCGAATTGCTGTCCAACAGTGAAATTCGTCAATCGCACACGGTTGACGACGAACGCGTGCAAGACCCATACAGTTTGCGTTGCCAGCCCCAAGTCATGGGCGCGTGTTTGGATCTGATCACGCAATCGGCGCGGACGTTACTGATTGAGGCCAATGCGGTGACCGATAATCCATTGATTTTTGTTGATACGGGCGATGTGATTTCAGGTGGCAATTTTCATGCGGAACCTGTGGCTTTCGCGGCGGATATTTTGGCATTGGCGATTTCTGAAATTGGCGCCATGTCTGAACGTCGCATGGCGCTGTTGATTGATCACACCTTGTCAAATTTACCTGCATTTTTGGTGAAAGAAGCCGGCGTGAATTCGGGCTTTATGATTGCCCACGTGACCGCAGCCGCTTTGGCATCAGAAAATAAATCCATGGCGCATCCCGCCAGCGTGGACAGTTTACCGACTTCGGCCAACCAAGAAGACCACGTCAGCATGGCCACATTTGCCGCTCGTCGCTTGGACGACATGGCGCACAACACCGCAGCGATTTTAGGCATCGAGATGTTGGCTGCGGGGCAGGGCATTGATTTCCATCGTCCGTTGAAGTCTTCGCCACGTTTGGAACAGCTGCATGCCCAATTGCGTGAGCGGGTTGATTTTTACAGCACCGACCGTTATCTTGCGCCTGATATTGAAAAAGCCAAAGCTTTGGTGGTCAGTGGTACCTTAAGTCAGGGCAGTGATGGGTTATTTGCAGGGTTATACTTGTAAAAGAAAAACGAAAAAAATCTATTTTTTCAAATTCAACAATTTTGCGCGGAAACCGTGAAAAACTTCTCGGTTTTTCCATGACTCGTTTTACTTTGAAACCCTTGTTTGATGAAAAAAGCAGGAGATGGATGTGACGCCGTTTAAAAATGCAAATGTTCAGAATGTTTTTGAGACGTATCCAGTTCACATTCGTCAAAAATTAGGGTTGCTTCGTGAACTGATTTTTTCTGTGGCATCTGAGACAGAAGGCGTTGGTGAGCTTGAAGAGGTTTTGAAATGGGGCGAACCTGCATATTTAACGGTACAAAGCAAAAGCGGTAGCACCATTCGAATGGGTTGGAAAGCCTCTAGACCTGAAGAGTATTTTTTATATTTCAATTGCAAAACGACGCTGGTTGAAACCTTTCTGCTGTTGTTTCCAAATGATTTTATCTTTGAAGGGCATCGCGCCATTGTTTTTAAAGGGCAGAATGATCCAGCAGTAGATGCGCTGCGCTTGTGCATTGAAATGGCTTTGACTTATCACTTAAAAAAATCTATTACATCATGACATTACTGACAAATACTTGGCAATGGTTGGGTCGAACAGACAGCGTTGAAGGCGAGATGGGTTTGCGTTGGCATCAGGTTGTTAAAAAAGACATGACAGATAACCTCAGCCAAACCGTGACTTTGTTGGGGTTTAATTGTGACGAAGGCGTGGTACGTAATCACGGTCGCGTGGGCGCAGCGCAGGGGGCAGATGCGGTGCGGGCGATGCTCGGCAACATGCCTGTGCATGAAGCCAAGCGACTGGTGGATGTGGGCAATGTGTTGTGCGATGGTGATGCGATGGAGGCGGCGCAAGCACAGTTGTCTTCTGTTGTGGCGGAGCTGTTGCAGCGACATGCTTTTCCTATAGTCATTGGCGGTGGTCATGAAATTGCATATGGGACGTTTGGCGGTTTGGCACAGCATTTGAGCACGATCAAACGGCCTCGCATCGGCATTGTGAATTTGGACGCGCATTTTGATTTGAGGTTGAATGAGAATGCGCAAGGCAGTTCAGGTACGCCTTTTCGTCAAATAGCGGACGATTGCGCTACACGTGGTTGGGATTTTAATTACTGCTGCCTTGGTGTGAGCCGTTTTGCAAATACAGCGGCCTTATTCAAACGTGCGGATGAGCTGGGCGTGGTGTGGCGATTGGATGATGAGATGGGCATGACCCAGTTGGGCGATACGTTGAACGTGTTGCATGATTTTTTAGCGAATGTCGATCACGTGTACTTTACGATTGATTTGGATGTGTTGCCCGCTGCGGTGATGCCTGCCGTTTCTGCCCCAGCCGCTTATGGTGTGGCTTTGAGCGTGGTTGAGGCGGTGTTGGATACCGTGGTCGCTTCGGGCAAATTGCGCGTGGCAGACTTGGCGGAATTCAATCCAACATACGATGTGGACCAGCATGGTGCACGCACAGCGGCGCGCTTGGTGGCGCGATTGGCAAATGCCGTGGCGCGTTTGATGTGATGGGCATGCCATTGTGCTGTTGGTCTTGTTTGCATGGTCATGTTGGTTTTAAGGGGCTTACCCCTGTAGCGGAATGAAATAATGAAAAAAATCACGCCAGAAAATCACCGAGTCATGCCATGGAAAAATGGTCAAGGCAGCACGACAGAGCTGTTGATTGAACCCTCTGACGGAGGTTTAGATGATTTTGACTGGCGCATCAGCTGTGCGACCGTTCAAGCGGACGGTGATTTCTCGAGCTTTCATGGGGTCGATCGATCGCTGTTGATCATGTCAGGTGAGGGCATGAATTTACAGTTGAACCAGCGAGAGGCGCTGATTGTCACGCCTGAATCGCAGGTTGTGAGCTTTGCGGGTGAGGACGCCGTGCATGCGGACTTGCTGGGTGGTATGGTCACTGATTTTAATGTGATGACGCGTCGCAGCCGTTGGCTGCATTCTTTGGAGAAATACACGTTTGATCGAATGTTCGACTTGCGAATGCAGTCAGACATGCTGTTGATTTATCACGCAGATGGCGGTGTTGTTCGGTGCATGGTCAACGGTGAAACTTTGTGCTTGTTTCGACATGAGTTGCTGTGCTTTGAGTCAGCGGACGTGGACTCGGGTCATATTGAGTTGAGTCATGTTGAGTTGAGTCACGTTGAATTGAATCGCATTGTGCTTAAGTCTGAGGGGCAAGTCACCTTGTATGTGGTGCATTTGAAACAACGAACATAAATGGAAAACAGGATGGAACAACAACACCTTTGGGACGCGCTTTGGCGCAATGTTCACTTGGCCACCATGACCGATGGGAGTGCAAGTTATGGCGACATTTTGAACGGGGCATTGGCAATCAAAAATGGTCAAATTGCATGGCTCGGTGCAGAGAAGGATTTACCCGCAGATGCACATGCCGCAGAAACGCACGACGGTCAGGGTGCATGGCTGACCCCAGGCTTGATTGACTGCCACAGCCACATCGTTTATGCCGGCAATCGCAGCAATGAGTTTGAGGCGCGGCTCAATGGCGTGGCTTATGAGGCCATTGCACGCGCAGGTGGTGGGATTTTATCCACGGTCAATGCAACGCGCGCTGCGGATTTTGATGACCTGCTGGCGCAATCGTTGCCTCGCGTGAAACGGCTTTTGGCTGAAGGCGTGACCACTTTAGAAATCAAATCAGGTTATGGCTTAGACTTGGACAGCGAAGCCAAAATGCTGCGCGTTGCGCGTCACATCGGTGAGATTTTACCCGTCACTGTGCACACCACTTTTTTGGGTGCGCATGCGGTACCGCCCGAGTATAAAGGCCGTGCTGATGATTACATCACGTACATTTGTGAGGTCATGTTGCCTGCATTGCAGGCTGAGGGCTTGGTCGATGCGGTGGATGCTTTTTGTGAGCACATTGGTTTTAGCTCAGAGCAAACGGAGCGCGTGTTTCATGCGGCGGCAGAATTGAATTTGCCCGTTAAGCTGCACGCTGAGCAGTTGTCCGATCAGCACGGTGCCGCTTTGGTGGCGCGTTTCAATGGTTTATCCGCAGATCATTTGGAATACTTGAGTGCCGATGGCATTGCGGCCATGGTTGCACATGGCACGGTGGCCGTTTTATTGCCTGGTGCATATTATTTTTTACGTGAATCCAAATTGCCGCCTTTGCAAGCCTTGCGCGAAGCGGGCGTGCCAATGGCGGTGTCCACGGATTGCAACCCGGGCACTTCACCCATGACCTCATTGTTATTGGCGATGAACATGGCGTGCACGATGTTTAAAATGACCCCGCAAGAGGCACTTGCGGGTACAACGATTCATGCGGCGCAGGCTTTGGGGCAGCAGGGGCGTGTGGGGCAGCTGGCTGTGGGTCAAGCAGCCGATTTGGCCTTGTGGCAGATCGCTCGACCTGCTGATTTGGCGTATGCAATGGGGCAAAATATGTGCGTGGGCGTGATCAAAGGTGGGCGGTTGATTTAAATTTTTCATCAAATAAATCAATTGATTAAATGAGATTAACTGTCTTGCGTGTTGTCATTGAAATAAAGCGACTTGGATGAGTCGCTTTAT
>CALMCL010000131.1 GCA_937862905.1 uncultured Burkholderiaceae bacterium | reverse complement strand
TGCATTTCGACGGAATCCCATTTGGCGATAATCCCACCATGAGAAACTTTGATCTTCTTGCTCAAACAATCTAAATGAATCGGTCAAACCAAGTGCGAGAAAAGCCTGAAAAAAACCACGCTCTTGGGGAGAAACCAGATTACCACCAATCCATTTGGCCGGATCGTGCACATCACGGTCTTCAGGGGCAATGTTAAAATCACCCAACAAGGCCAGTTTGTCATATTGAAGAAGCTCTGTTTTTAAATGGCTTTCCAATGCAGTTAACCAATTCATTTTATAAATAAACTTATCCGAATCCAAATCCTGTCCATTGACCATATAAGCGCAAATCACCCGAATGCCATTGATGGTCGCGCTGATGAGGCGCTGTTGATCATCCTCAAAATGAGGTAAATTTTTGAGCACATCCGTCTGAGGTAAACGGCTGATGATGGCCACGCCATTGTAAGTTTTTTGCCCCGTAAAGCTAACGTACAAGCCCGCATCCAGAAACTCTTGTTCAGGAAACGCATCGTCAGTTAGTTTTGTTTCTTGCAAACACAGCACATCCACGGCCTGATTCGCCATGTAATCCAGCACCTGTGGTAAGCGCACTTTAAGAGAATTGACATTCCAAGTGCTTAAGGTAAAAGCAGTCATGTTCACAGTATCCATATGCCATTTTGATGTGTTAAAAACAACATTATCGCTTATAAATAAAAGTTTGACCTTGTTTACTTAAACATCTTGAAATTGAATTCGATGTTGCAACCATTGAGGACGATAAACCGCCACCAAAGTAATGATCATGCCTGTCATAAATGCCTCACCCCATCCAAGCAAAATAGAACCAATCCAAAAAATCCCATTGCCCACATCCAAAAAAATGATGCCGAGCTGATTTAAAACCAATAAGTTAAATGCCACCGTAGAAACCATCACTGCTGCGGTGGCAAAAAAACCATGTATAAATATAAAAGTAAATACACGCTTGGGTAGCTGCCTTGCCAATGTTGAATGTAAAACATACGACAACAACAGTGGAAACAGCACAGACAGTGCATATTGTGCCCCCCATATTTCAAAAGCAATATGCCGCGTCACATTTGTAAAAACAAGCACAATGGCCAATGCCAAACCTGTCAACGGAACACCCAGTAACAAATAAGCCAAACTGACACCAATGAAATGCAAGTATAAATTATCCAGCAATTGAGCACGCATCAACCAAATGATGGACAAAGCAAATGTTGTTGACAACCATATGTTGTGCTGGTCGCTGCTTTCTTTAAATTTAGAAAAAAAACCTTGCTTGAATAGCCAAAAAACAAAGACAAGCACAACCATCAAAACGGTGATATTGATGAACCACCATGCATCGGCGCTATAAGAATTAAGTGGCTGAACAAGGATAAACATGAGGTTTCCAAAAGATGAAGCAGA
>CALMCL010000130.1 GCA_937862905.1 uncultured Burkholderiaceae bacterium | reverse complement strand
GTTGACAATGAGTTCACTGAGCTGCTGGTTGAAGTCGACAACGAAGCCACCGCGCTGTTGGTCGTCACATTCGCCGTGGACAGTGAATTCACTGAGCTGCTGGTGGTGGTTGACAACGAAGCCACCGCACTGTTGGTCACCACACTGGCGGTTGACAATGAGTTCACTGAGCTGCTGGTTGAAGTCGACAGCGATGCAATTGAGCTTTGCGTCACACTCAAACCTGAGTACAGTTGACTGCCGTTGATGCCGTCGGTGGATGAGTCGCTGATTTCACCTGGAGCCAAATTTTTAATTTGGCGCTCAGCGCCAACAGAGCCGAGACTGACCACTCCTGTTGCTGTGCCTGCGAAGCCGCCATAGGTCAAAGCACCCACCGTCGCAAAACTCACCTGAGTGGCCGCCAACAATGCCTCACTGCCCGCGCCCAAGGCCACGTTACCCAAAGCGGCATTCGCATTGGCGCCAATGGCAACCGACTGATTATCCGCCACCGTTGAAGCAAAGCCCAAGGCCAGCGTATCACTCGCAGTCAGCCCCTGTCCAGCCATATAACCCAACGCCACATTGTGTCGACCCGTCACACTGCGCCCAGAGGCCAGACCAACCGCCACATTTTGACTGCCCGACACATAAGAGCCTGATTCCGCACCCACACCCACATTATCTGGACCGGATGTGTTTTTACCTGAGTTGTTGCCCACATAGGCTGAGTAGCTGATGTTGCTGTTCTGACCCGCGCCCGCACCGATCGCGATGGCTGATTTGCCATATGAGCCATTCAATGCATTTGAACCCAATGCGATGTTTTCACCATCACCGTACATGTTTTGTCCCGCATTGACGCCCAAAGCAATGTTGTTGTTACCAATGGCCGTAGAACCCGCATTCAGACCCACATAAAAATTATCATTGCCCACAGCGCTTTGCGCAGCGGAATTCCCCATTGCCACATTATTGTAACCGCTCGCACTCACACCCACAGCGTAACCGACAGCCACAGAGGTCAAACCCGCTTGAGAATATGCACCAACGGCCACTGCATTTCGCATGGCCTCCGCCTGATGACCGACCGCAACGGCATCCGTCGCATTGGCTTTTGCCGAGCCACCCACAGCAATAGAGGCATCGGTTGCCGACACCGCTGAAGCGCCCGTGCCAATGGCAATGTCTTGCGCCAAAGGATCACCAGCCGCCGAGCCCACAACACCGCCACCCAACGCCACAGCGCCTGCCTGCGCTGAACCAACATACACACCAGCCCCCAAAACGACGGCACTCAGCACCCCAGATGCTTTGCCTTTGGTGCGCGATGTGGCCACTTCGGACACAGCCACCCACGTGTTGGTCTGTGCATTAAAAATACTGCGATAAGTTTTATTCATTTCATCCCTTTCAAATTACCATTGGCTGTTTATCGTGTGGAATTGCCAATGCCTCCATATCTTTGTTGTAAAAGACAAACGCAAGACACTCAAATTTAGAGTTATATCGTAGGATCATCCTACTTCTATTTAATCAAAAAGACAATTAATATAAAATACGATCATTGAAATGATTGAAACAAGGTTAAAAGATCAATTAAAGTATCGACATTAACAATCAAAGTTAATCATTTGATTTTTATGCACTATTTTTAAAGCACAACAACGCTTACTTGGATATAAATTGTCAAAATTAAAACAACACAAAATAAACAATGTTTCATATTTGACACACTTTTTACCTACAAATATATCAAACCAAAGTACATGGCATTAAAAATACACTCATATGTGCATTTTAAACAACATCGAAATCACTTATTTCCCACCCATTCACTGAACAACACCATGAATACAATGCAATAAGCAGCCCTCTCGCTGCACACATCATTCGCTTTCAGTTAAAATCGTTTCATTCTGTCAATACATTACACATCCACTTTATGAAAACATCCACCCGCATCATTTGCGCCAATTTAAACGGCATCCGCTCGGCATCATCCAAAGGCTTTTTTGATTGGCTGGGCACACAGGATGCTGACTTTGTCTGTGTGCAAGAGCTCAAAGCGCAAGCGGACAACATGCAAACTGAATTCATTGCATCACATGACCTCAAAGGGCATTTCCATTACGCTCAGAAAAAAGGCTACAGCGGCGTCGGTCTGTATTCACGCGCAACACCCGATGAGGTGATCATTGGTTTTGATGACGGCGAGTTCGATGCAGAGGGGCGTTACGTGGAGGCGCGATTTGGTAAGCTGTCGGTGATTTCGGTGTACTTCCCATCAGGCTCATCAGCCCCTGAACGTCAAGAGGCGAAATACCGTTTTCTAGATGTGTTCTTACCGCACATCGCCGCACTGCGAGCGCAAGGACGTGAGCTGGTGATTTGTGGTGACGTGAACATTGCCCATCACGAGATTGATTTGAAAAATTGGAAGGGTAATTTGAAAAACTCAGGTTTTCTACCCGAAGAGCGCGCATGGCTCACTCAATTCATGCACGCCATCGAGCTGCATGATGTTTATCGGACACTTGAACCCAGCACCCACCAATACACGTGGTGGAGCAATCGCGGCCAAGCACGAGCAAACAATGTGGGCTGGCGGATTGATTACCAATTGGCCACACCAGCCATCACTCAACACGCCTGCGCGACCTCGGTTTACACTGAGCGCATGTTTTCAGACCATGCACCCATCATCATGGATTACCGCGCAGATTTGATTCAATTGACCGCCGTTTAAGTTTTTTGAGTGGTGTCGTTCCACCCTGTATCCTTATTCTCTATTATCAACGCCTTTTTTATTAGCACCATTTTTTGAGCCGCACATGACCGACAGCCCCCTTCACCCTTGGTACAAACAAATTTTGACCCGTAAAATGCTGATTTGCATTTTTACAGGTTTTGCCTCGGGCTTGCCTTTGTATTTTTTACTCAATTTGCTGCCCGCATGGTTGCGCAGTGAGGGGCTCAATTTAAAAACCATTGCTGCCTTTGCATTGATTCAACTGCCGTTCACATGGAAATTTTTGTGGTCACCTTTGATGGATCGCTACAACTTGATTCCAAAAATGGGGCGTCGCCGCAGTTGGATGTTATTGACACAATTGGCCCTGCTCGGCTCAATGTGGGCTTACAGCATGTTTAACCCGACTCAAGACATTCAAAGCATCGCCATTTTATCCACATGTGTGGCTTTTTTCTCTGCCAGCCAAGACATCGTTTTGGATGCTTATCGCCGTGAAATTTTAAGCGATGAGGAATTGGGCTTGGGCAACAGCGTTCATGTCAATGCTTACCGAATGGCCAGTCTGGTGCCCGGCTCACTGTCTCTGATTTTGGCCGATCGTTTGCCTTGGTCAACTGTGTTTATCATCACGTCATTGTTCATGTTGCCAGCGATCGGCATGACCTTGTGGGTGAATGAGCCGAAGTTGCTCGCGCGCGCGCCACGCACCTTGGCTCAGTCGGTGATCGAGCCTTTTAAAGAATTCATTGGTCGTCAAGGCTGGATGAGCGCATTGGGTGTGTTGGGTTTCATTCTGCTGTATAAACTGGGGGACAGCATGGCCACTGCACTGGCCACACCCTTTTACCTCGACATGCACTTCACCAAAACGGACATCGGCGCAGTGGTCAAGGGCAGTGGCTTGACCATGCAAATCCTCGGTGCATTCATTGGTGGCATTTGGATGCTAAAATTAGGCATTAACCGTGCACTGTGGTTATTTGGCGTGGTGCAAGTGGTGTCTATTTTGGGATTTGCTTGGTTGGCGCATTCAGGGCCCTTCGCGGAAGTGGGTGCGGCGGAACGCTCCATGTTGGCCGTGGTCATTGGCTTTGAAGCATTGGGTGTGGGTCTTGGAACAGCGGCATTTGTCGCTTACATGGCACGCGAAACCCATCCCGCTTACACCGCCACACAATTGGCATTGTTCACCAGCCTGTCGGCTGTGCCGCGTTCGGTGATTAATGCGTTGACAGGCGGTTTGGTCGAAAAATTCGGCTGGGAAAATTTCTTTTATTTATGCACCGCACTGGCGATTCCTGGCATGCTCATGCTCTTCAAAGTGGCGCCATGGAACCACTCGCCCACCCCTTTATCAACTGACGTCACCAGCAGCCCTGCAAAGTAAGGCACACACCATGCGCACTAAAATCCTGACAATCCTGCTCGCCATCAATTTGATTTTGGCACTGTATGGCCTTGGGCGTTTTGACGGTCTTTTGGCGCCCGCATACCAACGCACAACTTACTTGAAAGGTCAGAGCCAAGCACCCGCAATTGCCGCCCCACCAGCAGCGGCACCTAAAATCACAGTGCCAAAAACAGCCACCCTCCCCGCAACACCAACCGTTCCCACGGCTTCTGTGGCTGCTCCTGCGACCACAGCTGCTGTCGCAGCAACAGCACCTGAGACCAATCGCACAGCCAGCAGCGCTGCAAACACAACAAGCAAACCAAGCACAAAAACCAATTCAGCCCCAGCGCCAATCACAACGGCCGCTGCCCCCACCCAAAAAACAACCACATCCAGCAGTACAAGTAAAAAAACCAATCGCCCCATACAAACGGCTTCGACACACTATGATGAACCGGTGTATGAGCCCATTCGCATCGCCCCTCAACCCGCGGCCGCACCTCCAGCCCGCACAGAAAGTCCCGTCGTATCCAGCGGCACATTACAGCGCCACCAAATCAACAAAAACATTGCAGCCATGTGTCAAAACTCAGCAGGTGCTTGGTTGCCTTGCCGTTGATGTCACAAAGCAACACACCATGGCATCAAAACTCTGGAATCAATTGACCATTTCAAACCAATTGATTGAAGTGCTATTGCCACTGATGACCACTAAAACACAACCCATTGATTTTATTTTACTTTTCCAGACCCACGTAAAAAAAGCCAGCGCTCAAACCACAGAAAAAGTGCATTTTGCCATTCCCGCATCGTGCTAAAGCACCCGCTGCACAAACTCAGCCGTGATGCGATTGCGTAAGCACTGATACGCCCCGGCAAAAGTGGGCTGGCCCGTCTGCACATACACCTGCTTATATGCATCACACGCCAACAGGTTAAGGCAATATTCATTGTCCGCCATCGGTATCGATGCAGGCAAGCTGAAGGTATCAAAAGCCTCAATGGCATACCCGCCCGTGGCCAAAACATAGGTGGCCAATCGCTCCTGCACAAACGTTTTCATCGGGTATTTATAACCACCAATGTAATAGGTGTTGTCCGAAAAGGAGCGGGCAAAATCATCCTCTCCCGCCTCAACCATTTGAAAAAACTGCTCGCCCAGTGCCAGCCATTCCCGCCAAAACTTCGGTTTCGCAATCGTGTAATTGCAAAAAGCGGTGTTTTGACTGTGTGTGATGAGCTGATGCAAATCAACAGGCTGACCAATGCGTTTGAAAAATTCAGTGCTCATATCGAGCAAACCGGCATGCCAATAATTGCCCTGCTCAAAAACATTTCGAAAAAAAGCCGCCTGATCCCAGCAAGGGGAAAAAATAAAGGCATCCACATCCGCACGAAATTTTTGTTGTACAAACCCAATCACATCTGACGAAGTCAAACCCAATTTGCGCCCAAACTTTGGTGAAAAAAAACCATACAAGTCATCCTCATTCATTTGTTCAAGGTGCGCATGCAAATACTGTCGAATCGGCCAAAACTCATACCAATCGGGACGTGCATTGCTCATGTTGTCCAAAGGGATGAACCCCGCATCCAAGCCAAGCCGTGTTTCCTCGTTATAATATATTTGATGAATGAATAAATTGGCCAAACCCAATCTCCTAATGCATTAAACAGCAGATGACAGCGCACTTTGATCGAGTGCTTCCTGAACCACTTGGCGGCTTTCACGATAAGCGCGTTCAAAGATGACATGCCCAGTCCGAACAAACGCCTGTTTGTGTGCATCACAATCCAGCAATGCAGAGCGTTTCGATTCAAACACATCAATCAATGTGGGCAAATGGTACAACGGGCAGGACACCACATTGAACGATTCGGTTGCCAAAATCAGGGTCCCCAAACGCTCCTGAATAAAGACTTTAAATGGGTAGCTGTACTGATCGTTGTGTCGCGTACCCAGCGTTAAATGCCGCCCCAGCTCATCCTCAGGAGAAGCTTCAGCGATGTTAAACAACTGCTCAACCAGCGCCAGCCAACGAAGCCAAAACCTAGGCTTGGCCACAATGTAATTACAAAACACTGTATTTTGACCATGCGTGACCAATGCATCCAGATCTGCTGGATGGCCAATGCGCTGTAAAAACGCTTTGCTCACGGCCATCAAATCAGGATGCCAAAAATCACCTTGTTCAAAGATGTTTTGAAAAAAAGCCGCTTGATCCCAAAAAGGCGTGACGATGAAAGCATCCACATCCGCACGATGGTTCGCCTGTATAAACTGCATCAATTGAGCGGCATTTAACTGTGTCTTCAGCTCAAACTTGGGTGATAAAAACGCATAATAATTGTCTTCTTTGAGCTCATGGGTGCGCAAAAAACGTTGAATCGGCCAGTACTCAGACCAATCAGGCCGCTCATTGCTGCGATTGTCCAAAGGAATGAAACCCGCATCCAGCGCCTGAAAGGACGCATCATCGTAATAAATTTGGTAAATATGTACGTCTTCAACCTGAAGCATATCAAGACCTCAGTTTGCTCAACGTGGCGTTGGTTTGTGCAATGGCACGTTGATTTTTCTCTTCAATCCACGCAGCCCCTTTGCGTTTTCGCATCCAATTGTCATAGTGACGAACAACGAAAAGATTAAACACACCACGCGCGATGTTGCTCACATGGATCGGAAACGCCCGTAAGCTCATCGAGAACCCAGGCGTGATGTACTTCATGTAATGCCAATAGCCTTCGGGCATGTACAACATTTCACCGTGCTGCAAATCAGCAACATAGGGCTGCACATGACGCAGTGCGGGCCATTGATTAAAATCAGGATCATCAATGTCAATCGACTCGTGGCAAATGTTCGAATAAGGAATTTTATACATCAATGGCGTTTGGTCTGGCGGGATGATGACGCAACGCTTCTCCCCAGCAAAATGAAAATGCAAAATATTCGACAAATCGATGTCGTAATGCATGAACACATTCACACCTTTCCCACCAAAAAACAAAAAAGGCAGGCTTTTAATCAACTTTAATTTTAAATCTGGGAATTTAAAGTCATTTTGCAACACGGGTGCATGCTTCATGAGGCTGTACAAAAAAATTCGCAACGTTGTTTGCCCGCTCAACAGCAAATCAATGTACTCACGCATGCTCATGGTGGCATCGGGTTCATTGACTTTTTTGGTGTAATCCACAGGGTCGTTGTTGTACAGGGGCACCATGGTGTCGCCAGCCACCTGCTTGATGTATTCAAAATGCCATTTTTCATATGCAGGCCAGTCTGCCGTCAGTCGTTCCACGACGACAGGCTTCTGCGGTTTGACATAAAGATTATAAAAATCGGTTGGACTGATGGTCTCAACACGCTCGACGGTTCGGTAATCAAACCCCATGGAAAGCTCCGTTGTGAGTGGATTATTCAGCTAAGGAAATATGAACGCCCCCTTTTTCCCTTAACCATTTTATTTTATCTTCCATTATAAACCATCACAGTGAACTCACAAACAAGGGCTAGCTTTTTGTGCGGGCGGTTTTGGTGCTTGTCGTTTTACGAGGTGTTTTACTCACCGCTGTGGGTGCTTTTTTAGCTCGACTGGTGCGAGTAGCTGTTGCAGATGTCGAACTGAGGCCGTGTTCAGCCACCTCCGCCACTGTCGTTTTGGCCGCATCCACCAAGGGTTGTGCCAATTGAGCAAACTGATTCTGCAAACCATCCCACCATGATTGCGCCATTTTTTCAAAAGCGGCCGGCAAAGCCTCTGTGCTTGACTTCGGCTCAGAGTCAGAATCAGGCTCAGCGTTTAATTCATCGGCTTCTGGTGCCGCAGCCTTGGCCTGTTTCGCCGTGGTTTTTTTAGGTTCAGGCTTAGTGTCCGCCATGGCTTCAGTAGCTGCCTCTTCAGTCGCACCTTGCGCAGCCGCGAATGGATTCATTTTGGCCAACTCGCCCAGGGCATCTTTGGACAGTGCTTGCCATTGTGCCAAAGCCTGCAACGTTTGCTTTTGCACTTGCAGTTGCTGAACAGTGCTGTTGACCAGCTGTAAGTTCATGTTCAACCACTGTGCAACAGACTCCAACTGCTGGATGCGCTCATCCAGACTTTCAATGTTTTGTTGGGCATCATTGAGCAAAGGGTTGACCAAAGGCATGCCTGCGAATGTGGGCGTTGCGTTGTCAGCTGAAGCGGACACATTGGGCATAGAAAAAAAAGAGGGGATTTTTGAAAACATGGTGTCTCCTTGGGTCTTCAAAAAGGAAGCGCAGACTAAAATGAAAGCCTTTGAGCGCAAAAAATGTTTTATTTTAATGCTGCATTATTAAACACCCTTTTGAGCATACAAACAAGTTTTTTGCTAAACTAAGTTCAAACGTCATCGTCAACCGTTCACCGCGTCACCCCTTAAGTACAACCTTGCAAACACAACCGTTCACATGCAACTTTTTTCATCGCCACTCGCCAATGCCCAAATCAATCCACATGCACCGCAATAAAAAAAACATGCTCTTGAGCGGCGTCCTGCATGGCCTTCTGCTGGCGACACTGTGGTTCACCGCCAGCGACATCAGTACACCCGAGCCCACGCCACCCGAAACGGTGGACGCCACCATTTTACCCGTGACAACCGATGTCACGCCCGAACAAAAGCCAGCCGCCGCCCCGACCATACCCCCAACACAGACTAAAACCGAAGCCGTTAAACCCAGCCCATCGCCCCGTACTGAATCCACTCGTGCACACACGGCCTCCGCACCAAAAGCACAAGCGGAACACGCGGTAAAAAGCAACACACCGACCACAGCAGACAATGGCACTCAAACACCCACAAACAACGGTCACAGCAACAACGGTAATCCAAGCAATAACACAAACACCCCTAACAACACAACCTCCCCCCCCGCAAATAACCCCGATACAGCGGTCAGTAAGCCACTTGTCAATGGCGTCCCCATTGCAGTCTCACCGATTGGCGGTTTTCAAATCGAATACAACGTCACGGCCAGCAAGGGCAACATTGAAGCCAGCGGGGGTGCCACCCTGACGTTCAAACGCAACGATGGCACTTACACCGCAGACCTCTCAGCCAAAGCCGCCATTGGTGGATTCGCAGCACATGCCGAAGGCGAAGTTCGTGACAACACGATTGCAACCACCCGCTTCAAAGATGGGCGAAGCATTTCTTTTTTAGGCATGGGCACAGAAAAGGCGGGCAGCAACTTCATCATCAGCTACCCAGAAAAAACCATCAACTTCGGATCCACAAGCAACGGCACATCGCCCTTGCCCTACACCGTCGTCTACGACTACCTATCGGCCATCGTTTACTTGCAAGCCTTGCTGCAACAACACCCCGAGCAAGCACAAGCAGGAAACCACCTGCAATTGCCGATCGGCAAACGAAGTACCGTGGAAATGGCCACAGTCACATTCAAACCCAGTGAGCGCCTGTCAACGGCAGAAGGTGCGTTTGAAGGGGCCGTGCCTGCCAGCATCCAGATCCCAAGTGGCAGCATCCAACGCATTGACGTGTGGCTCGTTCCAGAGAGAAAATACCGACCATTACAAATTGAACTGGGCTTCACTTCAGGAAAAGTCACACTCATCAGCCGAAAATCAAGTTGAGCAAGATCGCCCATAAAAAAACCGTGAATACATTCACGGTTTTTTTATTCAACAACATTTTGCTGACGCACGGTCACTTCACCAATTTCAAAGGGCTGGCCTTTGGCGGCGGTGTTGGCTCTGTTGGAGGCTCACGATCATCGGATTGCTCGACATTCAATTGATCACCCTCATCATCATCTTCCACATCAAACGGCATGCCTTGGCCTGTTTCTGCAGCAAAAATAGCAATGATGTTGGCATACGGCACATGAATGTGATGTGCCACTCCCGCAAAACGGGCTTGAAACTGAATGGCATCCCCAGACAAATCCAAACCACTGGTTGCATCCATGCTCACATCCAATACGATCTTACCATCGGCCGCATAACCCGCAGGGACACGCGTCCGACCATCCACGTGAACAAGGATATGCGGTGTGTGCCCAAGGTCATTGCACCAATCCCACAAAGCGCGAATGAGATAAGGTTTTTGTGATGCGGTTGTTGACATGACATTCCTTACAAAAGAAGACAACAGGTGTTGAATGCACTCCATGCATTCAACACCTTAACCAATACCATTAACGGCGCATGACTTTCTCGGAAGGGGTCAATGCCTCAATGTATTTTGGACGAGAGAAAATACGCTCAGCATACTTTGACAACGGCGCAGCCGCTTTGGGCAAGCTGATGCCATAATGCTCCAAACGCCACAACAACGGTGCAAGCGCAATATCAGGCATCGTAAAATCATCACCCAACATGTATTTGTTATGGGCAAAAATAGGAGCCAATTGAGTCAATTGATCTGCAATGTATTTCGCTGCCGCTTCATGCTCCGCTTGGCGAGAGACATTTTCCAAGGTTTGCACATGAACAAACAACTCACGTTCAAACGTCAACAACATCAAACGCACGCGTGCGCGCATCACAGGATCCGCAGGCATCAATTGCGGGTGAGGGAAACGCTCATCAATGTATTCGTTGATGATGTTTGACTCATACAAAATCAAATCACGATCAACGAGAATGGGCAGTTGACCATATGGGTTCATCATCATGATGTCGTCTGGCTTTTGAAACAAATCAACATCACGCACTTCAAAATCCATGCCTTTTTCAAACAAAACGAAACGACAGCGTTGTGAAAAAGGGCAGGTTGTTCCTGAATATAAAACCATCATAATAGAAAAATCCTTGTAAACAGAACGACAACATGTCGCCGATGTGACAGTGTGCGCAATTAAAACAGAAAAGGCAAGCCATGCTTGCCTTTTCGTTAGTAATTACCAATTAATGTATGTCTTTCCAGTAATTTTTACTAAGCTTACGGGTAACCAAGGCCAACAGCAATAAAAACGCCATCACGCCAAAACCAATGTATTTGCGTTTGGTCTGATCTGGCTCAGCCGCCCAAACCAAGAAGTTGGTGACATCGCGCGCCGTTTTATCAAACGTTTCAGCATCTTGCTTACCAGGCTGAACCATCTCAAAACCTTCAAACTCAGAGACTTTCGCACCGTGCTCTTCGACTTCCACAAACTTCGCTGTTTTAATGCCCTCTTCTTGCCACAACACATGCGGCATGGCTGCATTTTTCAAGTACAAGTTGTTCCAACCTGTTTCACGGCTGTCGTCTTTATAAAAACCAGTCAAGTACGAGTAGATGTAATCCGCGCCTTTGGCATTTGCCATCAAGGATAAATCAGGTGGCGCAACGCCAAGCCAACGTTTGGCATCCGCCGAATTCATGGCCACCTGCATGGTGTCACCAATTTTATCCGTGGTGGTCAGCATTTTTGCTTTGATGTCGTCTTCAGAAATACCCAGCTTAGTCAACTGATTGTAACGCACCATCGACAAGCCATGGCAGCTCAAGCAATAATCACGAAACACCGCCGCACCATGCTGTAACGATGCACGATCCGTTACATCCACATTGGCCGCTTTGGTGGGCACACCACCATGACCACCGCCAAAGATGATTAAAGCCACACCAAAAGCCAAAGATGCCACCAAAGCTTTCAGCAAACGAATCATCCATTGGTGCGCATTGGAAATCGCCCCACCCGTATATTTCTCTTTGTTGACAAAGGTCATCCAAGCGGCCAAAGCAGCCACCGCAAGAACCAGCGCAAAAATAACATACACAAAATTGTTAGTCAGAAAATACAACATGTCGTTATCCTCTATCGATTAGTGGGGTTTAAAGTTAACACGCTCAGGTGGCTGTTTAAACTCGCCCACCGACGACCACCACGGCATCAAGAACAAATACCCGAAGTAAAACAACGTACCCACTTGCGACACATAACCACCCAAAGCGGATGTGGGCGCAACCCCCAAATAACCCAAGATAATGAAATTGATAACAAAACACATCAACAATGAGAAATGCCATTTTGGACGATAACGCATTGATTTCACAGGAGAACGGTCGAGCCAAGGCAAAAAGAACAACGTGATGATTGCTGCACCCATCACCAGCACACCCCAGAACTTGGACTCAGTTGCAAACATGAACGCCGCCAAAACCACAGAACCCACTGCAAGAATCATTTTTGATTTTTGAGCCATACGACCACGGGCATAAGTCATCGCGCCAGCCAATAAAATCAAAGCGATAAACAAATATTTCATTTGATCGGTCACCGCGCGCAACATCGAATAGAACGGCGTGAAATACCAAACAGGTGCAATGTGTGGTGGCGTTTGGAATGCATTGGCTTGCAAATAGTTGTTATCCTCTAAAAAATAACCCCACATATTCGGTTTAAAGAACACAATGCCAAAGAAGATGATCATGAACACCGCAATGCCAGCAAAATCATGCACTGAATAGTATGGATGGAAAGGGATGCCGTCGAGCGGAATGCCTTTGTCATTTTTGAGTTTCTTGATTTCAACACCGTCAGGATTGTTTGAACCGACTTCATGCAAAGCGATGATGTGAGCCACCACCAACCCCAGCAAGACCAACGGCACTGCGATCACGTGCAAAGCAAAGAAACGGTTCAACGTCGCATCACCCACCACATAATCACCACGGATGAAAATCGACAAGTCCTGACCAATCAGCGGAATCGCAGAGAACAAGTTGACGATCACCTGCGCACCCCAAAATGACATTTGTCCCCAAGGCAACAAATAGCCCATGAACGCTTCGGCCATCAATGCCAAGAAAATCAAGCAACCAAAAATCCACACCAACTCACGTGGTTTCCGATATGAGCCATACAGCAAACCACGGAACATGTGCATATAGACCACAACGAAGAACATCGATGCACCCGTCGAGTGCATCAAACGAATGTATTTACCACCAGGTACTTCTCGCATGATGTACTCAATACTGGCGAAAGCCACGGGCACACCAGCGCCATTCAGAGATGCATCAGGTTTATAGTTCATCACCAAGAAAATGCCAGTGACAATTTGAATCACCAATACGACCATCGACAAAACGCCGAAGACATACCAAAAATTAAAGTTTTTCGGCGCGTAATACTCGCTCATGTGCTCTTTGTACATCTTTGAGAGCGGAAAGCGTGAGTCAATCCAGCCCAGTACGCCATCGGCCTCAGGTTTGTTGTAATCAGCCATTTTTATGCTTCGCCTTTCTCATCTTTACCGATAACAATCTTGGTGTCCGTTAAGAACATGTACGGAGGCACGTCAAGGTTGGTTGGTGCAGGAACATTTTTGAACACTCGGCCTGCCAAATCAAATTTTGAACCATGGCAAGGGCACAAGTAACCACCGGGCCAATTGTCGGGGAGACCCGCTTGAGCACCCGGGGTGAATTTTGTACTGGGCGAACAACCCAAGTGAGAACACACACCGACCAGCACTTGGATGTTTTTATGATCAGCACGCGCACGGAATTCGTTATTGCAATATTCAGGCAAAGGCATGGTGAATGGCTTTTCAGATTTTGGATCGACCAACTCTGGATCAACCTTGCTCAAACCTGCGGTCATTTCGTCAGAACGGCGAATGATCCATACGGGCTTACCGCGCCATTCGGCTACTTTTTGCTCGCCCACTTTGAGATCACCGATGTCCACTTCGACGGGTGCGCCTGCGGCTTTGGCTTTTTCTGAAGGTGCAAAACTCGCCACCAATGGCGTTGCAAACGCAGCTGCACCCAGCGCACTTAAACCACCTGTGGCGACGAGCAGGTTACGTCGCTCTTTATCCATTGGAGGATTTTTTGATTGTTGATCGCTCATGGACGACCCCTATTGGTTGAGTTGATTAAATCGGTAGGGCTAAACATTCGCCGCGTGATGCCTCAAGAAACGAATGTCAAGACATCACCATACAATGCCACTTAGCCATAATAACCCTACTATTGTATCGTAAACTCGCCTCGCTTTAAAGAGGTTTGAGCAATGAGGACGCTTTAAACGACAAATTTCATCCATAAATGAAATTTAGGCTGCATTTAAATACACTCACTGACAGAATCCGCTATACTTTTGACCGTTGTTTAATGTTTTATAAAAGTACTATTTCAACTCTAACTGAATCAAAAGGGGTAAATTATGTGG
>CALMCL010000129.1 GCA_937862905.1 uncultured Burkholderiaceae bacterium | reverse complement strand
TGAGGGTGTCAATGGCACTGATGCGGTGAATGTGAATCAGTTGAAAGGCCTTGAGTCGACGGTTAACAATAAAATCACGACGATGGGACGCGAATTGAAAGGTGGTATTGCAGCAGCAGCAGCATTGGCTGTGGTGACACCAATTGAGGCGGGTCGTTGGCATATGACAGGTGCCGTTGCGGGTTATGGCGGACAAGTTGGTGTCGGTATGAATGTGTTGAAACGTTCTGACAGTGGCCAAAGTACGGTGCATGCAGGTGTCGCGTATGGTTCAGGCGGCGGCGGTGTGCTCTGGCGTGTGGGTGGTGGTTTCTCCTTTGGTGGCAACTAATCATTGCTAAAAACAGCACAGTAAGCTCGACTTGCTGTGCTGTTTCGAACATACTGGGTGGTGTGATGCCACCTTCCACCGACACAATCGGTACTGATGAAAGGATTGAATATGTTTAATTTGAAACGTGTTTTACATGCCGTGGCAATAGCGAGTGCTGTGTGTGGGACTCCCGCATTTGCGCAGGCCATTTCGTTTGAGAATACGGATGCTTCTCATGTTGAGTTTCCAAGCATGGATAAGGCATGGCTCAAAAATGGTGCGATCATGGATCCAATGCACCCTCGTAGCATGGGTTTGGGCTTAACTAAAAACCAAGTGCGCTCCATTATTTCGTATCCTCATTTCAGCGAAGCCATGTTCGGTGAGCGCGAATGGAATTATATTTTTAATTTCAAAAAGCTAGATGGCTCTTATTTGACCTGTCAATATCAAGTGCAGTTTGATGATAAAGTTCGTACAAAAGGTTTGTATTGGGATCGAGAAGAGTGCTTGAGGTTTGTACAAGGCAAGCCTGTTGAGCAACCATTGCGTTCGATCACATTGGGGGCTGATGGTTTATTTGCATTTGGTAAATCAAGTTTTGCCGATTTGTTGCCTGCTGGACGCCAGAAATTGAAGCGCTTGGCAGAGCAAATCAACAAAGGCTACAACTTGAAATCACTTGAGGTTGTGGGACATACCGATCGCATCGGCTCCAGTGCAAGTAACATGTTGTTGTCGCAAGCACGAGCTGAAACAGTGAAAACCTTTTTGGCTGCTAATGGTATTTCCAATGCGTTGATGACTGCACGTGGTGTGGGCTCTACACAACCCATCGTGACATGTGCGGGACCCGCAACTCCAACAGTCATTGCTTGTTTGCAATCCAATCGTCGTGTGGAGGTTTCTGTCAATGGCAGCATGAAGCCATAATGCAATTCAATGCTGTATGAACACTTTTGTGTGTGTGATTGGCCAACTTGCTGATTTTTAACAAGTTGGCTTTTTTGCGACCAAAGAATCAAGACAACACAATCAATGTGGCGAATACAAGAAAAACGTTGCTTAAACGTTGTTTATTTCACAGGCCGATTGTGTGTTTTTCCCATTAAGTCGGAACGTGTGAGCAAAAAAACCGCCTCATCTGAGCCGCTGGTGTCGAGCCAGACCAGAGGTAAGTTTTTGAAAGCGGCTTGGGCGTGTTGATATTCATTGCCAATTTCAATCACCAAAATGCCGTTGGGCTTGAGTAAAGCCGCCGCTTCATTCACAATTGTGCGTACCAAATCCATGCCATCACTACCTCCTGCGAGGGCGATTTGAGGTTCGGCAAGGTATTCGGCTGGTAAGCTGGCCATGCTCGTGCTGTTGACATACGGGGGGTTGGAGAAAATAATGTCGTACTGCTTACCTGAATCCTTCACTGCGCTGTATAAATCACTTTGCAGTAAAGTGATGCGGCTCTCAAAAGCATAGTCTTTGACATTGCGTTGAGCCACCTCAAGTGCTGCGGGGTCAATGTCAATCGCATCGACATGGGCATTTTGAAAGACTTCAGCCGCCATGATGGCCAAGCAAGCAGAACCTGTGCACAGCTCCAATATGTCTGTGGTTTTATCCACATCAACCCAAGGTGAAAAACCATCCAAAATCAGCTCGCCAATGAAGCTGCGTGGAACAATCACGCGCTCATCCACATAAAATTTAAATCCATGCAAAAAAGCTTCGTGGGTTAAATAGGCCAATGGTTTTTTTGTGAGGCAGCGCGCATTGATCAGTTCAGAGAGTTTTGAGAACGCTGGGCTTGGGTACGATGCTTCCCATGCGATGTCATGATCGACAGGCAGGCCAGCGCAAAACAATGCCGCATACACTGCCTCATCATAGGCATCACCCATGCCATGCCCATAGAATAAATTGGCTTTGAGCAGGTGTTTTTCTGCCGCTTCAATGGCTTGTTCAAAAGTATTCATGGGTATCACGCAATCAATTGTAAAAGGACATCGCGGTAAATGTTAGAGAGTGGTGTCATGCATGAGATTTCAACCCGCTCATCAATTTGATGGATGCTTTTTGAAATGGGGCCAAATTCAACCACTTGTGGGCAAATGGTGGCGATGAAGCGACCATCTGAAGTGCCGCCGGTTGTTGACAGTTCAGGCTCTTGGTTGGTGTGGGTTCGAACGGCTCGGCTGATGGCATTGGATAAATCACCTGCTTCGGTTAAAAAAGGCTGTCCACCAATGACCCATGACAGGTCATATTCTAAACCATGTTGATCCAAAATGGTGTGCACTCGCTCTTGCAAGCTGGAGGATGTGCTGGCCGTCGAAAATCGAAAATTGAAATCCACCACCAGCTCACCTGGAATGATGTTCGATGCGCCTGTGCCACCGTGAATGTTTGATACTTGCCATGAGGTTGGTGGGAAATAGGCATTGCCTTCATCCCAAACCGTCGAAGCCAATTCAGTCAATGCAGGGGCAAATAAATGAATTGGGTTTTTTGCACGGTGCGGGTAGGCGATGTGGCCTTGTTTGCCCTTCACCGTTAATTTACCGCTCATCGTGCCACGGCGGCCATTTTTCATCATGTCACCGAACACTTCATTGCTGGTCGGCTCGCCCACGATGCAGTAATCTAAAGTTTCGCCACGCGCTTTCAACATCTCCACTACCTTAGTGGTGCCGTCATGCGCTGGGCCCTCTTCATCACTGGTGATGAGAAGAGCGATGTTGTGGGTTGGGTTGGGGCATTGCTGCAAAAAACTTTCAATGCTGGTGACGAAGGCCGCGATGGAGGTTTTCATGTCCGCAGCGCCACGCCCATATAAATGGCCATCGTCTTTGACCGTGGGTGTGAAGGGCTCGCTTGACCATTGAGCGACGGGGCCTGTTGGAACCACATCGGTGTGGCCAGCGAATACAAAAGTTTTTGCTGACGCATTGGCTGCACTTGCTGCCGTGCCGCGACGAATCGCCCATAAGTTGGTCACACGAAAATCATCGGGGCCGCTGACCAGTGTTTCACAATTGAAACCGAGGGGGGCTAAACGTGCAACCAGCATGTTTTGGCAGGTTTCATCATTCGGGGTCACCGATTCAAGGCGTAATAAATCGCAGGTTAAGTCGAAAGTGGGGTTGTTTTGATTCATGGAATGTCTAACTTAAATGAATGTTGCAGTCAAAAGGGCTTCATCATGCCCAACAAAAATGCCTTTGTCCGAGACTATCACGGGGCGCTTGATGACAGAAGTGTTGGCCATCATCAATTGAATGGCACTGGCTTCTTCGTTGGCCATGGCTTGTTCGGTGGGCGATAGACCTCGCCAAGTGCTGCCTTTTTTGTTGATCAGTGTACCCAAAGGCACGGCAGTGAGCCAGTGCTTAAGGGTTGCTTCATCAATCCCGAGTTTTTTGAAATCATGAAAAGCGTAACCAATGCCTGCCGCATCCAACCACACGCGGGTTTTTTTAACGGATGAGCAGTTTGGAATGCCATAAACGGTGATCATGGGGTGCTCCTAAAACAGTGCAAAAGCTTTGGCGGCACTCAGCAGCGCAATGACAATGGCAACGAAGGCAACAGTTGTTGTGCGGCGCAAACGTTGATTCAAGCTGAGTACCAGTTGAGTGGAGTGCTGCAATTGATTGTGCATTTGATCGGCGAGGATTTGAATCGACTCGGAGTTGTTTTCGCAAGCGCTTGACACCCGTGCCAAATGCGTTGCCATGGTTTGTGGGTCGCTGGCATCGATGATGATGGGATCTTCACCTTTTTTTGACTTGTTACTTTTCAATAAGTCTTTGCTGCTTTTGACCAACTCAGTGATGTGTGGCAATGCAGCCAATGCGGCTTGCAGCCAAGGGGTAATGGCCATGATGTCCTCACTCGTCAAGTGTGAAAAGATGTGTTAGATGATCTGTTAGAAGTGTTCTGAAACAAAAATTATGTTTTTAGAAATCTAAAAAATTGAAACAACAAGCAAAACCCAAATGCCCATTTATTCAACGTAACGACTTTAAACAATGGATTGCCAGTCAATGTCTCATTGTAAAACAAAAAGCGCCGTGGCTGAGACGGCGCTTTGGTGATTGACAGGCAGTTGTTATCAAACGCCACGCAGCAATTCATTGATGCTGGTTTTTGAACGGGTCTGTGCATCGACTTTCTTGACGATCACTGCGCAGTATAAACTGTAGCTGCCGTCTTTTGAAGGCAAATTACCAGACACAACCACTGAGCCTGCGGGGATGCGACCATAAGTCACTTCACCTGTTTCGCGATCAAAAATTTTGGTCGATTGGCCAATGTAAACACCCATCGAAATCACACAGTTGTCTTCAACAATCACGCCTTCAACCACTTCTGAGCGTGCACCGATGAAGCAGTTGTCTCCAATGATGGTGGGGTTGGCTTGCATCGGCTCAAGCACGCCGCCGATGCCGACGCCACCTGATAAATGCACGTTTTTACCAATTTGTGCACATGAGCCCACGGTGGCCCAAGTGTCCACCATGGTGCCTTCATCAACGTATGCGCCGATGTTCACGTACGATGGCATCAAAACGACATTTTTACCAATGAACGAGCCACGGCGTGCAACCGCAGGTGGAACCACGCGGAAGCCACAGTTGGCAAAATCTTCTTCAGTGTAATTTGCAAACTTGCTGGGCACTTTGTCATAAAACTGAGTGAAGCCACCTGCGTCCATGACGGCATTGTCTTCGAGGCGGAACGACAACAACACCGCTTTTTTAATCCACTGGTTGACATGCCATTCGCCATTGATTTTTTCTGCCACACGCAAAGCACCTGAATCAAGTTGGGCGATGACGCTGGCAACGGCCTCACGCACGTCCGCAGGTGCATTTTTAGGTGTGAATTCGGCGCGTTGTTCCCACGCAGCGTCGATGAATTGTTCGATTTGGCTCATGATGGTCCTTGTTGAAATTTCTTTTGGGTGTGGGGTAAAAATGATGTGCCATTATAAACGCAACCAGCGTTTGCGCCAAGTTTAATCCTGACGCTTCATTCTGATGTTTCATTCCATTGCAAGTGTTTGAGTGTTGTGGAGAGGGGTCGAAAAAAAACGCGTCCACTTGCTTGTTTAGAGTCATTTTTTTTATTTTTTACACCATTCTAAATAAAGTATTTGGCAATTGCGGGATCTCCGCTGACGCTGAAGGTGTGCTTGTGATAAACTGAAGGTGTGCCGCGTGTGTGATGTTTCTGTCTCACGTGCATTTTTTAAATTGACCAGTAATTGGAACCTGTTATGGCAAAAAATCAAAAAACACCCATCACATACCGTGAAGTGCTGTTGGCGCGTTATCAAGGATTTTGTGATGCCATTGCAGCAATTTTTTTCCCGTATGCTGAAGTGGTGGTGCATGATTTGGGCACGCAATCAGTGGTGTATATTGCCAATAATATTTCGAAACGCATGCTGGGTGATGCATCGGCTCTGGATAATATTGAGTTTGATTCAGATGAAAATGTGCTGGGGCCTTTTGAAAAGTTGAACTGGGATGGCCGGGCAGTGCGCTCGGTTTCCATCGTTGTTCGAGACGATGAACAGCAAGCGATTGGTGTGATTTGCTTAAACTTAAACATCGCCGTGTTTGAGCAAGCACGAGCGGCTTTGGATTTATTTGTCAAAGGTGCAAAGATTGTGCCCCAACCTGACAAGCTGTTCAAAGACGATTGGCAGGAGCGCATCAACACCTATTTGCACCATTGGTTGCAACAGAATCAATTGGGTCTGTCCACGCTCAGCCGTGAGCATAAGCGTCAATTGGTGCACGTGTTGTATGAGCAGGGTGCCTTCAATGGTAAAAGTGCCGCCAACTATGTCGCCAATGTGCTCGACATGGGACGTGCCACGGTGTTTAAACATCTAAAAGAAATCAAAGAGAAAAATCAATAAATACCGTTCTCGTTGTCATTTCATAAAAAAATCCCTTTGATGTTTCAAAGGGATTTTTTTATGGGAGTCATCGTACCTTGACCAAGACTCTTAATGCGACCCTTCGCTGGCATGGTTTTTGGTGTATTTTGGCATTTCAATCACCAGATCTTCATCGGCCACAATCGCTTGGCACGACAAGCGCGACAGCGATGTTAAGCCCCAAGCCATGTCCAATAAATCTTCCTCTTGGTCGCCAATTTCATTTAACGAGTTGTAACCTTGGCGGACAATGACGTGGCAGGTCGTGCACGCCGCGACTTTTTCACACGCATGTTCAATCTCAACGTGGTGCTGTAATAAATTGTCGCACACCGACATACCTGGTTTGGCTTCAAACGTTGCGCCATCTGGGCAAAGGGTAGGGTGGGGTAAAACAGTAATCTTGGTCATTTAATTTGTATGTCCTAAAAAATGGTCTAAAGCCAATAATAAATCAAGTCGGTCGTCTCGCGCGACATCTTGCCAATGTCGATTGCTCAAAGCACCTTCAATTGCCCACAATAAATTCAAACTCGGTTTAAAGCCTGCGCGTTGAACCGTCACATAAGCCGCTACTGCACCCAGCTCGCGCAATTGCGCTTCGCTTGTGATCCCCGAACTGGCGAGCATGTGCATGGATGATAAACCTAAATTACGTAACATGATTTGCTCTCAAAAACTGTCACTCCCGTCCGGTCTTCGCGAAGACCAGTTACGGCGGGAATCCAGTCAAATATTCAGCCAAATGCACAGCGTTTGTTAGTGAACTATTGGTTGGCGAACTTTAACTTACCAACACCAATGGTGCGCTACGCACCCCACTGAATGCCTGCCTGCGGGGGAATGACAAGCGTTTTACAAACTGTCAATCGACTGCCCGCTCAATGCACTGGCAATCGCTTTGTCCATCCGCCGAGCGGCAAAATCTTCAGAGGCGAGGGCAAGTGCATCACTGGCAGCGCGCAGTGCATCGGTTTGCGTCACGTCATTGGTTTGAATCAATGCATTGAGCGCATCAATTTGTCGGGCAAAATCACTGCGTTCGGCATCATTCAATAACTCACCATCGTCAGTCATCGCACCTTGTACCGCCAACACCATGCGTTGCGCATCGACCGCGACTTCGCGCCATGCACGCGCAAGCATGTCATCACGGGCGTGGCTGTTGCCATCGGTCAGCATCTGTGCAATCGCCTCATCAGATAAACCATATGACGGCTTGACGGTGATTTCCGCCGATACCCCCGAGTTCATTTCCCGTGCCGCCACCGTGAGCAGGCCATCGGCATCAACCTGATACGTCACGCGCACCCGCGCCGCGCCTGCGACCATCGGCGGAATGCCGCGCAATTCAAATCGCGCCAATGAACGGCATTCACTCACCAACTCGCGTTCACCCTGCACGACGTGCAGCGCAATCGCGGTTTGGCCATCTTTGAAAGTGGTGAACTCTTGTGCTCGGGCAATCGGCAACGTGCTGTTGCGCGGAATGATTTTTTCGGTCAAGCCACCCATTGTCTCAACGCCAAGCGACAGCGGAATCACATCCAACAACAGCCAATCATCGTCTGTTGAACGATTGCCCGCGAGTAAATTCGCCTGCATTGCTGCGCCCAGAGCGACCACTTCATCGGGATTCAAATCATTCAACACAGGGCACGCGACATGCGCAGCCACCGCGCGTTGCACATTGCGCATCCGCGTCGCGCCGCCGACCATGACCACACCTTGTAAATCTTCACTTTTAACATTCGCCTGTTGTAAGGCTTCATCCAACACGCGAATGGTCTTATCGACCAGCGTTGTGCTCATTTCAAAAAATTGCGCTTGGCTGAGCATCAAGTTGACCTGATGTCCATCCGACAGGCTTGCGCGAATGCTCGCCACACCATCTTTGGTCAAATGCTCTTTCGCCGCGCGGCTTTTGGACTGCAATAAACGCACATCTTGCGCCGATAAATTCGCGTGCAAGCCAACCAAGTCGGCTTCTTTCAAAATCCAACAGTACACGCGATGGTCAAAATCATCACCGCCGAGCGCAGTGTCGCCGTGCGTCGACAACACTTCAAACACACCTTTGGACAATTTCAAAATCGACACATCAAACGTCCCGCCGCCCAAGTCATACACCGCAAACGTGCCTTCTTTCGCCACGTTATCCGCATTGTCCAAGCCATAGGCAATCGCCGCCGCCGTTGGCTCATTGAGCAAGCGCAACACATTCAGTCCCGCGATGTGCGCCGCATCTTTGGTTGCCTGTCGCTGCGACTCATCAAAATACGCAGGCACCGTAATCACAGCGCCAACGATGTCGTCATTGAAACTTTGCAATGCGCGCTGATATAGGTTTTTTAAAATTTCTGCCGAAACCTCAACAGGACTTTTCACGCCCTGCGGCGTCTGCACGCTGACCATCCCCGTCGTATCGACCAGCGCATAACCCGCATCAGGCAACGCCCGCGCGTCTTGATACCCACGTCCCATCAGTCGCTTAACGGATGCAATTGTGTTTTTCGGGTCATTCGCCTGCAAGGCTTTGGCAGCGATGCCAACCGTGGTCGTGTCGTGCGAATAATGCACAATCGACGGCACAAGCGACGCGCCATTTTCATCAGTCAACACCGTCGGAAAACCATGCCGCACGGTCGCGACGAGTGAATTGGTGGTGCCCAAGTCGATGCCGATGGACAAACGATGTTGGTGGGGAGCGGTGGATTCACCAGGTTCTGAAATTTGGAGGAGTGCCATGTTTATTTTAATAACCTTGAAAAATCTTCAACAACATATTTTTGATACCTATCTTTAATATATTCTTCACGCCGACCTGCATCTTTATTCATTTTAGTTCCGTTGAACCAAAGACTTCTTTTTCCTGCATTGATGCCGTTTTTATTTTGAACCGATTCGGCGATAAACTCGTCTGAAGACATGAGCCATAAAGTATCTAATCGTTCAGCGTAAAAAACAAACCAGTAGTTTGGCCGACATTCATGCGTAATTGCAGCAAATAATCCAGCATCACCCAACTTAACAGTTTTTGAACGCGCCTTAATTTGCACCTCAATAAACAAACCATCTGGACGTTTGATAACCGCATCAACAGCGTCATCATCTACTAAAGGTAAATAAACGTCTAAACCACTCTTAACCATTAAACCAACAACCCAGTATTCAATCCGTTTACCAAACCCCGCAGAGTGCCTAAATGCAATAGACATAGATTTCCTTTGAACTGTAAAAGCCGTAACCCGTAAGGTGGATTCGCGCAACAATCCGCCGCATGTCTCAACATCATTGTCATCGCATTCGGTGGATGCTCTCCACTCCGTCATTCCCGCGTAGGCGGGACCCCAGTCAAATGCGCAGCATTTGTTGACGAACTTAACTCATCTCGTACCGACGGTGCGCTTCGCGCCCCAATGGATTCCCGCCTGCGCGGGAATGACGCTGGTTTATGCGATAATGTCATCCCATAAATCTCGCCATTCTGGGTTTTGCGCTTCAATCAAGTTAATCTTCCATTGCCGATGCCATTTTTTCATGGCTTTTTCGCGGGCAATGGCGCTTTCCATTGTGTCGTGCTGCTCAAACCAAACCAGCATTTTAACGTCATATTGCTTGCTAAAGCCATCTGCCAATGCTTCTCGATGCTGACAAATCCGTTGCACTAAATTCGACGTGACGCCGATATAGAGCGTGCCGTTGCGTTGGCTGGCTAAATATAAACGGCGGGTTGTTTCATTTTCCAGAACTCTATTTTGTCATTCCCACCCAGCCTTCGCGATGACAGGTTACGATGGGAATCCCGCACCGTTGGTGCAAAACAAACTCAGTTCATCAACAAATGCTGCGCATTTGGCTGGATTCCCGCCTGCGCGGGAATGACGGATTATTTGGGTAACTGCTGCAAAAAATTCTCAATAAACTGGTTTTGCGCAATTGCAACTTGTACGGCGTGCCAATCTGCGGCATCACATGCAGTTTTTAAATCGGCCAATGCTTTGGCATTTGCCGCATGGACTTCATCACGCACGGTTTCAACATCGCCGTCTTCCAAGGCTTCGCGCCATTCCATTTGTTGCATCAAGAACGTTTGTGGCAAGTTGACGCGGACATGGTCACCTGTTAGTTCGGGTGCGTTGAGTGACAGCAAATACCGTGCTCGGGCAATCGGGTCGCGTAATGCGTCAAACGCTTCGTTGGCGAAAGTCGCCCATTGCAATGCGAGGCGTTGTTCCATCGCACTTTTGGCAGCGAAGCGGTCGGGGTGAACTTTGTCAATGATCGTGCGGTGGCGCAAAGCCAAATCGGCTTCGTCGATGGCGAAGCCGATGGGCAGTTGGAACAGTTCAAAATAGTTTTGTTTCATGCGTTGCGGCTTTAAGCTGGTTGTGTTTTAAATTTTGGGCGGTTCACCCGCCCAAAATTTATATTTTCGCGCGCCAGTGGATTGTGCTCTTGGGCTGGACTTATGTGCGAGTAATTAGACGTGGAATGATTCACCACAACCGCATTCGTCTTTGACATTGGGGTTGTTGAATTTAAAACCTTCGTTTAAACCTTCGCGCGTGTAGTCCAGCTCCATGCCGTCCAAATACGGTAAGCTTTTTGGGTCGATGAGCAATTTAACGCCGTGGGCTTCAAAAACATTGTCATCCGTGGCGGGCGCGTCGGCGTATTCGAGTTTGTAGGCCATGCCCGAGCAGCCGGTGGTGCGCACGCCAAGGCGTAAGCCAATGCCTTTGCCGCGTTTGGCGAGGAAATTTTGTACGTGGGTTGCCGCCGCAGCGGTCATTGAGACTGCCATGATGATTCCTTTTTTAAATCAATGCTTTGCTTTGTAGTCGGCCACTGCGGCTTTAATCGCATCTTCAGCGAGAATCGAGCAGTGAATCTTGACAGGCGGCAAGGCGAGTTCTTCGGCGATGTGCGAGTTTTTGATTTCTAAGGCTTGGTCTACGGTTTTGCCTTTGACCCATTCGGTGACGAGCGATGATGAGGCAATCGCCGAACCGCAGCCATAGGTTTTGAACTTGGCATCTTCGATGATGCCTTGTTCGTTGACCTTGATTTGCAGTTTCATCACGTCGCCGCACGCGGGTGCGCCAACCATGCCTGTGCCGACACTGTCATCGCCTTTGTCGAAAGCGCCGACATTGCGTGGGTTTTCGTAGTGATCCATTAATTTGTCTGAGTATGCCATTTTAGTGCTCCTTCAATTTGTGTTTGTGATTCCCGTGTAGGTGGGAATCAAGTGGTGTGGAACCCACACCGTGTCAATCTGTTGTCCGTCAACGCACGCTCTGCGTTTGACTGGGTTCCCGCCTGAGCGGGAATGACGGTTTTAGTGCGCCGCCCACTGTACGCTATCAAGGTCAATGCCTTCTTTGTACATTTCCCATAATGGAGAAAGCTCCCGCAGTTTTGCGATTTTTGATTGCATCAATGCAATGACCGTATCGATTTCTGCTTCTGTGGTGAAACGACCGACGGTGAAACGAATCGATGAGTGTGCCAATTCATCAGAGCGACCCAATGCGCGCAGAACGTATGATGGTTCCAAAGAGGCCGATGTACAGGCTGAGCCTGAAGATACGGCCACATCTTTAATTGCCATCATTAAGGATTCACCTTCAACAAAGTTGAAACTGACGTTCAAGTTGTGCGGAATGCGTTGCACCATGTCGCCATTTAAATGCACTTCTTCCATATTTTGAAAGCCCGCCCACAAACGATCGCGCAGTGCGCCAATGCGTGCATTGTCTGCGGCCATTTCTTCTTTGGCAATGCGAAATGCTTCGCCCATGCCTGCGATTTGGTGTGTCGCCAGTGTGCCTGAGCGCATGCCGCGCTCGTGGCCACCACCGTGCATTTGCGCTTCAAGGCGAATGCGTGGTTTACGGCGAACGTACAGTGCGCCAATACCTTTGGGGCCGTAGGTTTTGTGTGCTGAAAAGCTCATCAAATCCACTTTGAGCGTGCTCAAATCAATCTCAACTTTACCTGTGGATTGAGCGGCATCAACGTGAAAAATCACCCCTTTTTCGCGGCAAATCTCGCCCAACGTCGCGATGTCTTGAATCACGCCGATCTCATTGTTCACATGCATGACTGATGCGAGGATGGTGTCTGGGCGAATCGCGGCTTTAAACACGTCCAAATCCAATAAGCCATTTTCGAGCACATCAAGGTAGGTGACTTCAAAACCTTGACGCTCCAATTCGCGGCACGTGTCAAGCACGGCTTTGTGTTCGGTTTTCACGGTGATGATGTGTTTGCCTTTGTCGTGATAAAACTGTGCGACACCCTTGATTGCTAAATTGTCTGATTCAGTTGCGCCTGATGTGAACACGATTTCACGTGGGTCTGCGTTGACCAAAGCCGCCACATGGCCGCGCGCAGTTTCGACGGCGTCCTCGGCTTCCCAGCCATAAGGATGGCTGCGTGAAGCGGGGTTACCAAAATGCTCAGTGATGTACGGAATCATTTTGTCGGCCACGCGCGGATCAACTGGCGTGGTTGCAGAATAATCCATGTAAATCGGCATGTTCATGAGAGGTCCTTCATAAAGTGAAATGGGTGAAACAAAATAAATTAGTGGGCGTGCATGTGGATGACTTGCTCGCCATGGGCATGGCTGTGCTCCAATTGACGCTTGTTGTGGTCATTGACGAGGTTTTGCAAATTCACAGACTCCAAATACTCAAACATTTTTTGATTGAGTGTGTGCCAAAGCTCATGCGTCATGCACTGATGCCCGTTAAAACAATCTTCTCGGCCTTCGCATTGACGTGCATCGAGGGGTTCATCGACGGCAATCACAATGCTGGCAACAGAGATCAATTCAGGGGAGCGAGCCAAAATGTAACCACCACCAGGACCGCGCACACTGTCCACAAGACCGTTGCGGCGAAGTTTGCCGAACAATTGCTCAAGGTACGATAAGGAAATTTGCTGGCGATCAGAAACAGCCGCAAGGTTCACGGGGCCTTCAGTCGATCGCAAGGCAACGTCAAGTAGTGCGGTTACGGCAAATCGGCCTTTTGTGGTCAGTCGCATGGTATGTCCAATCTCAATACATTATTGGTTCTGGTTTTTAGCGAAAAATTAGACGGAAATGTCTCATGATTTTGTCGTTGTTAAACCAATCTTTTGTATTTGGATTGTAACATAAACCCGATAAAAACACTCGGGTATTGTTTTTTGGGAACGCCATTCTGAAGGCGGTGTGTTGAATGCTGACATTTTAAGGCAAGAGGTTTACATGGGCTTGACAGTTGAGCGGGACGGAGGCGTTTAGGTGGCCGTGCGTGCTGCGAGCAATTTTTTTGTTGCTTATGTGCTGCTCGTTTTGGACTTACAAATGGTTACATGTCGACACATGACGTAACTTAAAGCCCCTCACTTCCTTGTTACAGTGGTGGTGTGGGTTTCATTGATGTTTTTGCATCAATTGTTCCTCATCAATCACTCATCATCACTTATCATTACTTTAAGGATCAATCATGAAAAAAATTATTTCAGTCGTTTTTGCAGTGGCTTTGGGTTGTGCGTCGGTATCGGCGATGGCTTGTCCAAAAGGCTCGACATTAACGGGCGGCGTTGGTAAACACCATAAAGGCGGTAAATGCAGCCCTAAGGGTGCTTCTGTACCCGCAACAGTAACGACTCCAGCTTCGACGGTTAAAAAATAAGATGGATGTGCAAAATGAAATCGCTTATTGGAGTCACTGGATTGATGTGATGCCCAGTGGCGTGCCAGAAGCTTTATTTTTATTGTTCATTTTGTTCGGCTTGGGTTTTGCTTTTTACTTGGGGGTGCGTCATGATAAAAAAGAAAAATAAGGTCGAGCACAGTGTCACGTAAACAAATGCCCCATCAATCATCGCATGGGGGAATTGAGCATCATTGCATTGAGGTTAAAGTTGAAAGTGACCAGAAATACAAAGGTTGCTTGGTTTTAAGTGATCTGAGTGATATTAGATGCTGTCTAATATTCTGATTCTGTTCTGATTTGGTCCAATAGC
>CALMCL010000128.1 GCA_937862905.1 uncultured Burkholderiaceae bacterium | reverse complement strand
AACGGGTAATGCGGCAATTGTGCAAAGGCATTAAAACGCTCGCGCTGACCCATGATCGCTTCTGACAAAACTTTACCCGCGAGGTGGGTGTACGTGATGCCATGCCCAGAACAGCCTTGTGAGTAAAAGATGTTGTTGTGCTCGCCAAGTGTGCCGACTTGAGGGAGGCGAGACAATGTTAAAAGGAAATTGCCTGTCCATGCATAATCGATTTTGACATTTTGCAGCTGCGGGAATGTTTTCAGCATTTTGGGTCGGATGATGGCCTCCACATTTTTTGGATCGCGTGCACCATAGATCACACCACCACCGTAAAGCAAGCGGTTGTCGCCTGTGAGGCGGTAGTAATCAAGCAGGTAATTGCAATCCTCGATGCAATAATCGTTTGGAATCAGGCTTTTGGCCAAGTCAGCGGGCAAGGGGGCGGTGGTGACCACTTGGCTTCCACAAGGCATGGATTTTGCGGACAACTCTGGTACAAGGTTGCCCAAGTAAGCATTGCCTGCAACCACCACGATGCGGGCGTTGACACGTCCTTGTTCGGTGACAACGACCGGTTTCGCACCACGCTCGATGCGAATCACTGGACTTTGCTCGTAAATGGTTCCACCCAATGATTCAATGGCTGCGGCTTCGCCCAAGGCGAGGTTGAGTGAATGAAAGTGCCCGCCTGAATGGTCAATTGAGCCGCCAACATACACATCGCTACCGACGATGTTTGACATTTGTTTTTTGTCGAGCATGTCCACGGTGTTGTGTCCGTGGCGTGCCCATAACTTGCGTTGATGTTCAAGGTGCCGCATTTGTTTGGGTGTGAATGCGGCAAACACGCCGCCATTTTTCAAATCACATTGGATGTTGTATGTGGCAATCCGCTCACGAATGATGCGATTGCCCTCAAAAGCCATCTGACCAAACACTTTTGCCGCATCGTGCCCCACTTGTCGCTCGATGGCGTCAATGTCACGGCTGAAGCTGTTGACGATCTGACCGCCATTGCGCCCCGTCGCGCCAAATCCGACTTTAGCGGCTTCGAGCACGACCACTTTCAGTCCGCGTTCGGCCAGAAATAAACCTGTTGATAGGCCTGTGTAACCTGCACCAATGATGCAGATGTCCGCATTGATTTCACCTTGCAGGGCAGGGCGGTTTGGGACGGGATTCGCTGTGGCGGCATAATATGTGGGTGCGTATGGTGTGTTCATGGTTTAAGAATAATGTAATGGTTTGCTGAAAACGGGTCGCATGAGGCCAAGCACGATCGATAGGATGTGCTTTGGCGAAACGGTTAAATGGGGTTATGTGTTGTCGATTTTGATCCAAGTGGTTTTCAACTCGGTGTATTTGTCCAAAGCATGCAAAGACTTGTCGCGACCATTGCCGGACTGTTTATAGCCACCAAATGGAACCGTGATGTCGTCATCGTTGTACTGATTGACATGAACGGTGCCAGCCTTGATGGCACGTGCGACACGAAGGGCTTTAGACACATTGCTGGTCCACACCGCTGCTTGTAAACCATAAATGGTGTCGTTGGCGAGTGCGATCGCTTGGGCTTCCGTTTCAAAAGTCATGGCGGCGAGCACAGGGCCAAAAATCTCTTCTCGGACAATCGTCATGTGTGGTTCGGCCACGAAAATGGTGGGTTCAATGAAGTAGCCGCCTGTTTCGATGCGTGTGCGTGAGCCACCCGCGATCAATTGCGCACCTTCATTTTTACCTGATTCGATGTACTTCAATACTGAATTCATTTGGATGTCATCGACAATCGCACCCATGCTGGTGTCGCCCTCGAGTGGATCGGCCGGCGTGAAGGCCGCCACGTGCGCCGCAACTTTTGCCATGAATTCGTCTTTGATCGACGCTTCGACATACAGGCGAGTCGGTGCATTGCAGCTTTCACCTTGATTGTAAAACACATTGCCCGCAGCGGCTGCGGCTGCGGCGTCCAAATCAGGTGCATCGGCGAACACGATGTTCGGTGATTTGCCACCGAGCTCCATCCATGCGCGTTTGAGGTTTGATGTCGCAGCCGCTTGCATGATGCGTTGACCGACGGCGGTTGAACCTGTGAACGCGATGCAGTCGACGTCCATGTGTTCAGCCAAAGCAGCACCCGCTTCATGGCCATAACCAGGTAATACATTGAACACACCCGCAGGGATGCCCGCCTCTAAGGCCAATTCAGCCAAACGCAAAGCGGTTAAGGGTGATTTTTCAGAAGGTTTCAAAATCACGCAGTTGCCCGTGGCCAATGCAGGTGCGATTTTCCAGCTGGTCATCAACAAAGGGTAATTCCACGGCACGATCGCCGCCACCACGCCGACCGCTTCGCGAGTGATCAAAGCGAGCGAGTCACGCGGTGTGGGCGCAACTTCATCATAGACTTTGTCGATGGCTTCACCGAACCAGCGGATCGTGTTTTGAGCCGCATTCACATCGACAGCCAAGGCATTGGACACGGGTTTACCCATGTCCAATGTTTCAGTGACGGCCAGCTCTTGTGCATTTTTAACAATGAGATCGGCAAATTTGATCAGGATTTCTTTGCGTTTTTTGGGTGATAAATGCGCCCAGCGGCCATCTTCAAATGCCGCACGTGCCACTTTCACCGCCGCATCAACATCGGCTTTTTGGCAACGCGCCACGTCGGTCAGTTTGCTGCCATCCAAAGGGCTGATGCAATCAAAGGTCGCGCCATCTTGCGCCGCCACACGTGTGCCATTGACAAAGGCGCGGCCATCAAAGCCCGAGGTTTTCAGGGCGGCGGCTTTTTCTTTCCAATTGATTGAGCTCATGGTGTTCCTCTTGTGTTGTTGTTTTTGAATGGTGTGGAATGTGTGAATGGGATGATTATAAATGTGAGCGGGCAGAAAGACCATGCAAAGGATGAAGTGGACGTGCAACAAAAATTTAAGTGGTTCTCAAATCATTCACAATATGTCATTTTTTATGAGCCTGTTGCGAACGAAGCAGTAAAATGCAATAAGAAACAGTAAAATTGTCCCAAGAAAAAGCGCAAGTCAATCGACTTGCGCTTTTTCTTTTTATAGGCGTTTCAAGCTTACGTTGCGTCGCGATAAGCGGCTGCGATTTCTGCGTTGCGCTTTTTCTCACGCTTTTGCATCCAAATGCTGCCTGCAATCAAAACGCTGCTGACCACAAAAACAATCACGGCACCGAGGGCATTCAACACAGGTTTTGCGCCTTGGCGGGCATTGTCGAGGATGACATTGGGCAGCGGTTTGACACCTGGGCCATTCAGGAATTGAGAGACCACCACATCATCAAACGAGATGGTGAACACCAATAAGCCTGCAGAAATGAGCGATTGGGCGATCAAGGGCAAGGTCACCAAGAAAAATGCGTTCAATGGTTTTGCACCCAAATCCAAGGCCGCCTCTTCATAAGCCATTGGCAGCTCAGAAAAACGCGCCTTGATGACCACAGAGGCGTATGCTGCGCCGAGCAGGGTGTGACCCAAGATGATCATCAAATAACCGCCTTCCATTTTGAACAGTGATTTGAAGACGAGCAGCAACGACAAACCCAGCACCACTTCAGGCATGACCAGTGGCGTGTTGGCCATGCCGCTGAACAAGGTTTTTCCCGTGAAGCGGCGATAGCGTTGCAGCACGAAAGCAATCAATGTGCCGATGATGACCGATAGAATCGCAGAAATCACTGCAATTTTCAGAGAAACAATCAAGCCATCTAAAATCTCTGGGGTTTTGACCAAAGCCGCGTAGCTTTCCGTTGAAAATCCATTCCAATGGGTGGGGCGGCCTTTGTTGAAAGAAAAAGCGATGAGCACGAAAATGGGCAGGTATAAAAACGCATACACCATGACCATCCATGAGCGGGCAAACCAGCGATGTTGTTCGTTCATTTGAGTTCTCCTGCTTTTTCTTCGTACTTATTGAGAATCATCATCGGGATGATCACCAATAAGATAATCGTGATCGCCAATGCCGAGGCGAGTGGCCAGTTGGCATTTTGGAAATACTCATCCGCCAACACGCGACCAATCATCAAAATGTCTGCGCCGCCGAGCAATTGAGGAATCACGTACTCACCGACACATGGGATGAAGACCAGCATCAAACCTGCAATGATGCCTGCTTTGGATAAGGGCACCGTGATGAGGAAGAATGTTTTAATCGGTGTTGCCCCCAAATCGGCTGACGCTTCCCAGTAACGCGGATCCATTTTGGACAAAGTGGAGTAAAGCGGTAAAATCATGAATGGAATGTACACATAAACCATGCCAAACATCATTGAGAAGGGTGTACCCAGCACATGCAATGGGTCGTCAATCAAACCAAAACCTTGCAATAAGCCACTGATCGATGTGACCAAAAAGCCTGAATCATTGAATAACACTTTAATCGCATAGACGCGGATCAGCATGGAAATCCAAAACGGCAACATCACAAACAGCAGCAACGTGGGTTGCAGCTCCTTGCGTGCCCGTGCCATGAAATAGGCAAATGGGTAGCCGATGATCAAGCACCAAAAGGCGGTCAGCGCGGCATAGTACAGCGAAGACAGGTAGGCGGTGCGGTAGGTGCCACCGTTGATGATGTCGTTCCAAATGGGAATGAAGTTGTCTTTGAAAAACCAACCATCATGGCGATAGATTTTAAGAAAGCCGCCACCATTTTCCATTTCGGAGACGCTGACTTGTCCCAAAAACAAAAAAGGCAGCAACAGCATGACCAACAGCCAGAAATAAGGCAGGCCGATGACCAGCCATTTGCCCCGCGAAGATTGAGTGAGTTTCATGGCGCGCTCCTTATTGATACGATGGCGCGATGGGGACAATGGCGTCTGAGTTCCATGAGATGTAAACTGGGTCTTCCCAAGTTAATTTCTCGCCGCTGTAACGTTCGGTGTTGGCGGCTTGGACTTTGATGATGGTGCCCGTGTTGTCGAGTTTGACGTGGTACAAGGTGTCTGAGCCATAATATGCGATTTCTTTAATCACGCCGTGACATTGATTGCCACGCTGTGTCGGCGCCTCGCGTGAAATTTCCATTTTTTCTGGGCGAATCGCAATGGTCACTTTCGTGCCCACCTCGCCCACAATGGCGTGATCGATGACGTGCAATGCGTCGGTGGTTTGCACCTCGGCCAGTTCCAATGTGTCGACGATGATTTCACCTTCCGAGAACAAGTTGACGTTGCCAATGAAGTCGGCGACGAATTCGGTTTGAGGCGTTTCATAGATTTCTCGGGGTGAGCCCACCTGTAAAAAGCGCCCCTCGGACATGACGGCGATGCGGCTGGCCATGGTCATGGCCTCTTCTTGGTCATGGGTGACCATCACGCAGGTCACGCCCACTTTTTCAATGATGTTGACCAGCTCAAGTTGAGTGGCCTCACGTAATTTTTTGTCCAAAGCACCGAGCGGTTCATCAAGCAACAATAACTTGGGTTCTTTGGCCAAACTGCGTGCCAAAGCGACGCGTTGTTGTTGACCGCCAGACAGTTGATGTGGTTTGCGTTTGGCGTATTTGGTCAGCTGTGTGAGCTTGAGCATGCGCTCCACTTTGTCAGCCACCACATCTTTGGCCAAACCGTCGCGGCGCAAGCCAAACGCGATGTTGTCCCATACGGATAAATGTGGAAACAAGGCATATGATTGAAACATCATGTTGATGGGGCGCTCGTATGGTGGGACTTGGGAGATGTCTTGGCCCGCCAGTAAAATGCGACCTGATGTCGGGGTTTCAAAACCAGCCAACATGCGCAGTAAAGTGGATTTGCCACAGCCAGAGCTGCCGAGCAATGCGAAAATATCGCCCTGACCAATGTCGATGGACACTTTGTTGACTGCGACGTGATCGCCAAATTTTTTTTCTAAATTTTCAATGCTTAAAAAAGCCGCATTGGATGGGCTGGGGTTGCTGTGGGCAGTCATGCTGTTCTCCTCATGTGATGCGCGGGAAGTGTGTGAAATAAAGAAAACCCTTATGCAAATGCACAAGGGTTTGTGTTGAAGTTACTTGCCCGTTTTGAATTTGCGGAAAGTATCGTTAACAGCTTTGGCTGCTTCTTGTGTGCCAGGCAAGCGGCGTGGTGCCATTTGCGCCAGCACTTCAGGAGTCAAGAAAATGGTTTTGTTGTCGGCCATGTCTTTGTCGACAAACTCCAATGCGGCTTTGTTGGCTGTGGCATAGCCGAGCTCGTTGGTGATGACTGAGCCAATTTTTGGATCCAGTGAGTTGTTGATCCATGCATAAGCATTGTCTACGTTTTTAGAGTCAGCAGGAATGGCCATGGTGTCGAAGAACACAATCCCGCCATGACCCAGTAACATTTTAATGTTGTTGCTGCCTGCACGTTTGGCGGCTGTGTTGATGTCACCAGACCATGCCAAGAATGCACAGAAGTTGCCATCAGCGACCTCATTGATGACGCTTGAGTCACCAAATTTACGCACGTCAGGGCGGATTTTTTTCAACATCTCCAAAGCGGCATCGTAATCGCTCAACGTTGTGCTGCTGGCATCTTTACCAAGGTATTGCAGTGCAGCGGGCATGACTTCAGTGGGAGAATCCAGCATGAAAATGCCGCATGATTTGAGCTTGTCGGCGTATTCAGGTTTGAAGACCAAATCAAATGGGTTTTCAGGCAAAGGTGTGTCTTTGCCTAAGGCTTTTTTCACTTTTTCTTCATTGATGCCCACGCCTGTAAAGCCCCACGCCCAAGGCACGAGGTAGTCGTTGTTGGGGTCCATTTTGGCGACTTGTGCCATCAAAGCAGGGTCTAAATTTTTGTAATTGGGGATTTTGCTTTTATCGAGCTTGAGGTATTTGCCTTGCTTGATTTGTTGTTCAGCCCATGCTGCGCCGGGTACCACAACGTCATAGCCTGAATTGCCCGCGATGATTTTTGCATTTAAAGTTTCGTCGGTGTCGAAGGTGTCGTAGTTGACCTTCAATCCCGTGGCTTTTTCAAAGTTGGCTTTCATGTTTTCTGGGATGTATTCAACCCAGTTGTACACATTCACTGCGCCTGTGAGTTTGGCTGGAGCTGCCGCAGTTTCGGTTTTTGCGGGCTCACTTGCAGCTGGTTTGTCGGCTGGTTTGGGGTCGCTGCCACCACAAGCGGTCATGACCAAGCCAGCGAAAAGTGATAAGCCAAAATGGCGAATGGTTTTTGTGTTCACAGGTGTCTCCTGAAGATGTGAAAAAACGGGGTTATCAATTCAAATCAATGTGTGATGTTCAATCCGCGAGTTTTGCGCATGTACGTGCTTTATTCGCTTCAGCCATCATCTTACTATTTTTGTTGAGATGTGCAATTGTTTTCATGCCTATTTCATGCACATCTCGTTCTCATTTATATTGCATTTGCACGTTTAAAGTGCAAAGAAGCGTCGCAATTATTGCACGATATTTTTGGCTTTCAAATCAGCCCATGTGGCATCCAGTGCCAAACGAGCCAATCGAACCAATTCATCAATTTCTGCATGGCTGATGACCAGGGGCGGGGCAATAATCATACGGTCACCCACAGCACGCATGACCAAGCCATTGTCGAAGCAGTGGCCTCGGCAAATCATGCCCACATTGTCATCGTCATCGAATGGGATGTTGTTGGCTTTGTCTTTGAGCATGACCAAGCCTGCAACCATACCTTCGGTTTTGGCATCAGTGACCAACGGGTGGTCGTTCAATGATTCAAAGGCTTGTTTCAAATAAGGGCCCGTATCGTTTTTGACCCGATTGACGAGGTCAAGTTTTTGCATCAATTTGATGTTGGCCACTGCCACTGCGCAGGCAACGGGATGCCCCGAGTAAGTGTAGCCGTGGTTAAAGTCACCATCTTGGTACAACACTTCAACCACGCGGTCGCTGACCATGGCGCCACCGAGTGGAATGTAGCCAGAGGTGACGCCTTTGGCAAATGTCATGAAGTCGGGTTTTGTGCCCATGGTTTCACAGCCAAACCATGTGCCGAGGCGGCCAAAGCCACAAATGACTTCGTCGCTGATGAGCAAAATGCCGTATTTGTCGCAAATGCGTTGGATTTCAGGCCAGTAGGTTTTGGGTGGGATGATGACGCCACCTGCACCTTGTACGGGTTCACCGATGAAAGCGGCCACTTTATCTGCACCGATTTCGAGGATTTTTTCTTCGAGCCAACCGGCAGCAATCACACCAAATTCGTCTTCGCTGAGGTCTTTGAGTTCGGGGTGGTCTTTGACGACTTCACGGAAATACGGTTGTTCAATATGAACGATCCCAGGGATGGGCAAGTCGCCTTGCTCATGCATGCCTGTCATGCCTCCGAGGGATGCGCCTGCAACGGTCGAACCATGGTAGCCATTTTTACGGCTGATGATGGTTTTGCGTTGCTTCTCGCCTTTGATGTCCCAATAGCGGCGCACCATGCGCAGGATGGTGTCATTGGATTCTGAACCCGATGAGCTGTAAAACACATGGTTGAATTGGGGCGGCGTGATTTCAGCCAATAAAGCGGCCAGCTCAATGGCGGGCTCAACCGAAGTGTTGAAGAAACTGTTATAGAAGGGTAAAACGGTCATTTGCTGTGTTGCGGCTTCAACCAATTCGGTTTGACCGTAGCCCATGTTGACGCACCACAAACCAGACATGCCGTCGAGGATTTTATTGCCCTCGGTGTCCCACACATACACGCCTTCACCACGTGTGATGATGCGTGCGCCCTTGCTGGCAAGGTCTTTGTGATCAGTGAATGGATGCAAATAATGAGCAGAGTCCAGTTTTTGCAGAGCAGCAGTTTTGGCGTTAATCATAAAGTCTCCGTGATGGGTGATGTGTACTCGATGTGAGGTACAGGTGTTAAATGTGTTCTATAAGCACAGTGTAAATAAAATGCTGGGGCACTGTGTTGAATGGATGGGGTGGGTGTTTGAAAGTGGATTGTGGACGGTGGTGTGTTGTGGGTGGGCTGCAAAGCAAGACTCTATTTTGTAATGATTCGCATGCAACGTAAACAGAAGTTTTAAGTGAAAAGTTGTACGGCGATCCATAGTCCTCAGACAAAACCGCAAGATAAAACATTTGATTATTCAAAATATTTGATTGTTGTCGGTTTTGCCGTGGATCGCATGACTCAGCATGATTCAACATGAATCAAACAAGGGGATTCAACTTTTTTAGTGCAAAAAGGCGGGCTTGTGCCCGCCTGTGTGGTTAAACTTAAACGTTCAACAATAAGTTTTCACGTTCCCATGGGCTGATCACTTTCATGAACTCTTCGTATTCAGCCTCTTTCACAGCCAAATAAACTTTCACGAATTGAGGGCCGAGGACTTCGTGCAACTCTGGGCATTCTTTCAATGCGGTGAGCGCTTCGCCCATGCTGCGTGGCAATTCAAAGTCCAAGCCGTTCACAGCACCGACAACTTCAGCCGAGGGTTCAATTTTGTTTTTGATGCCCAAGTAACCACAGGCCAGTGTCACGGCAAGTGCAACGTAGGGGTTGGCATCTGAGCCGACGACACGGTTTTCGACACGGCGATTGGCTGGTGATGAGTCTGGGACGCGCAGGCCAACTGTGCGGTTGTCGCGCGCCCATTGCACATTGATGGGGGCTGCGGTGTGTTTGGTGATGCGGCGGTAAGAGTTCACATACGGTGCAACCAAAGCCATGGCCAACGGCATGTATTTTTGCAAACCACCGATGTAATGCATGAATTCTGCACTGTGCGTGCCATCGTCGTTGCTGAAAATGTTTTTACCCGTCACAGCATCCACGATGGACTGATGAATGTGCATGGCTGAACCAGGTTCATCTTGCATGGGTTTGGCCATGAATGTGGCGAACATGTCATGGCGGATCGCAGCTTCGCGCAAAGTGCGTTTGAAGAAGAACACTTTGTCGGCCAAGTCCAAAGGAGCGCCGTGGAGGAAGTTGATTTCCATCTGGCCTGCCCCCCATTCGTGAATCAGGGTGTCCACATCCAAATCCATGGCTTCGCAGTAGTCATAAATGTCTTCAAACAAGGGGTCGAATTCGTTCACGGCATCAATTGAGTAGGATTGGCGACCCGATTCGCGACGGCCATTGCGGCCAATTGGTGGTTGCAACAATTGATTTGGATCTGTGTTGCGAGCGACGAGGTAAAATTCGAGTTCTGGCGCGACAATGGGTTTCCAGCCTTCAGCGGCAAACAACGATTCAACACGGCGCAGCACCGAACGTGGGGCGAATTCGACCAAGGTGCCATCCATTTTGAAGCAGTCGTGCAACACTTGAGCAGTCGCGTCATTTGCCCATGGCACGAGGCGCACGGTGGTTGGGTCTGGGCGCAACTCCATGTCCATGTCGGTGGGGGCAATGATGAAATCGAGGTCGCCGTCTTCTGGGTATTCGCCCGTCACGGTGGAGCCGAAGATGGCTTCGGGTAGGCGCATGCCACGTTCTTCGGAGAATTTGTTGCGTGGCAGAATTTTGCCCTTGGCAATGCCCGTTAAATCGGGTACGAGGCATTCAACTTCGGTCACGCGGTTCTCATCGAGCCAGCGTTCCATTTCATTGAAAGTGGTGAATTTTTGTAAGCTCATGGTTCGTCCTTGGTTAATAGTGTGCGTTTTTAAGCTTGTTGATGAAATGTCTCAATTTTTTTAATATAAAGCATGGGCTCTTTAAGCCGATACACCACTTAAATGGAGGGCGAAGTCACGGCAGGCTTGCCCAAATGCATCGAATAGAGCCAGTGAATCTGGATGTTCTTTCATTTTCCATTCGGGATGCCACTGAACCGCCATGCCGAAACTGGGGTGTTCTGCAATTCGAAAGGCCTCAATTAAACCATCGGGGGCGTAAGCTTCTGCAATCAAACCTGAACCCAGTTTGTTGATGCCCTGTCCATGCAGAGAGTTCACCATGGTTTCGCTCTTGCCCGTGATGTGCCTGAGCAACCCACCTTCAACCAATGTCAATGGATGGGCTGGGCCATATTGATCGTCTAACTCGACGCCTTTGTCTTCGCGATGATCGCCAAACTCATCAAGCTCATGCACTGCTTGATGCAGTGTACCGCCAAAAGCCACATTGATTTCTTGAAAGCCACGGCACACCCCCAAAATAGGAATGCCGCGTGCCACTGCTGCGCGAATCAAGGGCAGTGTGACACCGTCGCGCAAAGGGTCTTGCGGCAAATGAGGATGCGATACATGCTCACCATACAGGCCTGCATCGACATTCGATGGTGAACCCGATAAGAACACCCCGTGCACATTGTCCAACAGCACATCCACATTCAACTCACTGCCCATTGCTGGGAAAAACAGCGGTGTGCAGTTGCTGCCGTAAAAAACAGCATCAGCATACTTGCGCTGTACCGTATGTGATGGGTGACGTCCGACAAAGTTACTACATGCGGGAATAAGAACGATGGCATCGCGTTTCACGGCGGCGGTATTCATGCAGCAGGTATCTCCAAATCAAAGGTGGATTGAATTCAATGTGGGCAGGTTGGGGCTACAGATACACCAGTCTGACCGAGTATAGTTTAGCATTGGTTTGTCTAAAAGAACCACTTGGTCGGAAAATTTCAGTCCACTTGAAAGGGGAATGGTTTAAAATCCTTGCAGAAAAGCAGTTGGTGTAGAATCCAATTGCATTGTTATAGGAGAATACCATGCGCCGCACCCCTTTGGCCGAACTTTTACAAAATGAGCTTGAACGGCAAGATTTTCATCCACGTTTACCTGGTTATAAACGGGTGTATGAGGCCATTCGCAGTGCCATTGTCAATCGCCGTTTGCCAGCGGGCAGCAAACTGCCCAGTTCTCGAGATTTGGCGCATGAGCTGGAGGCTTCTCGTAACATGATTGTCGCTGCGTACGATCAATTGCAAGCTGAGGGTTATGTCAGCAGCCAAACGGGCAGTGGCACGTATGTGGCAGATGCTTTACCCGATGGATTCAATGGTGAGGCTGCGGTTGTTCGTCAGCGTGAAGTTGGTATGACTGACCCTGAGCTCATTTTGTCTAAACGTGGCGCACGTTTGACACGTGAAAAAGGCGTTGAAAATTATGAAGTACAGCCTTTTGCTTTGCGTGGCAAAATGGATTTACTCAATTTTCCCATTAAAACATGGCAGCGTGTTCAAAACCAAGTGTGGCGACGTGAGGACATCACCCTGTACGATTACGACACCGATGGTGGGTATTTTCAGTTGAAAAAAGCGGTGGCCGATTATTTGCGGGTATCGCGCGGTGTGTCACTTGTACCCGATCAAGTGTTGATCACTGCGGGCACACAACAATCGATCGATCTCATCAGCCGCATCCTTGCCGATCAGGATGATGTGGCATGGGCTGAAAATCCTTGTTATTGGGGGGCTTGGAGTTCGCTCTATGCGAACGATTTGAGCATTCGCCCGATCGCGGTGGACAGCGATGGCATGAATCCATCCGAGGAGGATTTGAACAGCTTGCCCCCCAAATTCATCTATGTCACACCCTCACATCAATACCCAACGGGTGCGGTGATGTCTTTGGCGCGCCGTAAAAAATTGATTGAATACGCGCAACGCGTCAATGCGTGGATTTTAGAAGATGACTACGACAGTGAGTTCCGTTATTCTGGTCGTCCATTGGCCTCATTGCAAGGATTGGCCACCGAAGCTGGGATTGACCGGGTGTTGTACATGGGGACTTTTTCAAAGGTGATTTACCCTGGGATTAAATTGTCGTACTTGGTGTTGCCTGAACCGTTGATCGGTGCGTTTAAAACAGCTTTGTATGACTTGTATCGCCCGGGTCAATTGCATTTGCAAGCCGCTTTGGCTGAGTTCATTGATCAAGGTCATTTCACCACCCACATTCGTCGATTGCGTCAAGCGTATGCACAGCGCCGAACCTTGTTGCTCGCCGTGCTCGAGAAAACCTTGGCGGGCAAAGTGCAACAAATTGTGGTCGATGCGGGCTTGCATTTTTTGATGCGACTGCCACCACACATCGATGATTTGGCTTTGGCAGCAGAATGTCAAGCGCAAGGCTTATCGGTGCGTGCATTGTCTCGGTATTACATTGGCCCGACCGATGCACGTGGCTTGGTGGTTGGTTTTGCATATGTGGACACCAATGATTTGGTGGATTGTGGTCAACGTTTGGGCTCCGTGATTAAAGCTGTTTTGGGGTGAGTTTTTGAATGGGACAGGTCTTCTTTTCTCATTTGCGTTGTTTATTTGCGTTGTTTATTGGGATGAAGCGCAATGACGCAATTCAGGTACAATTTAGTCCCACACCCTTTTCCACTTTTGATTAAAACCACAGAAGAACCTTATGTCAAAAAATTACCCAACCATTGATCAATTCGTCGGCAACACGCCTTTGGTGAAAATCCAGCGCATTGGCGCGGACATCCTTGCGGCACGCAATAATGTATTGCTGGGCAAACTTGAAGGCAACAATCCAGCCGGTTCAGTGAAAGATCGACCCGCCTTGTCGATGATTTTAGAAGCAGAAAAACGCGGCGACATCAAAGAAGGCGATACCTTGATTGAGGCGACCAGCGGCAACACTGGCATCGCTTTGGCCATGGTGGCTGCCATGCGCGGTTATCAAATGATCCTCATCATGCCCGACAACCTCAGTGTTGAACGCCGCCTCGCGATGCAAGTGTATGGGGCGGAGCTGATTTTGACCCGTGCCGAAGATGGTGGCATGGAATATGCACGGGATTTGGCTCTGCAAATGCAAGCGGATGGCAAAGGTAAAGTACTTGATCAATTTGCCAATAAAGACAATCCCTTGGCACATATCCGCACGACAGGACCTGAAATCTGGCGTGATACCAACGGTGAGGTGACTCACTTTGTTAGCGCAATGGGCACAACGGGCACCATCACGGGCGTGAGCACCTTTTTGAAATCAAAGAACCCTGCGATTCAAGTCATCGGTGCGCAGCCCGCCGAAGGCTCAAGCATCCCCGGAATTCGCAAATGGCCTGCGGCTTACATGCCCAGTATTTTTGATGCCAGCCGGGTCGATCAAGAGGTGCTTGTCGAACAAAAAGATGCGGAAGACATGGCACGACGCATGGCCACTGAAGAAGGTATTTTTGCAGGTGTGTCATCGGGTGGTGCGTTGTGGGCGGCTTTAGAGGTTGCAAAGGTTGTTGAAAATGCCACGATCGTGTTCATTGTCTGCGATCGAGGTGATCGCTATCTGTCTACTGGCGTGTTTGATGTGAGTCGTTTGTCGTGATTTTAAAGAGGGTTCAGCCATTTGCTCTCATATAACTCGTGGTGAATTAAACTACGAAAGGCAATTTTCAAAAAGATTCGAGCTAAGCGCT
>CALMCL010000127.1 GCA_937862905.1 uncultured Burkholderiaceae bacterium | reverse complement strand
CGCTTTGAGTTTGGCTGGACGTGATGTGTTCATTCGTGAGGGTTGCTACAATTGCCACTCTCAAATGATTCGCCCTTTCCGTGCTGAGACACTGCGCTATGGTCATTATTCTGTTGCAGGTGAGTCTGTGTATGACCACCCGTTTCAGTGGGGTTCTAAGCGAACAGGACCTGATTTGGCTCGTGTGGGTGGCCGTTATTCAGACGAATGGCATCGAGTCCATTTAAATGATCCACGTGCGGTTGTGCCTCAATCCAATATGCCATCTTATCCATGGCTGTCAAGTGGTAAGGTCGATGGGGAAACCATTCAAACCCATATGCGTGCACTGACTAAAGTGGGTGTCCCTTATACAGAGCAAGAGATTGCCGATGCACCTAAATTGGTCGAGAACAAAACCGAGCAAGATGCGTTGATTGCATATTTGCAAGGTCTTGGTCTGGCGCTTAAAGATAAGTAAACCCATGGACAGCTTAACGATCATCCGCATCATTGTGACTGTGGTCAGTTTTTTGTGCTTTTTGGCTTGGATTGCTTGGTTTCTTAATAAAGACAACAAATCCAAATACGATCAATATGCAAAAGACTTGATTGATGACAATGACACCACGCCGAATCCAAGTGATGCGGTTGTAAAATAATGATTAGTGTTGTGGCTTGGTTTGAGTGCAACCATAAATGATTGAACCACAGTTGAATTGAAGGAAATAACATGAGTGATTTTACCAGCCCATTCTGGTCTTATTGGATTACTGCGATTGCAGTGGGTGGCGTGATTTTTTGTATCGCCATTCTCGTTTCTCAAATGAGAGCAAAAACCAATAAACCTGGTGAAGAGCACCTTCAACCCCATGTTTGGGATGACACTTTGCAAGAGTACAACAACCCAATGCCGCGCTGGTGGTTGTTTATGTTCGTGGGCACTATTATATTTGGCATTGGTTATTTTGTGGCTTATCCTGGTCTGGGTAACTACAAAGGTTCTTTTGGTTGGACTCAGCAAGGCGAGTATGAGCAAGAGACGGCTAAGCTAGAAGCTCAAGTGGCCCCGAAATACAATCAGTTCATGAGCACGCCGATTGAACAGTTGGCGGACAATAAAGAAGCAATGGAGCTGGGGCAGCGTTTGTTTTTGAACAACTGTGCACAATGTCATGGTGCTGATGCGGGTGGCTCAAAAGGTTTTCCAAACTTGACGGACAGCGATTGGCTGTATGGCGGCTGGCCCACAGCGATCGAACATTCAATTTTGAGCGGTCGTAATGGTGTGATGCCTTCTCAGGCCGATGCTTTAAAATCACCAGTGGCGATCAATGATGTTGCAAACTATGTGTTGTCTCTGTCAAACAGTCCTCATGATGTGGTGGCTGCAGCACGCGGTAAAGAGAAGTTTACATTGTGTGCAAGTTGTCATATGGTTGATGCTAAAGGTGCGATTTCAGATCCAACGGGTGCTCAGCGTGGTGTGGGTGCCCCGAACTTGACAGACAAAACGTGGCTGTATGGCGGCGACATGAAGACCATTGCTGAAACAGTGACTAAAGGTCGCAATAATGTCATGCCGTCATGGGCTTGCTTCCTCGGCGAGTCTCGTGTCCATGTTTTGGCCGCTTATGTTTGGCAGCTTAACCGTGATGAAAATGGCAAGGTGGTGAATCCAGTCAAAGCACCTGATTCATTGGCAAAAGGCATTGCAGAAGACCAAGTGGCTTGGGACAAAACAGTGGCCGATGCAAAAGCTCAAGGAAAACCAGTCTGTTCTGCCATTTCAATTCATGTGCAGAGTGCAGCAAAAGCTGCTGCTGATGAACAAAAAGCGAAGGAAGCCGCTGCTGCTGCGCCCGCTGCTGGTGCTGCTGGCGCGGTGCCCGATGTGAAAAAATAAAATTAAAAAGAAAAGCGTTCAATTTGATTGAGCGCTTTTTTTTAATTTAAATCAAAAAAGTGTTGTTTTGCAGACAGTCGTTTTTTATTTTACAATTTAGTCGGAGTTGAATTGATTTTTGCACTGTAGTGGTTTATTATTATTCAACCATTTCAGTAATTTCTGAAATATAAAAATTGAACGGCTGATGTTTTTGGCCATTTATT
>CALMCL010000126.1 GCA_937862905.1 uncultured Burkholderiaceae bacterium | reverse complement strand
GCAACAACACGGGCACCCCGCCTGCTCGCACCACCGCCTCCACATACTCCCGAGGCGTGTGATAGCCATGGCCTTCGCCGCTCGGATAAGCCGTCAATCCAATGACGGGTTTAATTTTTTCCATGATGCCCTCCAACGCTTTCTCGAATGCCCAAATGATGGATGAATATAGTTCTTTTTAAAGCGTACCTGCCACCGCCGCGCGATAAATATTGGCATAATCCGCCGCGGTCAACTGCACGGGATTGCCGCCATCGCTCGGGTCATTTTTTGCCATAAGCCCAATCGCATCGGCTTGATCCAATGGGATGCTGATGTCGGCCAAGGTGTGGGGAATGTTCAGCGCCTTGCGCAAACTCAACACCCAATTTAAGAAGCCATCAAAACTGCTGTCGGCCAAACCAAGGTAACGCGCCGCGGCACCCAATCGCTCGGCAATGGCCTCTTGATTGCGCACCAACACATACGGCAACAAAATCGCATTGGCCAAACCATGGTGCGTGTCAAACACCGCACCAATCGGGTGTGCCAAGGCATGCACACCGCCCAAACCCTTTTGAAATGCGGTCGCCCCCATGAGCGAGGCGGATAACATCTGCGCACGCGCTTCGATGTCTTGCCCATTCTGATAAGCACGCGGTAAAAAGTCATGCACCAACTTCATGCCTTCCAACGCCACCCCTTGCGCCAACGGGTGATAAAACGGTGAACAAAAGGCTTCGATGTTATGCACCAACGCATCCACACCCGTCGCTGCTGTCAAATGAGCCGGCAAGCCAGCGGTCAATTCAGGATCGGCCAAAACACGCTGCGGCAGCATCGTCGGGTGAAAAATAATCACTTTGCGATGCGCCACATCGTCAATAATGAGGGAAGCACGCCCAACCTCACTGCCCGTACCCGCAGTGGTTGGAATCGCAATCGATGGCGCCACCCCCGCCACATTCACCCGCAGATAATTGTCACCAACATCTTCAAAATCCCACAGCGGGCGATCCTGCCCCGACATCAAAGCAATGGCTTTACCCACATCCAACGCACTGCCGCCCCCCAATGAGATCACACCATCGTGCCCACCCGCACGGTACACCGCCACACCTGCATCCACATCGCGCCCAATCGGATTGGGGCGCATGTCGCTGAACAACGCCACATTCAGCCCCGCATCCTGCAACTGCTTCAGAATATGAGCCGTCATCGGCATTTCAGCCAACCCTCGATCCGTCACCAACAATGGACGTTTCATGTTCAATTCTGCACACAAGCCCGCCAACTCGCTGATTCGCCCAGCACCGAAACGAATGGGGGTCGGGTAATTCCAATTGCCTCGTAATTCCATGGTGACTCCTTTAATGGGTTTGGGTTTGGCCATGTTTCAGCCTATTATTGACATGCACACACCAAACGACAACCCGTCATTTCCGCTTAAGCGGGAATCCAATCAAATGCAAAACACTTGCTGACGATTTGAACCGTTTGAGGTGATAGGTGTGAGCATTTCACCCAATTGAATCCACGCCTGCGCGAGAATGATGGGTTATTTTGACTTCACCTAAAAAATACACTTCCCTGCGCTTAAATCGCAATTAAGCCGTTCTAAAATGAATCGACTTCACCCGCGTCAACTGCGCATAGCCCAGCGCAGACAACGACACGCCGCGTCCAGTGTCTTTGACCCCCGTCCATGCCAGCGCAGGATCAAGGTAGTCACAGCGGTTCATGAACACCGTGCCCGTTTCAATTTGATCGGCCAAAGCCATCGCAGCCTCCGCATCGGTCGTCCAAATGGATGCGGTCAAACCGAAGTCACTGTCATTCATCAAACGTACCGCTTCATCATCGCCCGACACCGGCATGATGCCAATCACGGGACCGAAGCTCTCTTCACTCATCACCCGCATGCTGTGATCCACATCAACCAACACCTGCGGCGCCAGATAGGCCGTACCAATCGCATCATGGGCAAAATGCCCCGCAGGAATCAACGCTTTCGCCCCCGCAGCCACTGCCTCGGCGACCTGTTGGCGCACAAAGCCAGCGGCACTCGCACGCACCATTGGCCCCAAGTTGGTGTTCGCATCCAACGGATCGCCAAAGCGGTAGCCTTTGGTCAACTCAACAAACTGCGCCACAAAATCATCGTATAAACTGGCGTGCACATAAATCCGTTCCACCCCACAGCAGGATTGTCCTGAGTTAAAAAATGCACCATCCACCAAATTTTCCACCGCGTTGTTCAAATCAGCATCCGCCCGAACATAGGCAGGGTCTTTGCCACCCAACTCCAGACCCAAACCAATGAAACGCTCCGCAGCCGCGCGCTGAACGGTTCGCCCCCCCTCAACCGAGCCTGTGAACGCAACGAAATCAATGCCTTCACTGCCAATCAAAGCCAGCGTGTCTTCATGCGTCATGTGCAGCACCTGAAACACCCCATCGGGCAAACCCGCCGCCTTAAAAGCCTCATCAAAAATGTCAGCCACCAACGGCACTTGTGACGAATGCTTCAAAAGGACCCGATTACCCGCCACCAACGCAGGCACGACGGTGTTGATCGCCGTTAAAAAAGGATAGTTCCACGGCGCAAGCACCAACACCGTACCGAGCGGCTCTCGACGCAAAAAACGTGTGAAACCTTCTTTGGGGGCAGGATAATGATCCGCCAAGGCCTCATCTGCAATGGCAATCATGTACCGAGCACGCTCCTCCAAACCCCGCACCTCACCTGCGGCCTGCGCAATCGGTCGACCAATTTGCTTGGCAATGGCCTCAGCGATGCGATCCTTTTGCGAAACAAACCAATCAATGGCCGCACCCACCAACGCTTTGCGTGTCGCCAATGGCGTGTTGTGCCACGTCGCAGCAACCTGCTGGGATGCATCCAATGCCTGACGAATGTCTGTGCTGTTCGCATACGCATACTCAGCCAACACATGCCCGTCAACAGGAGAAACCACCGAAAATGTATTGCCCATACCACCCCCATCAAAAAACAATAAAAATTTAACCCAAGAACAAAGCCATTTGCACATGCGCAGTAAAAACCGCCAACACCTCGCTTGATTAATTGATTGGTTGCTTGATTGATGGGTTTACCTTGGCTTGATTAAGTTTTGTGCGGATTTCCCACTCAAAACCTCTATTGTTAAACACATGCACAGCGGGTTTTGCTTCGCGTTTAACAACAATGATGCTCAATGACCCTCAATGGCACGAACCATGTGCACTTAACATCCCGCTAAAATCAACCACCACCAAAAACAAGCTCACATCCGCAGCCACACCTTTTATCCATTTTATTCATATACGGGCTCACAACGCACATCGGTTGTGACCGAGTTGGCAATAAAGCATTCTTCATGCGCACGATGGTGCAAAGCATCCAATTGCTCCCGTGTGGGCACATCGCCATCAAACACCACGAAGGGGCGCAGGGTGACGGCCGCCATGACCATTTTCCCAGCGGTGTTCTTCGCCATGACACCCGTGGCTGAATCTCGATAACTGACCACTTTAAACTTGCGCTTGAGCGCCATGGTCAAAAACCACAACATGTGACAACTGCTTAAAGAGGCAACAAACATTTCCTCCGGATCAACGGCGGACGCATCAGACATCGGCAGCGGCACAACATGCGGTGACGACGATGCAGGCAAAACCACCCCGCCATCGAACGTCACGGTGTGACGACGGCTGTACTGGTTGCTCAAAAAGTCGGTGTCATCACACACCCATGAAACATCTGCGGTATAACTGGCCATCACTCCCCCACGACACAATACATTTAAACAACTGAGATCATTTAAAAACAAGAAAACAACTTGAGAGACACCCATCGCACCATTCGAATAGCCACTCAAACAAAAACTTCAAGCAAAAACCAGCGACTTAAACCACTTCAAAATACCGCTTCAACTCCCAATCGGTCACATATTTTTGAAACTCTCGCTCTTCCCATTCACGGGTCGCGGCGTAATGATCAACAAAATCATCACCAAACCAATCGCGTGCGACCTCCGACGCTTTGAGTTGCTGCGCCGCCTCCCACAAGGTGCGGCTCAATCGACGGTGTGGTGCGACCTCTTGCGCATAACCGTTGCCCGTCACGGGTGCATCGGGTTCAATTTTATGTTGAATGCCATGCAAACCAGCAGCCAAAGCGGAGGCAAGGGCAAGATAAGGATTTGCATCTGCGCCGGGTAAACGGTACTCAACCCGTTGTGATTTCGCACTGCCTTCAATGACCCGCAACGACACCGTGCGATTGTCAATGCCCCATGTGGCATTGGTTGGCGCCCAATAACCTGGCACAAGACGGCGGAAGCTGTTGACATTCGGCGCCGCCATGCACATGATATTCGGCATGAGCTGTTGCACCCCACCAATGAAATGCCGCTGCATTTCACTCATGCGGCCTTTGCCTTGTGCATCGTAGAATAAATTTTTGCCCTCGGCATTTTGCAAAGAGATGTGAATGTGGCCGCCTTGACCAGGATAGGACTCATCCCATTTCGCCATGAACGACAGCATGCGCCCTTGCAATTGTGCCACGGCTTTAGAAAATGTTTTAAATGTGACCGCTTTGTCCGCAGCGGGTAAGGCGGCATCCACACACAGCGCGACCTCCAATGCACCTGGGCCACTTTCCTCATGAAACCCCTCAAGCGTGATGCCCATGTGCTCGCACACATCAATCAAACCACGGTAAAAATCCGCATTTACCGTATTGCGCAACGCAGAATACCCACTGTAACCACGCCCCAACGGCTTGATTGGGCAATAGTTTTTTGCCAATAAAGACTCGCCATCCTCATCAGCGGCTAGAAACTCATATTCAAATCCAGCCACGGCAAACAAACCCATGTCCTCAGCCCGTTTCAGCACCCGACGCAAAACCCCGCGAGGACAAATTCCTTCCAACCGCCCCATCAACTCGCCCTGCACCCACAGCATGTTGTCTTCCAACGGAAGCTCACGTGCGGTTTCAGGTAAAATCCGTACCATCGCATCAGCGTAGCCATTTTTCCAACCGGTCAATGTCGTGTTATCGTACAAACTGTTGTTCACATCCCAACCAAACAACACATCACAAAAACCAAAACCACCCTCCAGAGAGGCAAAAAACTTATCGCGCGACATGTATTTTCCCGCCATCACACCATCCATGTCCACCACACCCACTTTGACTTGGCGCATGTCTCGCTCTATGATGAGCTTTTTGAGCGCATCCGCGCTGTCTATTTTTAATATTTGACTCATTGCTACCCCTTTGAAACACATCAAAAAAGGAATTCAATTTCTTGAATTGGTCAGAAAAACAACATACCATTTGCACATGAACAACTTATATCGAGCACATATTGGATGCCATTGATGCGAAAGATTAACACCAACGCAATGTATTGTAAATTAGTTTTTTTATTAAAACCTAAATAAAGTAATAAAAATTACACGCCAAAAAAACAAAAGCCCACTATTTCAGTACTTTAGGAGAAACCCATGGTTCAGCCAAGCACCATCGCAGAACAACTGCGCACCAACATGGATGGCTTCACCCCCAGCGAACGCAAAATTGCCCGCGTGCTCCTCGCCAACTACCCCATGGTCGGGCTGGACACCATCGCTCAATTCGCCGCTCGCGCCCACGTCAGCGGCCCCTCCATTCTGCGCTGGGTGGCACGGCTTGGTTTCGACAGCTACGGCGCATTTCAAAGCAAACTGCGCGCTGAGCTTGAAGTCCGCCTTCAATCGCCGCTTGCCCGCCATGAAACCCCCAATACCCAAATCGATGACAACGATTTTTTAGCCCACTTTGCCCACAAGCTGCACACCCTCATGCAAGACACCATCGCCCACATCCCACGTGGAGAGTTTGACGGCGCGGTTGAACTGCTGTGTGACACACGCCGCCCTGTGTGGTTACTCGGTGGCCGCCTCACCCGCCCGCTCGCCGAAGTGCTGGCCAATCACCTCAAAGCCATGCGCCCTGACATTGAGCTGATTTCATCGCATCCTTCCAATTGGCCACATGCCATCGCCGATATGCACAAAGGCGATACACTGGTGATTTTTGACATCCGCCGTTATTGGGAAGACGCAGCCCATCTCGCAGACATCGCCTCACAACGCAAACTCAACATCATCCTTTTCACGGATGAGTTTCACTCCCCAATCACCCGCGTCGCCCGTCACATTTTGCCCGCTCACCTTGCCCACGCCTCCAGCTGGGATGCCAATACGCCACTGATGATGCTCATTGACGCACTGGTGTTAGCAATGAGTCGGAAAAACAAAAACTGCGCACACAAGCAGATCGCAGAAATGGAACA
>CALMCL010000125.1 GCA_937862905.1 uncultured Burkholderiaceae bacterium | reverse complement strand
GTTTGCACTACTAAAACATATGAAACATAAGAATTTACGCATATTGGCATCTCATCTCATTGGGGAAAATTGTCTCCTAAATGAAGAGGAGGAAAACTATGTCATCTAACAAAACCCAATTCACCGCTCCTAAATCCGACAACGCCCGTTTAGCCCGTCTGTGCGGCGTTCTCGATGAAAACCTACGCCAAATCGAACAAGCCTATAACGCGACCATCGTGCGCCGTGGCTCGCGTTTTAACATCAGCGCGGCCAGTGCCTCACGGGCGGCGGAGGTCAAGGAAACCTTGGCACATTTCTACGACATGGCGCGGCGTGATTTGTCGATTGATGACATTCAATTGGGCATCGTTTCGCTGCAAGCCGGTTTCATCAAAAAGAGCAAGGGCGATTCGAGCACGGATGAGCAACGCCACGACGCTCGGGTGTTGCTGCATGCGGCGCGGGCGGTGGTCGATGAAGATGAGTCGCGTTTGCCGAGTCATGCTTTAGCGCAGCATTTGCCGACTTTGGACGATGCGGGGCCCGTGTTGCACACGCGTCGCCCTGATTTGCAGGCGCGCACACCACGCCAAAAGACCTATTTGGAAAATATTTTGTCGCATGACATCACGTTCGGCGTTGGGCCTGCGGGCACGGGTAAAACTTACCTTGCGGTGGCGTGTGCGGTCGATGCGCTGGAGCGTGATGCGGTGAAGCGCATCGTTTTGACCCGTCCTGCGGTTGAGGCGGGTGAGCGGCTGGGGTTTTTACCGGGTGATTTGACACAGAAAGTCGATCCGTATTTGCGTCCGCTGTACGATGCTTTGTATGATTTGATGGGCTTTGACAAAGTGCAAAAGATGTTTGAGAAGCAAATGATTGAAATCGCGCCGTTGGCGTATATGCGTGGTCGAACGTTGAATCATGCATTTATCATCTTGGATGAGGCGCAAAACACCACACCCGAGCAGATGAAAATGTTTTTGACGCGAATTGGCTTTGGTGCGCGTGCGGTGGTGACGGGTGATCCGTCGCAACTTGATTTACCGCGTGGCATGAAAAGTGGTTTGGCCGATGCGGTACAGACTTTGCAAAAAGTCAAAGGCATCGCATTTTCTGAGTTCACCAGTGTGGATGTGGTGCGTCATCCTTTGGTGGCGCGGATTGTCGATGCATATGATGCGCGGGCAAAAGCTGCGGCAAAAGAGCAGGCGCGATTGGAAAAAAAAGCCAAACTTGACCGTGAGGTCGAACACAATCAATCAGAAAGTAAATGATGCATACTTTGAGTTTATCGGTTCAATATGCCGACACGACGAAAAACTGGTTGGACATTTTACCGCGTCCAACTTTGCGCCGTTGGGTGCAGTCGGCTTTGCAGGTCGATGCCGCTTTGACCATTCGTTTCGTTGATGAGGTGGAAGGGCGTAAATTGAATGCGGAGTTTCGTGGGAAGGACTATGCGACCAATGTGCTGACCTTCACTTATGACGATGAACTGGATGATTTACCTGAAGAAGTGCGGGCGGCGATTGCGGTTGAGCAGGGCGAGCAGATCGAAGCGGACATCATTTTGTGTGGTGCCGTGTTGGAGCGCGAGGCGACCGAGCAGGGCAAAACCATTGTCGAGCATGCCGCACATTTGGTTGTGCATGGTGTGTTGCATGCACAAGGCTTTGACCACATCGAGGATGAAGAGGCTGAGATCATGGAAGAACTGGAACGACAGATTGTGATGGGCTTGGGTTTTGCAGATCCTTACCTTGAGTCCAGTGTGGATTAGGTCAATTTAAGCTTCAGCGGCCATCATGGTTGGTGCCATCACCATACGTCCAGAGATGAAGCACTGAGGGTTCTGTGCGAATGCATCAGTGGTGCGCGTGCTGAGTTGGACGACTTTCGTGCGGCAAAAAAGATGATGGCACCATAAAAAACAAGATTAACGTTCACAATGTGCTTGTTGTATTCAATTGAATTTTTCCACGATACTGTGACAACAAGCCTATCCAGCGTAAAATGATTCATTTTGTATTAAACATGCTGTTTACTTATAATTAACCGATTCTTTGCCCATGAAAAAAACCACGTTTATCCAACATTACCTCGATATCCTCGGGCAACAAGGCCAGGTGCCCGATTCAGCACAGGAGGCGTGTGCGAA
>CALMCL010000124.1 GCA_937862905.1 uncultured Burkholderiaceae bacterium | reverse complement strand
TTATGCGAATCACTATGAAACGCTGCACTCCAAGCCTGAACGCGTCTCCATTTTTTGCCATTGACCAGCTTAATGCCAAGCCTAGTGACTTCAATCATGTGCTTGTAAACAGCATCTGTGCCGACCATCCACGCATTGCCAACACCCTCCCATTGATATGCCACGCCACCCATGCATACCGCTTTACCCGTCGAATCTAACACCGCAAGTCCTCCGTGATATATGCACTCTTTGGCAAACTCAATAGGCGTATTTGAGCGACTGCTTGCATACACCTCGCGCCTGTCAATGTCGCGCATGTTAAAAGCCACTTCAATGGCGTGGCGTGGGGTGAGTTCAACGATCAATTTGAAAAGTCCGACATGGGGTTAAATGTAAGCGACACCGCCGCCAATTCAAACGATTCAACAGCTGAATGGGTCATGCGCACCGCAATATTGGTAGCACATACTTCAATCGGCATTCGTGCCAATGACCTCGTGTCACCGTTAAAAGTCATGGGCTGGGTGATTAAATCAGGTGAACGAGGGTTGTACCGATATGAGATTGACGGCGACCCTGTGCATGCCACATCTGCGGCAATGAACTGTTTAAAAACGCCAATCATCTTGCAGTCCGCATAGGGCAGTTCAATATCAACATCAATGGGCACGCCGTCATCAGTGAACGCCTCATCATCAAGCGCGTACACCACATCACCACTGCGGATGTACATCACACCATTTAATTCAGCCACGGCATCGACCGTAACGGGCAACGTCCAAATCGCCCATGCGCTAACCTTTGCAGCACGGCTGAATGTGTAGGTGTAAATGTCATTGCCCACAAAGCAAAACAATTGCCCACCGCCACGAAAATACACCGAACGCGGCTTGATGCCAGACTTTATCAACGGCTTGACAATCAAATCGATGGGCGAACCCACATCCATATCCATCAGGTTTGTGCTGTTGGCTTGCACCGACACAGAGCGAAATCCCGCTGGACTTAAAAAATAAATGTCACTGCCCATGTTGGCATGGCTGTGTGCAAACGGCGTACCAATGGGCGTGCTGTTTGCAAACGCGTGAAGCTTTGGATCAGGATCAACAATCCACACTTGCGCTGAATCAGGAAAAAACACAACCAAATTAGATTGATACTCGCCCAACGCCGTTGGATAACTTGCCCCCGTTTGCTGGATATTGACGGGCAAAAATCCTGCGTCCTGTGTTGCGGACCAGTCACGTGCATCATTCGTCGCAGAAAACCGCACCACATTGTCTTGAATGCTAAAAATCTTAGATGCTTTTTTTGCAATGGTGGGCGTATGCGGGCAATTGGGATCAGTCACCAACGTTGATACACCGTCTAAATAATGGTGCTTTGTGACCCCGTTCTCATACCTGGCGCACAAATAAAAATAGTTGTTGAAAATCTCCACGTGCTCAATGGTGTCAATCCCTGTACCCGTTGGGTCATCGATTGTTTTATTACCAACCAATGAGTTGGTATGCGCAACAGCAGAATCCGAAAAAGTCCACAGCTGATTCATGCCGGCAGTCAAGCCTGTTGAACCCGCTGTTAATTGAGCAATGCGCTTCAACCCTGCACGCTTACGGATAGAACGACCAGTCGTGATGTACGCATTCTTCAACACGCGCAGGCGGTTCATATCCGCGTTTGTGGTCAACTGGCGTAAATCAAGCCCGCCATCAAAGCGATCAAATGTAATGGTAGGCATCGTACACTTCCGCTTTACTGTCAAATCCACGCGAATCATCCACACCAAAGTTGGCTTCTTTGGCGTAACGCAATGACTGTTCGTACTGCCCGTTAACCGCCTGTAAATCAGGCTGGCGATAATGCGCCTTGGCAGACACCAAAGCATGCAAAAAAATCAAATCATCTGGCAAACTTGCACGGTCAGAACCAGCCGTGAATCGGCTTGGCTTGGCGGTGTACTCGATTTTTGCAGTGACTGGATCCACTGGCACAGGCCAAAAATGGAGCTGTATCACGCCTTGTTCATGCGCAATCATTTCGTACCGCATCGGCACGCCTTTCTCATCGTGCGCGTACGTTGGAATGCCAGCCTCAATGCGCCGCCAATAATCGCCAACTTTCACCCAAACGCGCTTTATGCCCGATTGATCAGCATCATCAGGCAAATCAAGCACGCGCTGCTCAAACCCAAGATTCTCAATGTGCACCTTTTGTAAGTGCCGCCAAGATACAATACGCCACAAATGTTGTTGTGCCGTCTGTAGAAAGCTGTCGAGAATTGGTATTTGCAATGTGATGACCTCAGCCTGCGCACCAAACCCAAGGCGAATCGCCAAGTTCTTGCGCATGCTGTCTAGGGTGTTGAAAGTTTGCACGCTCATGTTTATTTATCAGCTTCAGGTTTTGCTTTTGTGTCTTTGATTGCCAAAGCTTCAACCGTTTTACGGAACGCACCCACTGCACCGTATACTTTTGTCACGATAAAATCGCCACTTTCATTCTGTCCAAACTTTTCTTTCAGCCGAGCATACTCATCCGCGAACGATTCGATTTCATGAATGTATTTAGTGTCGGCGTATTTGGTCACCGAGCCAATATAATCACCATCATCACCTGCATCTTCATCCATATCAGAGCCATTTGCCGCCTGCAACAACAGCAATTCATGCTCAGGCACATCGGTGTGAATGATGCTTGTCATGTCTTTGACGACTTTCACATTGATAAATTTGATTTTAATGCCCATGTTAAACCCCTTAAATATTGAGAAAGCCCACCCACAAAGGCAGGCTTTCGTTTTTGATGTGCGCTACAAAGACCTACGCGAGTGAAATGACGCCATGTGCAGACGGCAAATTACACGTCAATGCACCGCGCCACAACAATGCCATGTACACAATGTACTGAGTGGCTGGACGTACTGGCGTACGGTTTGACCAATCAGAACCTTCAATCGGGCGCAATGTGATGTGGTTTGTGTTGAGGAAGTAGCAACGCTTAGACCATGGGATGGTTGGCGCTGTACCACCGAAGTTGACATCAAACTCAGGTGAATACTGAATTGACACGCCCTTGTAGAACAATTCGTTAACCGAATTATCAATGTTCACGCCACCTTTGCCGTCAGTGGTCACTTGACGCACAATCCCCGTTGACGCGGACAAGCCCGATTTGCGATAAGCATCAATGAAGTCAGCACCCGCCACGATCAAATCAGGGCGGCCTTTGCCACGTTTAATGCACGCACGCCACAACGTTTCCATGTCATCCGCCATGGTTGCAACAGTTGAGCCAACCTTAACATTGTGCTGCCAGTACGTATTGGTACGGGCAATGCCGCCCATCGTCCCCGTGTTATTCGCCCCAGCAGGTAACAAAGCATCTAAGCCTTGAATTGCATCGGCGGCTTGCGTGCCATCGAAGTGCAGGGCTTTGCTCATCGCTTCATACGCACCAAGGGTCAACACTTCGCTTTGTTCTTCAATGAGATTCGTGATTGCGATTTTCTCATCTGCTGATGGGGACGCTTTTTCACCCACGATTTTGATGCCGTTGGCAACCAATCGATCTTCCTCAAGCTGCAAACCGTCGTGAAAATTGAACCATTGAAACTTAGCCTGTTCAACGGTTTTGCGGTTGTTGTAAGTCACGGCACCAGCACCCACAAACCATTGGCCATTGCCACCGTAGTTCGTGCGAATTTGCTCAACTACGTACTGAGCTGCGCCGCTGAACAGCTTTTTCTTAGACATTAAAGCCTTAAAAAGCGGACGTTCAACTGCGATTTGGTCAACAGGTGGTTTATTGCGAAGATAAAAATCCAAGCCGACTTTCAAGCGGTCTTGGAGGTCAGCGGCCAAAATAGGCATAATATGCTCCTTAGAATTAATAACCGATTGCAAAGACGACTTGCGATTACGTCAATTAATTCGGGGCACGAAGCCGATTACGTGCAGGCACAACAAGGTACAACATGGAAAATCTTAAATCTTAATCATCACCCCACAACGCATCTGCCATGCTTTGAGCCGCTTTTCCGCCATTGTTTGACCCCATGGCATTGGGGCGCAACGAGTTGGGCGCACGTTGGCGGTTCTGTGCTGGCACTGTTTGCAACGCTTTGTAATAAGCACTCACAGCATCGACCCAAACGGACGGCGATTTACCGCTTAACTCTGTCGAAATGAAGCTGGCAATTTGTTGCTCGCGTTCAGCCCACATCACATCACTGGTTGACCATTGGCGTGTTAAGTTGGTTAATTGGCTAATCGCCTGACCACGCACCGCCTCAAACTGCGCCGCCTGCTGCTGCTGTTGCTGCAACTCACTGGCATGAGCCGCTTGTTTTTGTGCCTGAATGTTTTCAAGGTAACGGTTTTTGGCGATTTCATTCGCATGTGCTTCATCCAAGCTCATGCCATCGACCGATTCTTTTAAGTCAGGATAGGCATTCAACGGGTCAACGTTCAATTTTCGACCAGTCAATACAGCGAATTGATATGCCGCTTCTTGCAAAAATTTCTCTGCACCGTCCCAATTGCCCGTTTTAACCGCTTTGGTGTACTCAAAAACCTTATCCAACTCGTCGGGCTGCATTTGACAATCAATAATTCTGTCGCGAAACACATGCAAAGTCTGCGCTTCTTCACGCATGACCTGCAACTCTTCGGGCTTGCCAAACTCGCGGTACGATTTGTTCTCATTCGCCAAACGCTGAAAACGTTCAGACGCTTTCGGACTTAAACCGTCGGGCGGCGTTAAATCGACTTCATCTGTTTCTTCAGGCTTGACCTCAGCATCAGCTTTAACTTCGGGCTTTGATTCTTCGCCGCCAGTGGCTTCTTCTGCTGGCTTTGGTGGCTCGTCATCGTCAATCTCAGACGGCACGGCATCATCACCGAACAGCGCATCATGCATGTTGGTGGGTTCATTGCTTTGTTCGGATGTTGCGCCTTCTGCTTCTTGACTGATTACGTCAGCAACTTCGATTTCGGGATCCATGCTTTTTCCTTGTTTTACATCGTTGGCGGCTGTGCCGCTGGTTGTTGTTGACCGCCTTGTCCTGCCTGCATTTGTTGCATTTGCTGGGCTTGAACATCAATTTGCGGTATGAATTGATTCAAATCAATGCGCTCATCGAAACGTGTCAAAGTCTCTTCAAGCAAGTGCTTGGCGGCATCTGCCATGCCCTGCTGCCCCTGTGCCACGAACTGCGCAATTTGCTGCACACCTTGCTGCAAAACGGGCAACAGCTGCATCCACTGCTCACGGTCTTTGAATTTATTTGGCTTGCTCATCGACCCTGCTCGAATGTTTAAGCTCAAATATTTAAAAGCTGTATCAATCGGAATTTGCTGCCAAAATGCGGAAGCCCCTACAATTTGTCGCACATCTGATTCTGTGTAACTCAACAGCAATATTTCAAGCGCGTACTTCGCCATATCCGTGAGCATGTCCTCAACCGTATCTTGACGTTCAGCCGTGAACGATTGCAGCCCCATGTTCATGATTTCGGCTTCTGTCGCTGTCTTGGCTTTGTTGATATAGCCTCGCGCTGCATCACCTGAGCGCAATGCCATCTCTGAATCGCGCATGATCATCGCAGGGTCAAACAGCTGTAAATTCAGCTGTGGACTTGGTGCTTGCTGTAGATCTTGACTGATTGGAATCTCAGGATTACCCCCGATAAACACAATGTCGATTCCCTCTGATGCATTGATGCGCTCAAAGTCAGTGGCTTGCATATCGCCAGCCTTGCGGCCAACCATCGTTGTTTTTTGCTTGTCGCGCGTGTCTTTGATCTTTGAACGTAAGTGCGCATACTCAGCTTGCAAATCAATCTGCGTCTCAACGTCAGAAATTGGGTCAAGCGAGCCGTCAACATCGTTAAACCACAATGCAAAAAATGGGTACCATCGTTCGCCAGTCCACTCAGGACAATACGGCTCACGAGCATATGACTTTGCACCCTTTGCAAACGTGTAAACGGTTTGGCTGTCACCATCCCACAACTCCCAGACTTGAACCAACGCGTCGGGTTGCTGTGTTTTATCCTTGCCTTTGTACATGTCAGATGCACGTTCATAGCCCTCACCACTGGCAGCCTCACGATTTGCATATGACACTGCGCCGTCAGGTACGGCATGACCAAAGTTCCGACGGTAATCGTCTCGCGTCATCCAGACACGTTGCGCAATGCACTTAGCACGCTTGTAATCTGACATTGAAACCAACGTAGGGTCAAGGATTAACACGTCTTCAGTTGGAATGCGATCAATGACAATGCCCTTTTGAATGACGACCTCGCCGCCGCCATGCATGGTATTTTCAATGCTTTTAACCTGAGCTTCCAACTGAGCGCGCTTTGCATCGTTGCTGGCATCATCAGTAACATCACCGCGTAACGCCTCTAGCGATGCAAGATTATCTTGAGCGTCACGCAATCGCGTCATAATCAACGGGTCTTCGCCAAACTCCTCTTGAAGCGTGACCTTGACCCAACCCAAGCCAGTGACCAATGCGCTGCCCACATTCGCTTTCATTGCATCTTTTAAGCCAGACTCAACGAACTCTTTGTTAAGCAATGCCTCGCACGTATTGGCCATTGATCTGAGCGCGTCATAATTAGGCAAGTCGCCTGCTTGTTTGGAAGGCGAAATCTCAATCTCAGGGTTTTTAGCGTAAATGTTTGGCTTGAGTGCCGACAGGTTTGAAAAAATGAAAAACGGATTGACTCCACCATTGTTCTTAGCACGCCACTCTTTGCCGCAACGAACTGCATCACGCCAAGTTTTGTAAAGCTTGAATTGCTCCTGTTTTTCCTTGAGTTTGCGGTCAACCTGATCGTTGAATTGGCTTAACAGTGCTTCGTCCTGCGTTGACATTTCAAACGCAGTACGCGTGCTGTCGTCACGTTCGAGACCCGCTTCAACAGCATCATCGTCACCCTTTGCAAATTTAGTTAAAAGTGTGTTCACGATAACGCCCATTCTCAATGACATCGATCGACGTTGTGAAGCCGACATTGTTTACTTGATTTTTTATTTCAGCAATCGACTCATTAAGGATCGTTTGCGCCAACTCTTCGCGATCTGGCAATGCTTTGCGCACCATGATGACCGTGCCGATGCGGTAGCCGTCTACTGAGTAAAACGCATGATCGACACCATCAACAATGTCAGAGAACTCATAACGCACCTTAGGGCTTGAGCTTGCGCATAAGTCCTCAAGCGTGGCGTTGGGCAATGCTTCGATTCGTTTAAAAATGCTCATGTTTGGCCTAGTTAAATGTGATGCGTGTATTTAACCAAAACAAAATGAGCATTTCAAACCCGCGAAAGCACTTTTTTATGCGTACGGATCAACGTACCGAGCCGATGGCTTTTTAACAGCCTTTTTGATATACGGGCGAGACATGCAGATGTAGCGCACAACGTCCGCCGCATGGTCTTCCATGTTGGTGTCCAAGTCTTCAATATTCACATCGTCATGCTGCAACAAAGGCAATGTGCGAATGGTTTCGCGCATCGTGTCAAAGAAATAGATCATCGGCAAGCCCTCAGATTCCGCCGATCCGTTGAGCCGTTGATGCACTTGACCCCAGCCAGCCACACGCTTATTGTCCGCCTTGCGCCAAGTCACGCCGTTTTTGCGGTGCGTCTCAGCGATTGAAACGCCCGTGACAACGTTGAAAATGGACGGATCAGCCACTGAATATGCAATCTCAAACTTCTCGCCAGCGGAGCGACGTGCAATGCCCGTTGCGACAGCGTCGTCTTCCATGTGCAAACCCTTGCCGATTTGTTCTTTATCACCGCCGTACCACTCACGATAAAATACCAATGCGCCACGAGGAATCGTAAATTCTCCGCCCATGTGCTCAATCTCCTGAGTACCATCCGACACCGCAGCCCAAAGAGCTGCAAACGGCGACGCACGCCCCCAGTCAAACCCTCGTATGCGTGTCCAACTTGCAGGTACATCGAAGGGCTTGATGACATGCTTATCCCGCGTGAAGTTATGGAAAAAAGCCCCCGCGACAACATCCCAATCGCCATTTAGCCAAGCCTTGCGCAATTCGGCATTGCCTCGCGTTGCAGCAACCAACCGCGAGCGATAACTTGGGTCTGTTGTGTTTAAAATATTATTGTCGGCCAAGCGCGACGGCACCCACATATAAGTAAGCAAGTCCTCTTTATCAACCCATGGCGTTAGTGGTGGAGACTTATCAATAAACCGCTGTTTAATCCATGAATTACCAACGCCGCCCGGGTTTCCAGTTAAGCGCATTGAACAAGGCACGCCGTGCGCCGAGCGCATTGTCGAGATCATCTTGTCCATGCCTGAAGGCGAATAATACTCTGCGGCCTCGTCGAGTGAAATGTGAGAGTATTGATGCCCGTGGTATCGGCCATAATCGCGTTCATGCTCAAGATAGCGCATTTTAACGCTCGCGCCATTCGGCCAATACCAACAATTTGAGAATGGATAGTGCTCACTTGGTTGCTTCTTATAAACGCCGCGGCTTGCCGTGAAAACCTCCATTGCACGCAATTGCAACTCCTCCAGCTCGGTTATTGTCTTACGAATCATGATACCGCGACTTTTTCCGTCATAACGCAGTGCCGCGTCTTCTTGATAGCCAAGCTGGAAATCACTCTTTCCACCGCCGCGCTCACCGCCATAAAATAAAATATCGCACCAGTCCGCAAGAAATGCGCTTGACTGATTACCCGCCTGTGGATTCCAAGCCATGTGCTTTTAACCATTCTTCTTTTGTTAATTGTGGACGCGTTGGCGTTTCAACTGAGCCGCTTAATTCGACTTTATCCTTGAACATGCCAAGGTGACGGGCAACCGAGTCGAGCGCCCCTTTTTTGTCAATGATTTTAATTTTCTTGACCGTGCCAACCGCTTCACCGTCACCGCCAATCTCTACCAACTCAATACCGCCGATTACAGCCGCCACATCATCGTCAAGCTCACCAATCTGCTTTAACGTGCCATCACCGTTGAACATCTTTTTAGGGTCAAAGAACGCAATTTTGGCGTACTCAGCAAGCACCCGCTCTTGTGTGATTCCAGTTCGTTCGGACAGTTTTTTTTGCCCAGCTTGAACCGCCTCTTGGATCTCAGGTTTTTTCAGGAGGTCAAAGGCTTGAGAGCCTGCTGTCTTAGCACTGTAGCCTGCACGAATAGCCGCCTGCGTTGCATTTAAGTCGACGAGATATTCGCTCACAAACCGCTTTTGTTTTTCGGTTAACCCATCTTTGTTTTCCACATTTATCACCAAATATTCAAATTATCATGTCTTAACACAAGACTCAACATCTCGTAAGATTTGTTTCGTGCATCAATCGACCGAGCCAATAACTCTTTTCGACAGTCGAAAAAAAGGCTCATTAATTCTTCGTTAGATAGACCGTTGCTATCTTTTGAGATACGCTCAAAGACACTTAGCTTCTCTTTATGTCTATCACCGAGCATTTTATTTAACTTTGGGACAGCTTCTTTCAGAATCTGCTCAAAAGAATTGATAAGCTCAACGTTTCCACTTCGGTATAAAAGAGTCCTTACACCAGATTCTCGAATCAATAGTTTCCAGCGGACGCCGTCAGAATAGCCAATAACGTTGCCCGCAAAAAAATCTTTTTTAGGGCGTAAAAAGTCAGACCCTCTGAGAACAGCAAGCTCATCAGAATCAAGGGAAAAGATTGCGCTGGAAGAAAAAATCACCGGGTCAAAGTTGCTGAACTCATGACGTGCCGCAAACCAAATGGAGCCATCAAATAAACTTAAAGCAATATCCTCGAATCGCCCAACTGTACAAACAAATGCATTAAAAGTATTCTCATTTCCATCAATCATTTCCATCCCCTCTCAGCACCTCAGAAACCACAAAACGTACATCCTCAATAATCTCGCCAGCCCTTGAACTGACCGAGTACACTCCCACCATCACAGCATCGTCACACATATCAAGCCTCACCCCTCTAAACTTTGAAAAAAACCGAGGCAACACCACCAGTCTTTTTTTATGATAAAAAACCCAAGCCAAATTTTCGATGAGCAATAAATCTTGCACAGTTGACACAAAAGTCTCAATGGCATCATTTAAATCAACACCATCGATTGATTGAGAGCAATACGTAATTCGTTCGGCATTTTTAGACATTCGCCACCTCGTACACCCTGACCTCAACACGCGCCGTTTCGTTGTAAGCCTTGGCAACTGACAGGCTGCAAATCTGTTTATCATCCAAAAACACAATGCCGTTCATCGCGTCAAAAACGCCTTTAATCACGTTATCAATGTCTGGTTTAGTTGATGGCTTGATGTCACCCAACAACGCCGAATTGCGCTTGATTTTGCTCCACGACTTGGGCGGCTCAACATAGATTTGCATGTTGACTTGTATCGACCCCGAGCATGGCGCCACACCCCTCATTGCTTTGGTCGCTGCTTCTTGCACCAATGCTTCGTAATCTTTTGTTTTGGCTGGCGTGTAAGCTGTGACAAAGTTCCCACGTCGTGCAAACTTCGGGCGGCCTTTGCCTACGGCTTCGCCCATGACGGTGAAATTGGCTAAAGGTTTCAACATGGCTTATCCAGTTCAAAGTATTTTTTAGATGTGGCCAATAGTTTCTGTTTGGTTTGTTCGTTCATTTTTTTACTGCCTTTTTCTTCTCAGGTGCCAGCGACTTCTTCGCCACTTTCAAAAGCACATCGAGCGCCTGCGTGGTGTCCGCTGGCTTGCCCATTGAGCAGTCACAGCCATCATCCATACAGCGCCGCCAGTGGGCATGGTTTTCGATAATCTCGATTGCTTTAGTGGTGTTCATCGTTGTAGTCCTCCATGACTGAAAAAAGGCTAAAAACGACAAAAATGATGGCCAAAGAAAAAACGATCATTCCAACGATTGAAACCGCGCTCATGCTGCCACCTCGTTAGATTTTGCAAGCAAAAGGGTTGCGAATTTTAATGACGGTTTTGAAACCCTCAAGCCACCACCCTCCCCACCGTTTTTAAAAACTAAACTTGCCTTGTCAGGGTCGCCGATAAATTGCGGCAAGGCGCATCTAAAACCATTTGCAGCGTTGTAAAGGTTGCTCGTGCCCGTCAAAGCACGTGGATACTCAGGAAACTCGCCGTGCTTGTTGCGATATGCTTGGTACGATTTGATAAATTGCAAACGCTGGAATGGCACATCGCCGTCTGTGACGCTGCAAAACTTTATCCAGCCGCCCATGTCCTCAACGACAACGTGGATCAGCGCATCATCGAAAACAACATCGTTGCTTTTACCAGCGCGACCAATCGCTTTTAACGCCTTGCCCCAAGCCAATTCCGACGAGTCGGTTGACGTACCAACAATTTCGCGCAAAATCTCGTTTGTAGACGGCATAAACCCGCTTGCGTCAGGATTCGTCGCATAAGAATCGAACGCCTTGCGGATGGTTTCCATGTCGTAGTTGGCCAAGCAACGCACCCAAACATCGAAGAAAAATTCAGACGTGTCCTTTCGATAAAACGACGCGACGTTGTTTAAAAATTCGACCAGTTGCTTGTTTTTGTTGTTGTTTTCCATTTTTCTATCCCATCCTGTCAATGTATGCCTGCGCTCTCGCTTTGTTGGCTTGTTCCAATTTTTCTTGCTTGTTTGGTGGCAACCCTGACGGTGATGCCCGCGCATTGCCGATGTTTGATGCGGCCTGTAATTCGCCGTCAACCACGCTCAGCATGTAGGCAAAAGGCTTGCCTGCGCCCGCATCCTTGGCCTTGGCAAACGCATCGACAAAATGGTCAATCGTTGCTCCAGCGGCGATTAGCTTGATAAACTTCGGATTGCTCGGGCTTACCTCGGTTGCACCTGCACCGTTGGCACGTAAAGCCACGCACACGGCTGCCGCCAATGTCGGCGAGTTTGTGCTTGCCGCCACAGGCACAGCGTCCAAAATTTCAACCGATTCAACGCGCACCGTTTTTTCAGATTTTTGCGGTTGTTCTAAAATTTGACCATCTGTGTGAGATTGGTTCTTGGTTATTGGTTTATGGTTATTGGTTATTGGTTCTTGGTTAGGGTTAGTTTCGCTTTGATTTGGGTTATCAGAAATAACCGAGGGGTTTTGTTTGGGTTTAGTTTCGCTTTGATTTGGGTTGTTTTTTGGAGGTCTGCCACCCTTTTTGCCGTTTTCTCGGTTTTTTTCGTTTTGAAAGTGATAGCTTTCAATGATGGAGTCAATTTTTAAATGGTGAAATCCGTCATCCTGCTCATCAAAAAAATCACCCAGCACATTTAAAAGTGCTTTTTGGTCATCATCAGAACCCAAACTTAACCGACGCATAACCACTTGGGTTATTTTGGGTATTGGGGTTTCGTCGAGGTAATACCAATCAATTAGCGTACGGTAAATGTAATGCTCGATTGGTTTAAGATGAGCGGTGTCTTTGCGGTAATCGGCAATATTGAAGTCGTAGTAATGCATATCAAGCCACCCTCTTTGCAAGCTCAAACGACGGCTGGTATTCCATCGTTTTTAAAAATTTGGTTGCTGCGCGGATTTGCCCACACGTGGCCAATTGGATAATCGCATCGTGCAAGTCAAGCGCAGGCTCAATCAATTGCAACTCATCGCCCGTGAAGCGGATCGACCCAGTAAGTGCCCCACGCGCTTTGCACACCAAAACACAGCGCAATCCATCCTCAATGACATCAAGTGCGGACTCACCACCTGTTGATTGCCTGTCCGCAATTTGAGCGGCCACCTCAAGTGCAACCTTGATGGTCATCAAGTCATCTTTGAGCGGCTTAGGGTCAAAACGGATGCGATTTAAGGCGGCTCTCGTGCCATCAATCAACTCGGATTGTTGAGTTGCATCCAGCGGGTGCTGAGCCACCAAGACAGCATTAATCGCGCTGTATTTGATCGGTCGGGGCTGGTATTTTTTGCCGCTGCGTTTGGTTTTATTGCTCATGTGCTGGTCTCTTTATGTGACATTGCAAAATGCTCTTTTTCATGCCCGCATATTGCCAAGTTGCGGTTTTCAAAATTAAAAAAATTACCAAAAAACAAGTATCAACAATCCCAGCTATTCCCCGTCAATCCCTGCCAATCCCAAGCGACGCGCACGCTCCAGCTGTACACTAACGACATGGTATTCACCCATGATTGCCTTTTCGAGCAGATAAGCCGCATGTTCTGCCACGTCGTTATTTTCAAAAGCACTGAGGATTTTCAAGCGTGAAAGCATGTCCTCTGGAATTCTGACGTGGACTGATTTCTTTTCAAGACTCATGGGGTTACTCTTTGAAATGTGGGCGTTGGGTTATGCGGATTTGTTGGGTTTTAGCTCAGGCCAGATTACATGCCAGTCGTCGGGGCGCAGGTCTTTGCGGGTTACTTGCCCATTTGATTCAGTCTCAATGCGAGAGCACAGCACAGGCCCAAGCGTCAAATCGCGGAACTTTGCGGATTTCAAGTAGCTATAAGTTGTAAAGCATTTGCTTGCAAACGCTAGTTTTTGTTCTTCCGTGAGTGATTCCCAGAAGTCAGTAAGTTTTTGATTTTTCATTCGATAGCCTTTCAGAGTTAATCGAATAATACATTAATGTATTTTACAAAGCAATACATTTTTTTGTTTTTACATTGTTGTATTTTTAGGCTATGATTTGTTATGGAAAAAATTACAGAAGCATCAGCAAATAGAGTGCGCCAATTAGCGGCGTGGATTGACACACATCATTCAGGCGTGCAAGCTGATTTCGTGCGCAAGTACGAGCTTAATCAAGGTGAAATATCGCAGTTTTTGCTATCCAAAAGGACGCTGGGAGAGCGGCGTGCTCGCAGGCTTGAAACACAAGTCGGTATGCCAAAGATGTATTTAGATTCATCCGTGTCACACGAAATGTCCGCCCCCGAACCCGTGCGCTCGCTGTCAGACAATGATGCCGTGCCCAGCGGATACCACGCGATTCCTGAGTATGAGGTGCGTTTGTCGTGCGGTACTGGAAACACCATTGATTATGCTGAGACCGAGACCAAATCACGCATTTATCATGAGTCATTTTTTGCGAATAATCATGCAAAACCTGAAAATGTAGTACGTCTTGGAGCTGAGGGCAACAGCATGAAGCCCGTGATAAAGCATGGCTATCGTGTGGCTGTCCACACCGCCGCTAAAGAGATCCCCGTCGTGAGCGCCCACGATGCGCAGGATGAAGATAATCTCAAGATTTTCTTTTTGCTCGATGACGGCGCGCGCAAGTGCAAATACGTTTACATTGACGAGTCGACGAACGAGCTGGTGCTGCACTCGCAAAATACGGCGTTCAAGGACGAACGTTACAGCCAAGAATATGCAACCGATTACATCGTCATTGTGGGCGAGGTGATTGATATTTCTGGCAACCCGAATAAATAACCGAGGAGATAAAATGAAATTTTTATTATTACTTTTAACGTGCGCGTCGCTGTCTGCAAACGCTCAAACATTTCGCGGCTATGAGTGCACGCAAGACTGCTCAGGGCATCGGGCCGGGTACGATTGGGCAAAAAACAAAAGAATCACAGATGAATCATACTGCACGTCGCGATCTAATTCGTTCAACGAGGGGTGTGAAGCTTATGTGAAAGAAAGCCGATGAGAAAATTTTGTTTCCTGATGCTTATCCTGCTTTCTATGTCCGCCAGCGCGGATCAAAAATACGCATGGGATGATTTCATACCGTCAACCCAAAAAACCAAATTTAAAGACGTTTCAAAAGAGAGTAAGCGAAGCCTACTTATATCCGAAGCATTCAACGATGAAAAAGAAACCCTCGTCGGGGTCGGTGATGATGACTATGTGTTTTTATTTAAAGATGTGAACACACATGACAGAACCGCCTGGGCTAAATTTATCAACCGCGATAATAAACGCAGCTACTCGATGTCAATGAGTTTGATTGAATTCGATTGCGCCAATGGGTTGTATTTAAAGCCTTTGCGAGAGATTATATACAGCTTAGATGGCAAGCTTATGAGTGACGACAGTCTCGATAAAAATTTTGAACTCGCTATCCCAAACAGCTTAGGGTACCGTGTTTCAAGTGCCTACTGTGCGATTGAGAGATTGCAAGAAAAAGCAGGAACGACTGGATTGAAAGGGGCTTAAATGGACGAAAAAAAACAAGCTGTAATATTTGGTATATTTTTGAAATGCTCTAAAAAAAATTAATCACACAGAGGGACATCGGCGTCCATCTGTCATCAAAACATGTTTTAAATCATATGATTGCAAAACTTAAAACCACCCTCGCGGTGGTTTTTTTACGTCTAATTCACGAAATTTATACTACAAACAAATTATTTTTTCTTTGCAGTGACAAAAATCACAACATCCAAGCCCCGCAAATGCGGGGCTTTTTATTATTTTACGCTCAATACAAAAATAAAATACATTTATGTTATTTATTTTACATTAATGTATTGACAGTTAAAATACATTAATGTATTATTCTCCTCATGCAATCAAAACACCGATGCAGCCAAGCAGTCGCAACACAGCATCAAGTGTTGACATCCTCGGATGACCAAACCTGCTTCGGGGCGTATTCGACAGCGTGATACAGCACCCCGCCGTGAAAGACGGATAGACCAGCTACCTAAGGGTTGAGCTGGTAAAAGGCAACTTTTAAGGGTCATCAAACCGATGGCTTTTAAAAGTTGTTTTTAATCTAATTTAAAACTTAGGAGCGGCTCATGCCAAGGCACTTGTTGCAAAACCCATCTTACGTGTTCTTGGCGAAGTCCTCCGAGGCGCGCGATGAAATCCTCAAAAGTCATTTTTTGATGAAAGAAATCACAAATGAAGAATTTAACAGGCAGTTAGAGGCCACGGGCGATCAGCCGAATTTTCAATTGTCGAGCAACTTCGACGCTTATGTTTGGGAGCGACATCATGTTATTTAACAACCGAGGTTTTCGCGAGTTTTACGCCACTCAATCAAACGGCCAGAGCCGCCAAGTGGCTTATACGGTCAGCAATGGGCAGGTCACCATCAAGGAGGTCGACGGCCTACCCGTAACAGCCGCCGACCCATTGCCCAAGCAGTTTGAATACGTAGTGCTTGGCTGGATCGAGGAACACCGTGCGAATTTGCATTTGCATGATGAATATCGGAGGGCGGCATGAATTACGACGACCAAAACTGGCAGCGCAAGCCTCCGCCTCCAATCAAAACAAAAGGAGCCACGCAATGATGTTTTATTTTCCAAATATGAATTGCTTTATCCGTACAAACAACGCGCTTGTTATCACCGAAATCGAAAAACACGGCAATGCACAGCGCGTTCTAAGCACAGCGGATGTCACCGACAGCCCTGTGCACTTTAGATCGACACGCCCAGATTTACAGCTCAGCGGCACCGAGTACGGCGAGCCAATGGCAATAAAAACACCAAACCACAGCAAAGGATTTAAATCATGAACATGCCCGTAACCACAGAACAAACCCAAAGCACAGCCATTGAAAACGTCTCAATGGGATTTGGCAGCCTGCAATCGTTTGAGCTGATGCAACGAGCTGCCAAGCTTTTATCGGCAAGCACACTTGTACCTGTAGTTTATCGTCAGCAGAAAGAGATTAAAGAGTATGGAAAAGTCACAGGGTATGAAGACAATCCAAATGCTTTACCAAACTGCGTTATCGCTTTAAATATGTCCGCTCGCATGGGTGCAGACCCTTTGATGATTATGCAAAATTTGTACGTTATTGAGGGTCGCCCGTCTTGGTCTTCGCAGTTTGTAATTAGCGCGATCAATACATGTGGTCGTTACTCACCTTTGCGCTTCGATTTGTCAGAAGCGGGCGAAGCACAAGAGGTTGAATATACCTATACGAAATGGGAGAAAGTCGGTGGTAAAAGTACACCAGTTGAAAAGACAGGCAAAGTAAATGTTCGCCACCAATCATGCGTGGCCTGGGCAATTGAACGTGAAACTGGCCAACGCCTTGAGTCGCCAAAAATCACCATTCAAATGGCAATTGATGAGGGATGGTTGACAAAAAACGGCAGCAAATGGCAAACCATGCCCGAATTGATGCTGCGTTACCGCGCCGCCGCGTTTTTTGGGCGCTTGTACTCCCCTGAAATTTTGATGGGCTTGCAAACAGCGGAGGAGACGCACGACATCATTGACTTAAACGATGATGGTTCGGTGAGCGTGACACGTGAGACTGCGCCTGTGGCAAAGGCCGTGCCAATGCCGCAATCAAAATCAGCCAAACAACAAGCCAAAGCCGAACCTGTTGAAATTGTGCCTGCTGAAGTAAAAACCGAGCCTGTATCCGCCAATTCCGGTGGCGAAGTTTTAGCAACGAACGGTGAAAAGTCACTTATTAAAGCCAAGCTTGAAAATGCCAACATGCCTGTGGACCAAGCAATTGAAATCTGTGCCATTACGAACGATTTTGATGGCTTAACCAAATCAGATGTTGAAAAGCTGCTGGAGTTTGCCAAAGAGCTTACAGAGGGATAAATCATGAGCAATTTTTTGACATTTGACGAGGGTGCGCACGAGTACAAATTTAAGGGTGTGATCGTTCCAAGCGTCACTCAGATTTTGCAGCCGCTTAATGATTTTAGCGGCATCCCGCCTGCAATTTTGGAAAACAAGCGACAAATTGGTGTGGCCGTGCACAAAGCCTGCGAATTGTACGACGACGACGATCTGGACGAGGAAAGTTTAACGCCGATTGTGGCTGATTACTTTGCAGCGTGGAAACGATTCAAAACTGAAAACGAAGTAGTGGTTGAAATGTCAGAACAGCGGATTTTCCACGCGCTGCACCGATACGCTGGGACGCTTGACCGCGTGTTGACCTTAAACGGTGTTCGGTGCGTGCTTGACCTAAAAACAAGCGCGACACTTAACCCAGCGGTCGGACTGCAATTGGCTGCATACGACATGGCGCTTGGCGTCGAAAAATTGAAACGCTTTGCTTTGCAGCTTAAACCAAACGGTCTTTACAAGTTACAGGAGTACAAGGACCCGAAGGATTATCAAGTATTCACCGCTTTATTGACACTAAAAAATTGGAGAAACCAAAATGAAAAATGAAACAACTCAAGAAATCAAGCTCACAACGCCAGACCGTGCAGCAATGATGCAAAACGCACAGCGCACTTTGGTCATCATGCGTGATTTTGTAATCGACTCCCCCATGATGTATACGCAAGCGGGCGAAGAGCTCAAAGGTATCAAGGGCAAGCAAAAACAATTTGATGAGCAACGTAAGTCGATTACAAAGCCTCTTGATGAGGCCAAAAAATCAGTGATGGCCTTGTTTGAAGAGCCAACGCGAATTTTAAACGAAGCTGAAGTTGTGTTGAAAGGATCAATGCTGGCGTACTCAACTGAGCAAGAGCGGTTACGCAGCATTGAACAGGCAAAACTTGATGATGCGGCTCGCGTTGAGCGTGAGCGTTTGGCGGCCGAAGCCACACAGCGGGAAGCTGAAGCTAAGGCAGCAGCTGAGGCTGGCAACACCGAAGAATCCGAGCGTATCGCCAGTGAAGCTGCTGCATTGCAAGCAACTGCAAGCATGACTACCGCTCCTGTGGTGGCGCAATCGGTCGAGAAAGTCAGCGGCATTTCAACACGCACCAATTGGAAAGCCGAAGTAACCGACCTGCTGGCACTGGTCAAATTCGTGGCGGCAAACCCACACATGATTGACCTGTTGCAAGTCAATACCACAACCCTAAACCAACACGCAAAAGCGACCAAAGACAATACTCGCATTGATGGTGTGCGTGTTTACAGTGAGCAGGTTTTAGCATCTCGCGCCGCTTGATTGAATAATTGCAAAGGAAGCCAGTATGAGCGAGCGCGTACAAGACTGTTACGACGAATCAGATTTTCAATCATTACTAGATACGGCAGAAGCCAACGCTGCCAATGATTGGGAGGTGAGCTTTGTGAGTGATTTGATAAGCAATTTTGAAGCCTACGGGCGGCGAATGTTTATCAGTGACTCACAAAAAAGCCACCTCGAACGAATCGCCAATGACGAATAATTTTTTAACCACAAAGGAACTGAACCATGAACAAGCCCGTAGATTTTACCGAAGAAGCAAAAGCTATTTTAAACATGACATCGCAATCAGTTGGTAAGGATTTGTTATCCGCTCTGATTGACGAAATCCGCACATTGCCTGAACCTTGGCATAAATTGAGCGAACAAAAACAAGCCGACATCATCGAACGTTGCGGCAAGCGCGTTGATTACAACGTCAAACGCGCAGTGCATCTTATCGCAAGCGACGGCCGCATTGTTGTCGCGGGTGATGTTGACCAAATCGTGATGAAGGCGCAAGAAGATTTGAAGCGCATTGTCGGCAACTCTGGCTTAACTGGTGCGGCGTTATCCAGCTTGGATGCTTTTATCGATGGGCTGTGGCAATCGGATGAGAACGCAGCGTAAATGAGGCGATTTTTTGTAATACAAAACCAAGCAGGTGAAAGCCCATTTTTCATATCCAATTTTTAACCAAAGGAGCAATACCATGATTCAATTTTCAGCACTTTTAACTTTAGAAGCATCAATTTCGGCTGTTGAGCGCAACGGCGACGCGCTGCGATACGTGCCTGACGAACTCAAGAGC
>CALMCL010000123.1 GCA_937862905.1 uncultured Burkholderiaceae bacterium | reverse complement strand
TTTTTCTGCCTTTGACTGGGCTCGCTGTGTGCAATTTTAGCTGCGCACAACCACACATCGGGCTTCTGAAACATAGGTTTTTTTTAAAAAACCATGCACGTGTTCACATGTGATGTGTTGGTTTTTACTCGTGTCATTTGGTACTATGGCGGAGGGGATTTGCGTGCGACAATGGACACCATGTGGCAAAGTAAAAATAAAAAAATAGGAGGGCGTTAACGCCAAAATAATGAAAAAAATACACGACTGGCTGGCGTTGGACATCGGCAATGATGCGGATGCTTTGCTCGCAAAGCGAGCATTTATGGAAGGTTGGGCCACCATTCGGCCAACGATCCCTGCAACATTGATTTGGGCGATTGTGACTGCGGCAGCGATGATTTCGGGTGGTTTATCGCCTTTTTATGTGGTGTTGATTAATCTATTGGTATTTGCCGCTTCGGCCCAATTAACGGTGCTTGGCATGTTGACCATGCATGCACCGATGCCCATCATTTGGTTGGCGGCTTCAGTGGTGAATTTACGCTTTGTTATTTTTAGTGCGGGCATTCGACCTTATTTTCGGCACTTGGGGCTGAAACAGCGTCTCATTTATGGTTTTTTAAATGGCGACATGAATTCAATGTTATTTGCCCATCGTTACCGAGACGTTACGCCCGCACCCGCCACATTGTCTCAAAGTGGTTTTTTTATGGGCATGGCCATTCCCAATTACATTGCTTGGCAGATAGGCATTGCAATGGGGGTTTTGTTTGCCAGCTTTATTCCCAATGAATGGGGGTTAAAACTGGCGGGCACCATTACATTATTGGTCTTGATTTTAAAAACGGTCAACCATTGGGCCACCGTGTTTGCTTGTTTGGCAGCAGCCTCTGTTGCTGTGCTGTTACAGGATCTACCCTATAAATTGTGGGTGATTGTGGCCATCATTGCTGGGGTGTTTGTGGGAATGGTGGTGGAATCGGTGTGGAAAAATGGTTATTTGAGCGCTTCTGCTCGACACGCGAAGGGTGAAAAATAATGGATGTTTTTGATCACGTTTGGCTGATTGCAGCCACTTTGGGGTTGTGTGTGGTGACATTTGTGACGCGTTCTTTTTTTCTGCTCACACCTTCTGCTTTTGTGTTTCCACCTTTGATTCAACGCGCTTTGCGGTTTGCCCCGACGGCTGCAATTACAGCAGTGATTGCGCCTGAGATATTCATGCAAGCGGGGCATGTGGATGTTTCTTGGCACAATAAAGCGCTCATTGCATGTGTCATTGCCAGCATTGTATTTGTTATTCGTCAAAATTTATTATTGACCATTTTTGTGGGTATGTTGGTGTTTACTGTCTTGCGCCTCTTTGGTTTTGGTGTGTAAGCCTTTGCGCTATGGCATTGGATGACAAACCATTGTCCTTAATGGTCTGAGTAAGCCATATAAATTGGAACTATTTGCAAGCCAATATTTGAACTATAGTTGCGTCAGTCTTGTTACAACTGTGAATTATAAAAGTCAATTTGGAGATAAAAATGTCAATTAATATGGAAAACTTATGGATGCCGTATACGGCCAATAAGCAATTCAAAGCAGCGCCTCGCATGCTGGTTTCGGCCAAAGGCATGTACTACACCAGCGATGATGGTCGTCAAATTTTAGATGGCACTGCGGGCTTGTGGTGTGTCAATGCAGGTCATGGCCGTGACGAAATTGTCAATGCCATCACGGAAACGGCTCAGACACTGGATTACGCGCCGATGTTTCAAATGGGTCATCCAAAAGCATTTGAAGCGGCGACTAAACTGGCTGAAATCACGCCTGATGGTATGGACAAAGTGTTTTTCAGCAACTCGGGTTCGGAGGCGGTCGATTCTGCATTGAAAATGGCTTTAACTTATCACCGTGCTCGAGGTGAGGCTCAGCGCACTAAATTTATTGGTCGCGAACGAGGCTATCATGGTTGCGGTTTTGGTGGCATTTCTGTTGGTGGCATTGGTGGCAATCGCAAGCATTTTTCTGCCAACTTGATTCCAGGTTGCGATCACTTGCCCCATACCTATGATTTTGAGCACATGGCTTTCAGTCGTGGTGAGCCTGAGTGGGGCGCGCATTTAGCGGATCATTTGGAAAGTATTTTGGCTTTGCACGATGCGTCAACGATTGCGGGTGTGATTGTTGAGCCTGTTGCAGGCTCGACTGGTGTGTTGATTCCGCCCAAAGGTTATTTGAAACGCCTGCGTGAGTTGTGTGATAAACACGGGTTGTTGTTGATTTTTGATGAAGTCATCACAGGCTTGGGCCGCTTGGGCACCCCATTTGCAGCGCAGTATTTTGATGTCACTCCAGACATCATGATCTTGGCCAAAGGTTTGAACAATGCCTCTGTGCCGATGGGGGCTGTGGTGTGTAAAAACGAGATTTATAACACCGTTGTCCATGCTTCACCTGAAAATGCCATTGAATTTTTCCACGGTTACACTTATTCAGGTCACCCGCTCGCAGCAGCGACAGCGTGCGCCACATTGGACGTGTATAAAAAGGATCGACTGTTTGAACGTGCTGCTCAACTTTCCCCTCATTTTGAAAATGAAATCCATCGATTGAAAGATGAGCCACATGTCAAGGACATCCGTAATCTGGGCTTGATCGGTGGCATTGAGTTGGTCTCGCGTGATGGTGAGGTTGGTGCGCGTGCGTATGAAGTCTTTTTACATTGCTTTAATCAGGGTGTGTTGGTGCGTTACACCGGCGACATTTTGGCATTTTCTCCACCATTGATTATCTCCGAAGAAGAGATCACTCGCATTTTTGAAACTGTGGCCGAAGCCCTGCGGTTGGTGAAGTGATATGAAAACAGCATCTCTTGCACAATCGGATGAGGATATTTTGGCATGCTTTGATGTCATGCATCAACTGCGCCCCCATTTGCTTAAGGAAGAATTTATCGGCATCATTCGCGAGATGATGGTGGGTGGTTATCAATTGGCTTTCATTAAAGAAGGTGGCTTGCTGGTTTCAGTTGCAGGCTTTCGCGTGGCGCGAAGCCTTTGGATGGGTAAGCATTTGTATGTGGACGATCTGGTCAGTAACCAAAACACGCGTTCACGGGGTCATGGTGATGCATTGGTGGCTTGGTTGACTGATTTGGCAAAAAGCCAAGGATGCCGCTTTTTACATTTGGACTCAGGCGTTCAGCGCGCGGATGCACATCGTTTTTATATGAAACAAGGCATGAGCATTTCATGTTTCCATTTTCAAAAAAGTTTAGAGGATTAACAAGATGGCACAGATTCAAAATTGGATTAATAATCAAGTCAGCCACAGTGCGTCGACCCGTCACAATGATGTGACCAATCCTGCAACGGGTGAAATCAGTAAAACGGTCGTGTTGTCATCGGTTGATGATGTGAATACCGCTGTTGCTGCTGCACATGCCGCATTTCCTGCATGGCGTGACACACCTCCGTTGCGCCGCGCCCGCATCATGATGAAATTTCGTGAGTTGCTGGAAGTCAACCGCGACAAACTCGCTGCTTTGATCACCGAAGAGCATGGCAAAACGTTTGATGATGCACAAGGCTCGGTCACGCGTGGCATCGAAGTGGTTGAGTTTGCCCAAGGCATCGCCCACATGCTCAAAGGTGAAATGGCTGAAAACGTCGGTACGGGCGTGGATTCGCACTCTTTACACCAACCACTCGGCGTGTGCGCAGGCATCACACCGTTTAACTTTCCTGCGATGGTACCGTTGTGGATGTTTCCGATGGCGATTGCATGTGGCAACACCTTTGTGCTTAAACCGTCTGAAAAGGTACCTTCATGCTCAATGTTGTTGGCTCAATTGGCGAAAGAAGCGGGCTTACCTGACGGTGTGCTCAATGTGGTCAATGGGGATAAAGAGGTGGTTGATGGCTTGTTGACGCATCCTGATGTCAAAGCCGTTTCATTTGTTGGTTCAACGCCAATTGCCAAATACATTTATCAAACGGCGGCTGAACACGGTAAACGTGTGCAGGCACTCGGTGGTGCAAAAAATCACGGCGTGGTGATGCCTGACTGCGATTTGGATTTCACCGTCAATGCCTTGATGGGGGCGGCGTATGGTTCAGCGGGCGAGCGTTGCATGGCGATTTCAGTTGCTGTTGCTGTGGGTGATGTGGCCGATGCGCTAGTTGCTAAATTGAATGAGAAAGTCAAAACCCTCAAAATCAATAATGGCATGGTCACAGGCACGGAAATGGGCCCCGTGGTGTCTGCTTTGCACCGTGAGAAAATCTTAGGTTACATTGATTCGGGTGTCAAAGAAGGAGCCGCTTTGGTTGCTGATGGCCGTGGTTTAAGCGTTGAAGGACACGAAAATGGCTTTTTTGTTGGTGGCACATTGTTTGACCACGTCACACCTGACATGACAATTTATAAAGAAGAAATCTTCGGTCCAGTGCTGTGCGTGGTGCGCGTTGCAACGCTCGAAGACGCGATTGAACTGATTAATCGCAACATGTATGCCAATGGCACTGCCGTATTCACCAGCAACGGCGCGGTTGCTCGCCGCTTCGAAAATGCGATTGAAGTCGGTATGGTGGGTGTCAATGTACCGATTCCCGTACCCATTGCTTTCTTTTCTTTTGGCGGCTGGCGCAATTCGTTGTTTGGCGATCAACACATCTATGGGCCAGAAGCCATTCGGTTTTACACCCGCAGTAAAGTGATTACCCGCCGCTGGCCAGAATCGGGTATGGCACATGCAAATGCATTTGTGATGCCAACATTGGGGTGAGTGACATTTGACTCAATGACGTTTTTT
>CALMCL010000122.1 GCA_937862905.1 uncultured Burkholderiaceae bacterium | reverse complement strand
TTGACACGATCCAGCATAAAACCGGCAAAGCGGTCGCGGTCTTTGCGCACACGCGCCATGACCCGTTCACCGTCAATGCTTGGCGTAGGTAAATCGATGCCAAATGCATGCAAGCGACCCAGGGCATGGTGTGCATCTGCAGCAGCAATCAGTAATTTAGAAGGCATGCAACCGACGCGTGCGCATGTTGTGCCATAAGGGCCACCTTCAATGAGGAGGGTGCGTGCGCCTTGGGCGATGGATTGGCGGTAGGCGGCGAGACCTGCGGTGCCCGCGCCAATGACCGCAACGTCAATGTGATAAATGTTTGGACTCATAAGTGTTCTGTAGGGCTTATCTGCTGTGTGTTTGCTATGTGTTGCTGTGTGTAAATGATCAAATAAAGGATGATCCAAATCAATCACCCTTTATTCTGCTGGCAAAAAGGTAAAAACAAAAGTAAAGCGGATTTATTGCGGGATCTCGTTGCTTGAAATGCCCAGCGCTTTTGCAACACCTTCGCCATAGGCTGGGTCTGCTTTCATGCAATTGCTGATGTGGCGCAATTGTATAAATTTTGGAGCGGCACCAATGGAGCGAGCGGTGTTATCAAACAAGGCTTGTTGTTGTGACTTTGACATCAAGCGAAATAAAGCACGCGGCTGTGAATAGTAATCTGTGTCTTCACGGTGATTCCAATGTGCGGCGGCCCCCTCCAAAGTGAGCGGAGGCTCACTGAAATCAGGCTGTTCTTGCCATTGACCTTCGCTGTTTGGTTCATAACCCAGTGTGCTGCCAAAGTTGCCATCCGTGCGCATGGCGCCGTCACGGTGATAACTGTGAACGGGACAGCGTGCTGAATTCACAGGAATCTGCGCATGATTCACACCCAAGCGATAGCGATGGGCATCACCGTATGAAAACAACCGTCCTTGCAACATCTTATCTGGTGAAAAGCCGATGCCTGGCACCACGTTGGCAGGGCTGAATGCGGCTTGTTCGACCTCTGCAAAATAATTGTCTGGGTTTCGATTCAGCTCCATGACGCCCACTTCAATGAGTGGGTAATCTTTTTTCGGCCACACTTTGGTCAGGTCAAAAGGGTTATATGGCGTGTGAGCGGCATCAGCTTCAGGCATGATTTGCACAAATAAAGTCCATTTTGGGAAATCACCTTGCTCAATGCTTTGATACAGGTCGTGTTGACTGCTTTCACGGTCTTTGCCGATGATCGCTTCGGCTTCTTGATCCGTTAGATTTTGAATGCCTTGATGCGTGCGCAAATGGAATTTGACCCAAAAACGTTCATTCTTTGGACTGATGAAGCTGAAGGTGTGGCTGCCGAAGCCATGCATGTGACGGTAGGATGAAGGTAAACCTCGGTCGCTCATGACAATTGTGACTTGATGCAAAGCCTCTGGCAGTGACGTCCAAAAGTCCCAATTGTTTTTTGCGCTGCGCATGTTGGTGCGTGGGTCGCGTTTGACGGCGTGATTTAAATCTGGAAATTTTAAAGGATTCCGCAAAAAGAAAACAGGTGTGTTGTTACCCACCAAATCCCAATTGCCTTCTTCGGTATAAAATTTCATCGCAAAGCCACGAATGTCGCGTTCAGCATCGGCGGCACCGCGCTCACCAGCCACCGTCGAGAAGCGAGCAAACATCTCCGTTTTTTTGCCAATTGTAGAAAAAATCTTGGCGCGTGTGTAAGCGGTAATATCATGCGTGACGGTGAAAGTGCCGTATGCGCCAGAGCCTTTTGCATGCATTCGACGCTCGGGAATCACTTCTCGATCAAAATGAGCCAATTTCTCCAAGAACCATACGTCTTGTAACAATTGAGGCCCGCGTGGACCCGCTGTCATCACATTCTGATTGTCCGCTACAGGACAACCAAAGGCCGTTGTCAGTTTTTTAGTCTGTTCACTCATGATATTCCTCCTTTTTGATTAATGGCAGCCCCTGAAATAAAGGATGCTGCCATTGGGGTGGGTTTGCTTGTAAAAAAAGCATTCCCCTTTACCGCATCTTAAGCGCGTGCATTCACCCATGCTTCAATTGCAGCTCCATCGCCAATCAACTCACCATTGACAAACATTTGCGGTGATGTGGCTTTGCCCGCAACGGCTGACAATAAACGTTGGCGCACATTGTCCGCCAAAGGCATTTCAAAGTAACTCACACCCGCACCGTTGAGCTGTTCTTTGGCTTTGGCACAAAATGGGCAACCCACCTTAGTGAACAATGCGACCTGTTCAGGCTTGGCTGCTGTGGGAGCGATGTGATTGAGCATGGTGTCGGCATCAGACACGAGGAATGGGTCGCCTTCAACATCGGGTTCGATGAACATTTTTTCGACCACGCCATTTTTGACCAACATCGAATAGCGCCAAGAGCGCTTGCCAAAACCAATCGCTGATTTGTCCACCAACATGCCCATGCCTTCTGTGAACTCACCATTGCCATCGGCAATTGGGCGCACCGCGGTGACATTTTGATCTTGTCCCCATGCTTCCATTACGAAACCATCGTTGACCGATACGCACAGGATGCTGTCCACGCCATTGGCTTTGAACACAGGAGCCAGTTCTTCATAACGGGGTAAATGCGTGGATGAACAGGTCGGTGTGAATGCACCAGGCAAAGAGAACACAACAACGGTTTTGTTGTCAAACAACTCTGCGCTGTTGGTTTCAACCCATTGATTATTTTCGTGCAATTTAAATGTGACCTGAGGGACTGTCTTGCCTTCAAAACTTTGCAAACTCATTGTGCTTCCTTTTTGATGTGTTATAAAAATGCAACTCCCTGTGAAGTTGATGGGAGAATCATAACAATGAACAAAGGTTTTGACCAATGATGCTTTTAAATGTCTTAAATAGTTTTTGACTATAATTTAATTAAATTGTAATAGTTTTTTTGAATTTATTTCAACATGTCCGCGTAATTGGCACGCAATTTAGCCAATTTGGGTGGAATCACCGCTTGGCAATAACCTTGAAAAGGGTGCTGTGCAAAATATTCTTGATGATAATCCTCAGCCCGTGTGTAATGATGCACCGTTTCGACTTGTGTGACCACAGGCCCCCCCCAATCGGCTTCGATGTGTGGCAACATCGCGCGTGCAATGGCATCCTGAGCATCGGAGTGGGTGTAAATCACCGAACGGTATTGCGTGCCTTTATCGGCACCTTGCTGATTGAGCGTGGTGGGGTTGTGCACTGCAAAAAACACAGCAAGGATTTTTTCATAGGTGATGACTTTTGGATCAAACAAAACCTGTACAACTTCAGCCAAACCCGTCCGTCCCGTGCACACGGCTTCGTAATTGGCACGTGGATCATCGCTGCCCGCATAACCTGATTCAACATCCACAACGCCTTTGAGGACGGCGAAAGCAGCTTCAACACACCAAAAACAGCCGCCGCCGAGTGTGGCAAGTTCGAACTGAGGGTTATTGGCGTATTGGGCATTTATTGGATGGGCGATGGACATGAGGTTTCTCCTTGCAAAAGTGTATCGTAAGCATTGGACGAAAAAGCCCGTTTCAACTTACACACAAGTGGTAAAAATCATTAAAAAATTGCAAATATGGCCTTAAACGCGATTTAAGATTGCCTCAGTACCCTTTGTACATCAGATCTTTGTACCTCCGCATACCTCGGCACCACTTAAACATGATTTTTAAGTGCAACTCAATGACTGCAATTCAATAAGTTGGGGGCAACTCAACAGCCTAATCATTGCGGCTTCAGTATATCAATGATTTGCAAAGCCTCATCACGGTTATGAAACGGTTTGAGCACCAAAAAGCCGCTGGTCAGTGATTTTTTATCATAAGACTCAAAAAAATAGTGGCCGACCTGTAACGCCACAGGGATGGTGCCCGTCAGCAATGCTTTTGCTTTCAATTGAGTGATGCCCTCAGCATTCAATACCACCATGACTTTACTTTTTTCACCCTCACCATCTGGCATAGCATCAAGCACCCACGCAGGGTCAATGCAAACGGCATGCCGTGCCATGCCACTGTGACTCGGGCAGTAGGCCTCTTTATTGTCCATTGTCTGGCATGCAGAGAGCAAAGAGGCTGCGATGGCTACAAATAGTATTTTTCTCATGATGGCATTTCCTTTGTTTGGTCTGTTTTAGCCGCATTAAACCATAATTACTAGTGATTTGCATCAATTGGAACCGTTCGGACGGGCTTGTTGTTTTTTCTATTGCTTTTTGTATGTATGTTATGGCTTTAAACACCTTGTTTTTGATGATTGTCCAATCATATCTGTGCATTGGGTGTGTTGCAGTGACTGCACGAAAACAAAAAAGGCAAATAAATATATTTGCCTTTTTTATTCAGTCAATTTAAATCAGGGTTTAAACAACGATGGTCGGTTCCTCGCCTTCAGGTAAGGCTTGAATGACCCCAATCGAATAAACCGTTTCACCTTGTTCACGCAAGATGGTTGCCGCTTTGTCTGCATCCGCTGCATCCACAATCACAACCATGCCAATGCCGCAGTTGAACACACGGTGCATTTCGTCATTGGCGACATTGCCGGCTTGTTGCAACCATTTGAACAGTGCAGGGCGCTCCCATTTTGAACTGTCCAAAACCGCTTGCATGCCTTCGGGTAAAACGCGGGGCACATTTTCAGTCAAGCCACCACCTGTGATGTGTGCCATGCCTTTGATGGTGACTTGTTCAAGGGCAGCTAAAATCGGTTTCACATAAATGCGTGTAGGGGCGCTGATGGCTTTTTGTAAAGTCACGCCGCCCATGTCTTGGTTTAAGTCGGCTTTTGAGACGTCTAAAATTTTGCGCACAAGCGAAAAGCCATTGGAGTGCACACCATTTGATTGCAAGCCAAGCACCACATCGCCGGCCTTGATGTCTGCACCCGTGATGATTTTTGACTTTTCGACTGCGCCGACAGCAAAGCCCGCCAAATCGTATTCGCCTTCAGGGTACATGCTTGGCATTTCAGCCGTTTCGCCACCGATTAATGCGGCATTGGATTGTTCACATCCATAGGCAATGCCTTTAATGACATCTGCCGCAGTGTCCACATCAAGCTTGCCGCAGGCAAAATAATCCAAAAAGAACAAAGGTTCAGCCCCTTGAACAAGGATGTCATTCACGCTCATGGCGACCAAATCGATGCCGACGGTGTCATGAAAGCCCCATTCAAAAGCAAGTTTGAGTTTTGTGCCGACACCATCTGTGCCAGAAACCAAAACTGGATTTTCATATTTTTTTGAGATTTCAAACAGCGCACCAAAGCCACCAATGCCGTTCAATACACCTTCGCGCATGGTTTTTTTGGCAAATGGTTTGATGCGTTCGACCAGTGCGTCACCCGCAACCATGTCAACACCTGCGTCTTTGTACGACAATCCTGACGTATGTTCTACCATGATTCTCTGAAACTCCTATAAAATACGCCTCTTGTGCACGCCAAGTGCTCAATCAATAAAAAAGGCGGGGAAAAATATGAAATGGACACAGATTGTAAAAGCTGCGTTGGTTTTGGGCGTTATTGTAGCGTTTTTCTGGTTTCTTTGGACGATTAAAAGCATTCTGATCCCATTTGGATTTGCGGCTTTGTTGGCTTATTTGTTCAATCCCATTGTTAAAAAACTGTCATTGCATGGTTTAAGTCGATCAATTGCCTCAGGTTTAATCGTTTTGACTTTCTTGATTGTGTTTTTATTTGTGGCATTTATTCCTTGGCCTATTTTGAGTCAACAGTTGACCGTGTTGCAAATCCGTTTGCCTTTGATGCTGTCCAACTTGCAAAATATGTTGACCCACTCGGCGTTGATTGAACAATTTTTTCCCATGATTGCAGCAGGTGAAATAGCCCAGTGGTTCATGCACATCCGTGACGTGGTGATTGAAAATGTTAATTTTTCCAACATCAGCCAACAAGCTTTTGGTGTGCTTATGAAAGGCAGCTCGGTTATCTTAAATATCCTCACGTGGGTGGCATTATTACCCATCATCACGTATTATTTGCTGGCGAATTGGCCTGCGACAGTCAAAATGCTGCGCCGTTTGGTGCCTGTGGGTTGGCGATTGGATGTGTTTCAATTGAGCAATGAGATGGATGCGGTGTTGTCTCAATATGTGCGTGGGCAATTTTTATTGATTGCAAGTTTGGCGTTGTATTATGCTGTTGCCTTGAGTGTTACAGGTTTAGATGTGGCGATTTCAGTTGGTATATTGACAGGCTGTTTCGTGATTGTGCCTTTTATTGGTTTTTCTCTGGGCTTGATTTTAGGGGCTTTATCGGCATTGTTACAGTTTGGATTTTCCATGCCTTTTTTTGCGGTGTTGGCCATTTACGCTGTTGGGCAAGTGCTTGAAAGTTATGTGTTAACGCCCCGCTTGGTGGGTGAGCGCATCGGTTTGTCGCCTGTCGCAGTGATTTTTGCTTTGATGGTGTTTGGTGTTTTGTTTGGCTTTCTTGGCGTGGTGTTTGCTTTACCTGCTTCCGCAATCGTGGTGGTGGTCATGCGCCACATGCGTGGTCGTTATTTTGACAGCCAATTTTATAAGGCGCAGTGAATATTGAATATGAATGATTTACGTGTGATTGTTGAAGCTTGGACAAAGGTGTTGATATGATGCATCCACAATTGGCTTTGGCTTTGACTTTACCAAATGAAGCCAGTTTGGCCAACTACATTGTGGGCCAAAATGAAGAGGCGATGGCACAAATTGCAGCCGTTGCCCAAGGCGAATTTGAGCATTCGGCCTTGTATGTCTGGGGCGCTGCGGGTGTGGGTAAAACGCACTTACTCAGCAGTTTGGCTTTGCTTCCCCAGTCGGTGTGGGTCACGCCGCAGGCACTTGATGCCCAACCGTATTATGAAATCCCCACTGTTTATCTGATCGATAATGTGCATTTATTAAATGCAGTGCAACAAAAAGCTTTGTTTCACCTCTATAATCATGTGCGCAGCTACAAAGGCAATGTCTTGGTTCTGTCAGCCAATGTGGCGCCAGCCCATTTGCCCAATGATTTTTTGCCTGATTTAAAAACCCGATTGGCATGGGATTTGGTGTACCAATTGCGCGCATTGACCGATGAAGACAAAGCACAAGTGCTCCATCAACGGGCTGCTGAACGGGGTTTGATTTTATCCACGGATGTTGTGCCTTATATGCTGCGTCATTTGACCCGTGATTTGTCACAGCTGAATGATTTTTTACAACACTTAGATACATACAGCTTAGAGCGTCAGCGCGCTTTGACGCTGCCACTGCTGAAAGAATGGCTTGAAAATGGACAACCTTAAACCCACTGTCGCACTTTTTGATTTGGATAAAACACTGATCCCCGGTGATTCAGATCATGGTTGGGGTGATTTTTTGGTGTCTCGTGGCTATGTCGATCAAATGTTTTATCAAGGCAGAAATGATTATTTTTATGGCCAATACACAGCGGGCACATTGGACATCTACGAATACTGCGAGTTTGCATTTAAAGTGCTGGCAGACAATGACATGGCGACGCTGAAAGCGTGGCGCAGCGAATACCTTGAAACCATAATTGCCCCAATGTTGCGGCCACAGGCGATGGCTTTGGTTAAAAAACACCGTGATGCGGGTCACATTTGTGCGCTGGTGACGGCGACCAATGACTTCATCACGCAGCCGATCGCAGCAGCGTTTGGGTTTGAACACTTGATTGCCACCCGTGCAGAGACAGTGGATGGTCGTTATACTGGCAAAGTGGCGGGAACGCCTAATTTTCAAGATGGTAAAATCACCAATGTCAACGCGTGGTTGAATGAACGTGACTTATCCTTGGCGCATGTTGCCGCCAGCCATTTTTACAGTGACTCCATCAACGATTTGCCTTTGCTTGAGCAAGCCACATTCCCTGTCGTTGTTCACCCCGATGCCAAGCTCGCTGCGGTTGCGAAAGAACGGCATTGGCCAACCATTGAGTTGTTTCATAGCGAATACGCCGCTTAAATGCACGCGTTGAGTACACATTCAAAACATGCATTTAAAAGACAAGAAAAAACATGATTACAAAATTTATAAAACAACTGTTCGCACCCAAAGGCTCGACCAAACCCGCTTCTCGGGAATCGAAGAAAAAATTGCGTGTGGCCGATAAAATCGTTTCACACAAAGCACATGCTTACCCCGTAAAAAAACATGGCATCAATCCAAAATACATCTCTGAAGCAGCGGTGATGGTCACGCGCACATTGACTGAAGCCGGCTTCGAAGCTTACATTGTCGGTGGCGCAGTACGTGACTTGATGCAAGGCTTACAGCCCAAAGACTTTGATGTGGCCACCAACGCTCGTCCTGAACAAGTGGTGAAATTATTTCGCCGCGCCCGCATCATCGGCCGTCGGTTTCGCATTGTTCATGTGCCCCATAAACGCGATTTAATCGAGGTGACAACATTCCGCTCTGCCGACACCAGTGATCAAGAGGTTGATGAACATGGTCGCGTACTGCGCGACAATGTGTACGGCACCTTGGTGGATGATGCTGTCCGCCGTGATTTATCAGTCAATGCGCTGTACTATGATGTGAAACACCAAACGGTGTTGGATTACCACGGTGGTGTGAGTGATTTGCAAGACCAAACCTTGCGCATCATTGGTGATCCTGTCACACGTTTTCGTGAGGATCCTGTGCGCATGCTGCGGATTTTACGTTTTATGGCGAAACTGAATTTCACCGTTGACGCGCACACCGAAGATGCAATGGAGGAGTGCAAACCTTTATTGGGCAACATTCCTCAAGCACGCTTGTTCGATGAAACCTTGAAGTTTTTTACCACGGGTCATGCCGATGCCAGCTTGAATGCTTTACAAGACTATGATTTTACTCAGTATTTAATGCCTGTGTTGCACGATGTGGTGCAAACGGAAAAGGGCGCTGAATGGGTTCATCGCGTACTTGAGCAAACAGATGCACGGGTCAATCAAGACAAGTCCATTTCACCAGGCTTCTTATTTGCCGCACTGATGTGGCCAAAAATTGAGCAACGTTGGCAATTTCATCAAAAACAAGGCTCACCATCGATCGTCGCATTGGATCAATCCATCACCGAAGTGATGAATCAAAACAGCGACCAAGTCACCATCACCAAACGCTTTGTTGCCGATATGCGCGAAATTTGGAGTTTACAACCCCGATTGGAACGTCGTTTACCTCGTCAAGTAAAGGGTTTGGTCGAGCATCCTCGTTTTCGTGCCGCCTATGACTTTTTATTATTGCGTGCACAGCTTGGTCATTTAAACGAAGCGGGTCTGGGTTTGGCTCAATGGTGGGATGATTTTTACTTCGCTCAACCAGAAGAACGCATTGAAATCATCGCTGTTTTGCGCAGCCAACCCACGGTCGTTGCCAATGAAGGGCCTAAAAAACGCCGCCGTCGCCGTAAAACAAATGCTAAAAAACCCACGACAGAGGGCGCTTCAGAATGACACATGTCGTTGCTTACATTGGGCTGGGGGCGAATCTAGGTGATGCGGCACGGACTTTGAATGCAGCCATTCATGCATTGGCCAGTGTGCCTCAAATGACGGTACAACGGGTGTCGTCCATGTATGGCAGTGCACCTGTGGGCGAGGGTGCTGATGGCCCTAATTACACCAATGCTGTTGCGATGATCAATACCAACCTCTCTGCGCATCAGCTGCTTAATGCTTTACAAAGAATTGAGTTGGATCACGGCCGTGAGCGCAGCCATCGCAATGCACCTCGCACCCTTGATTTGGATGTTTTGTTGTATGATGATGCGGTTTTGCATGATGAGCGTCTGACGATACCCCATCCTCGAATGACGGAGCGCGCTTTTGTGTTGCTGCCTTTATCTGAGATTTCACCTCATTTGACTTGGATGGAGGCCAATGAAAAAAAGATAGTTTTGGCTGATGTCCTGCCTCAAGTGATGGGGCAAGACATTGTTAAACTGTGAATGACATCAATAACATGATGCAACCAATTGAAAAAATTGAAAACGATTGAAAGCAATTGGTTATTTTTTAATTGTTAAACTGTGAATGACATCAATAACATGATGTAACCAATTGAAAAAATTGAAAACGATTGAAAGCAATTGGTTATTTTTTAATTAAAAACGCTTGATAGGATTGTGAAAAATGACCCAAGCCAGTTACGGTAACACGGCACCAACGGTGGATGCAACCAAACCCATTAAACCGATTTCATTGACCACTTTGCAAGAAATGAAAAAAAATGGTGAGAAAATCGCCATGCTGACCTGTTACGACGCGTCTTTTTCAGCTTTGCTGGACAGTCACCATGTTGATTGTTTATTGGTGGGCGACTCCTTGGGCAATGTCATTCAAGGCCAACGCACCACATTGCCTGTGAGCATGGGTGACATGATTTACCACACAAAAGCTGTTTTGCGTGGCTTGTATACTCGCCCCACATCGCGTGCATGGGTGGTGGCGGATTTGCCATTTGGCAGTTATGGCACCACAGAGGATGCATTGCACAATGCTGTCAAACTCATGCAAGCAGGTGCGCATATGGTTAAGCTCGAAGGTGGGGCGTGGTTGGCGGACACCGTACGTGTGTTGGTGCAGAACGGCATTCCTGTGTGTGCTCACCTTGGATTGACCCCGCAATCGGTGTATCAATTGGGTGGTTTCAAGGTTCAAGCAAAAACTGAAGAGGCTGCCAATCAACTGTTGAAAGAAGCCTTGACTCTACAAGAAGCGGGGGCGTCCATGGTGGTGCTTGAAGCCGTGCCCATGCATGTGGGTAAAAATGTGACCGAACACGTATCAATGGTGACGATTGGCATTGGTGCAGGCAAAGACACCGATGGTCAGGTGTTGGTGCTGTACGACATGCTGGATGTATTCCCAGGCAAAAAAGCGAAATTTGTTAAAAACTTCATGGTCGGTCAAAGCAGTATTTCCGGTGCGATTGATGCATATGTGGCTGAAGTTAAAAGCGGAGATTTTCCCCAACCCGAGCACGGTTTTACTGGGGTTTGATGTTGTTCCCAATGTTGAATGTAAAAGCTTAAAAATAAAAGTTGAAAGACAAAGGCCTGAATGATGATGAAACTCTTTTGCTCGATGCTCTGTGCGCTGGCCTTCACAGCCTGTGCACAGACCTCTGTTGAATCTCCCATTCATGGCACAGAAACACCACAAACATCACAGGTCGCTTGCAAAGAGCCACGCCCACAAATATGCACCCGAGATTATCGTCCTGTGTGCGCCATTCGCGACACGGGCATTCGATGCGTGACCACGCCATGCCCGTCGACAGAATTAAAAACCTACAGCAATGCATGTTCGGCATGCGGTGATGCCACTGTGATGGGCTTCACGCAAGGTGCCTGTGCGACACACTGATTTTATTTGAAATTGAAAGACGCTCATGCGCATTATTCCTCACATTGATGACCTCCGTGCCCAACTCAGTGGTCAAAATCGAATTGCTTTTGTGCCCACAATGGGCAATTTACATGAAGGTCATTTATCTTTGATGCGGCTTGCTGCACAACATGGCGATCCTGTGGTCGCCAGCATTTTTGTCAACCGTTTGCAATTTGGTCCAAATGAGGACTTTGACAAATACCCGAGAACTTTTGAACATGACGCAGCAAAACTTGAATCAGAAAAAGTATACGCATTGTTCGCACCAACCGAAAAAGACTTGTACCCTGAACCACAAACTTACCGCATTCAACCGCCCACTCAATTGGGTGACATCTTAGAAGGGGAGTTTCGTCCTGGATTTTTTCAAGGGGTGTGCACGGTTGTACTCAAATTATTTTCATGTGTTCAACCGCGGGTGGCTGTTTTCGGGAAAAAAGATTACCAGCAATTGATGATCATTCGTGCCATGTGTCGACAGCTGGCTTTGCCCGTTGAAATCATTGCGGCCGAAACGGTACGAGATGTTGATGGCTTGGCTTTATCATCGCGCAATCAATACCTTTCAACCGAAGACCGCGCTACCGCACCACAACTCTATGCTCAGTTACAATCGGTGCGTGCTCAGATTATGATGGACAGAGAGCAAGCGGCAACGCAACTGTCATCGATTGAGCAGGGCGCAATGAACGCTTTAACCAATCATGGTTGGAAACCTGATTACATCGCGGTGCGCCGTCAAGACAACTTGCTGCAACCAACAGCCGATGAGGTCAAAGCAGGCGTTGCATTGGTCATATTGGCAGCCGCACGCATTGGCACAACCCGTTTAATTGACAATTTAGAGGTTTAGGCAACAGGAGGCATGAGCCAATGCCTTCAATTATCCATGAGTCACATAAGAAAAAGCCCATGCATTATGGGCTTTTTTGTATTCAATGAGGAGATAAAACATTTACCCCGCGGATGGAGGAGGGGCATCAATGGTTTTATCATTCATTTCAGATGTGGTTTTATTTAAATCACTTGGGGTAATTTCAGCATTAACCGAGGTTGGAAAGGGCGCCATGGGTACAAACACCCACAACAACAGGTAAATAATGGCGCCGACGCTGTAAGCAAAAGCACCAACAGTAAAAATCAAGCGCCAAACCCATGAAGGCATGTCTGTTTTCGCCGCCAAGCCTGAAGTGCAGCCGCAACCTACGCCACCCAAGGCCGTGGTCGCTACC
>CALMCL010000121.1 GCA_937862905.1 uncultured Burkholderiaceae bacterium | reverse complement strand
AAGCGCTTAGCTCGAATCTTTTTGAAAATTGCCTTTCGTAGTTTAATTCACCTATAAATACCCTCTAAAAGGATTGCTTTTATTTTTAGCGGTGCAAAGGTTTCAACAACACCATAAGTAAAAGGCGGCAAATTAACATTCAAAACCTATTTGAACACGGCAGTCCGCTTTTCAATAAACGCCGCCATGCCTTCCTTCTGATCGCTGGTCGCAAACAAACTGTGGAAACCACGGCGTTCAAACAACAAACCATCCGATAACGATTGCTCTTCTGCCACATTCACCGCTTCTTTCGCCATCATGACCGACAAGCGACCGTAGCTTGCAATCGTGTTCGCCATTTTCATCGCGGTGTCGTTCAATTCCGCGAACGGCACGACACGCGACACCAAGCCCGACTGTTCGGCTTCAACCGCGCCCATCATGCGGCCGGTGAGAATCATATCCATCGCCTTGGCTTTACCAATCGCGCGGGTCAGGCGTTGCGTACCGCCTGCGCCTGGAATAATGCCTAATTTAATTTCAGGTTGGCCGAATTGGGCGTTATCTGCGGCGATGATGGTGTCGCACGCCAAGGCCAACTCGCAACCGCCACCCAAAGCAAAGCCCGCGACGGCCGCAATGATCGGCTTGCGAATGGTGCGAATGGTGTCCCAGTTGCGGGTGATGAAATTTTGTGTGTAGGCGGTCTCAAAATCCAAACTCGCCATGACTTTGATGTCCGCGCCTGCGGCAAAGGCTTTCTCTGAGCCGGTGATGATGATGGCGGCAATCGCTGGGTTGGCGTCCAGTGATGTCAATGTGGCGCCGAGTTCATCCATCAGCACATCGTTCAATGCGTTGAGTTGCTGTGGGCGATTTAAGGTGATGCGCGCCACCGCACCGTCAGTTTCCAGTACAATTGTGGTTAAATTTTCCATCATTTTCCCTTTCAAATTAAAAAGTGTAACCCTTGCATTTTACGCGTAAATGACATTTTTTAAATAGATCGATGCCCTCATGCCACCGAAACTTCATTACACCCTCACCCCCCTTCCTCAACGCCATATTTTTCAAGTGCGCTTGCAGGTCACCTCAAGCAATGACTCAGAAACGACGGGATTGACCCTGCAATTGCCCAATTGGATCGCGGGCAGTTACATGATTCGTGATTTTGCACGGCACATCGTGCGCATCGATGCAAGCGATGAGCGGGGTCAAGCGGTCGCGCTCACGCCTTTAAACCAGCACACATGGCAGTCCGCACCTTTTACGGGGGCGTTGACGGTGGCTTATGAGGTGTTTGCGCACGACTCATCGGTGCGTACGGCGTTTTTGGATGGCGATGGGGGCTTTTTCAATGCCACGTCCGTGTGTTTGCTGGTGCAGGGGCTGGAAATGGTAGCGCACCAGCTGACATTGAATGCCCCTGAAGGGCACATAAACTGGCAAGTGGCCACCACATTGCCGCGCATGGATGGTCTTTTTTCCCATGATTTTGGTGGTTTCATGGCCGCCAATTACGATGAGCTGGCGGATCACCCCATGCGTTTCGGTGAACTGACATGGTTGAGCTTTCACGCACATGGTGTGTTGCATGAAATGGCTTTGGCTGGGCACTTACCATATTTGGATGCCGCACGCTTGACCGCCGATGTGCAACGCATGTGCGAGGCACAATTGGCTTTATTTGAACCTGAGCAATCCGCACGCGCCCCCTTCAAACGCTATGTGTTTATGGTCGATGTGCGTGCGAATGGTTACGGTGGCTTGGAGCACCGCGACAGCACGGCCTTGTTGTGCGAACGCGCCGATTTACCGACACTTGCACAATCCGAACAACCGCGCACCGACGCCTACCTCGTGTTTCTCGGTTTGTGCAGCCACGAGTACTTTCATGCTTGGAATGTCAAACGCATCAAACCCGTGCCTTTTGTGTACTATGATTTTTCTAATATCGTTGACACGTCATTGCTGTGGTTTTTTGAAGGTGTGACCAGCTATTATGATGATTTAATCATGTACCGCACAGGTCTTCTGGATGAAACGCAGTACCTGAAAAAGCTCGAAAACACTTACAATGCCGTGATGCGGCATGATGGGGTCAATGTGCAAACAGCACATGACAGCGGTTGGTACGCATGGACAAAATACTATCAAGTGTCGCCCAACACGCCAAACGCTGTGGTGAGCTACTACAGCAAAGGGGCGTTGATTGCCTTGGCAATGGACCAGTTCATTCGCGAGCACAGCGCGGGGCGTTTTTCGCTTGATGATGTGATGCGTGACCTGTGGACATGGTTTGGCCGTGATTTTTATGCTTTATACCCACAAGGTTTGGCACGCGGTGTGACCGAGGCAGACATCATGGCATCGGTATCACATTTTGCAGGTACGGATGCACGCGATTTTTTCAATTGTGCTTTGCACAGTACGGCGGCTTTACCTTTGCGTGACAACCTTGGCAAGCTAGGTGTGGTGCTGTCCGAGCCAAAAAACAGCGTCGCCCAACTCGGTGCCACCTCAAAAAAAACAGATGGGGGTTGGCAAATCCAACGCGTGCTCAACGATGGTGCGGCGCAAAATGCGGGTCTCGCGCCCGATGATGTGCTATTGACATTTGATCGCATTCGCATCAACGCCGCGCCCGATGACGTCCTTGCCCGAGTCAATATCGGCGCACAAGTCATGGTGCATTTTCTGCGCGACGACGTGCTGCACCACACCACCCTCATCAATTCACCCGCACCACATGGCGTGTACGCGTTAAGTTTGAGTGAAGGCAACACACAGGTATTCAATAAAACACCATGAGCAATCAACCTCACATTTACCTCGGCGTGATGTCGGGCACCAGCCTTGATGGCGCAGATGTTGTCGCCCTTGAAATGAGCGATGGTCATTTTGAAGTCATGGGTGCATTTTCCATTCCCTTTGATGCACATTTGCGTGCGGCATGTTTACATTTGCAAAGCGCGCAGGCCGATGAAATCCACACCGCGCAGCAAGTCGCCAATCAACTCGCCGACCTGTACAGCCAAGCCATCAACACGTTGATGGTTGATTTAGAGCTTAGCCCCTCTGACGTTCAGGCCGTCGGCGTGCATGGCCAAACCATTCGCCACCGCCCAGAACACAACTACACCGTGCAACTGAATCAACCGGCACGGATTGCCGAACAAACAGGCATCACCGTGATTTCTGATTTTCGTGCGCGCGACATTGCGGCGGGTGGCCATGGGGCACCACTCGTACCTGCATTTCATGACGCATTATGGCGCACCGCCCACACAAACCGTGTGGTGGTCAATATTGGTGGTTTTGCCAACATCAGTGTTTTAAATGCAAATCAACCCACGTTCGGCTTTGACACAGGTCCTGGCAATGTCTTGATGGATGCATGGATTGGCCTTCATCACGAACTCACTTACGATGCCAATGGAAGCTGGGCCGCGCAGGGGCAAGTCAACAATGCGTTGCTCAACAATTTGCTCGCCGATCCTTACTTTCATTTACCGATGCCGAAAAGCACAGGGCGCGATTATTTCCACATGGACTGGCTCAATCAAAAACTCGCCATGCACGACAACCTGCCCGCGACCGATGTACAGGCCACCCTGCTTGCCCTCACCGCTCGCAGCATTGCAGAAGCCATTCACACCGCCAGCCCCCAGTGCCATGACATCATCGTTGCGGGCGGTGGCGCACTCAATCGCATGTTGATGCTGCAATTGCAAATGCTCTGTCACTGCCCCGTCACCAACAGCGGTACTTTGGGGATTGATCCGATGCACTTAGAAGGTGCCGCATTTGCATGGTTGGCGTATCGCACCATGAACCATTTGAGTGGCAATTTACCTGCCGTCACAGGAGCACGTGGAGAGCGTATTTTGGGGTGCATCACCCCAGCTTAAACGCGGACAGCCTCGCTATTTATTTAAAAAAACAGTATAATTTCCCTTTATTTTTAATGCATTAGGAAAACCCATGTCTCAAATCGTCGTCTGCGCCTTGTATAAATTTGTTGATTTACCGCAATTTGAAAACCTGCGCCAACCCCTGCTCGACGTCATGGAAGCCCAACACATTCGCGGCACACTGTTGCTCGCCAAAGAAGGCATCAATGGCACCGTCGCGGGCACACAAGCCGCGATTGACCATCTGCGCACATGGCTGAGTGAGCAATCGGGATTGGACAACATCGTATGTAAATTTTCATATCACGACGACATGCCCTTCAACCGCAGCAAAGTTAAACTGAAAAAAGAAATTGTCACCATGGGCATCGAAGGCATTGACCCACGTCGCGTGGTCGGCACCTATGTGCAACCCAAAGACTGGAATGCCTTGATTGCCGACCCAGAAGTCATTGTGGTGGACACACGCAACGATTATGAATTTGAAATTGGCACATTCAAACGCGCCCTCAACCCACACACCGAATCATTTCGCGAATTTCCAGCTTACGTGAAAGAACACCTCGACCCAAGCAAGCACAAGAAAGTCGCCATGTTTTGCACGGGCGGCATTCGTTGTGAAAAATCAACGGCTTATTTAAAAGAACAAGGCTTTGAAGAGGTCTATCACCTGCAAGGCGGCATCCTCAAATACCTCGAAGAAGTGCCGCAAGCCGACAGTTTATGGGAAGGCGAATGCTTCGTGTTTGATGAACGTGTTGCAGTCAACCACCAGCTTGAAAAAGGCCAATACGACCAATGTCATGCCTGTCGTTACCCCATCACAGAAGCCGACAAAGCCGATCCCACATACCAATACCAAGTCAGCTGCCCGCATTGTTTTGACTCACTCGATGAAGACAAAAAAGCGCGCCTGCTTGAACGTGGTAAGCAAGTCCGCCTCGCCGCAGAACGTGGAGAGTCACACATTGGCGGTGATGTGAAAAAAATTGCCGCAGAACGGCATGATGCAAAAAAAGCGCAAAGGGCAGCCGATCGAGCCAAAGCGTTATAAACGCAGATTCAAATACACATTTGAAGAAACCGTTTAACCGAAAAAAAGCCACTTGATGTCAAAACAAGTGGCTTTTTTGGTGGTGAAACCCATGCATCATCCAACGTGTGATATTCAGATTTTTTATGCTTTATACTTGTCCATGCCTACTCAGCATCCACAACCTTTCATCCCAAACAAACACAATGCAACAACTGAATCACCTATTTTAATTGACCTTATGGACCGAAATCATTAAGAAGCCCCTACTCCTGGCCCTCCCCATGAACTGCTTAAAGTCACCCCCAGCACATCCATATACGCCTGAGTTAAAGTCGTCTGTCCCATAGGTGGTGGGCTCAGTGACGACATCGCACTCACTAAAGCATCCACATTGGCCACGCCCAAAAATGAAAAACCCGTTGAGGTACTCGCCCCCACATCCGCTTGCCCACCCGATCCCGTATACCAATTTGCAATCGACACCTGGTTGTTTGTGCCGATGACAGAAATGTTCAAGGCGCTGCCACTTTTAGTAAACCACAACTGGGTGTGATCGACAGAAAACTCCAGATAATCATTGACCGAACCAACAGGATTGTTGGCCGCCCCGATGACCGTGTCGAGACCAAAATCCCCATTGAACAAAAACACATCAAGCCCAACACTGGAACCCACCAGACGGTCATTGCCCGCCCCACCATCAACCGTCACAATACCATAACCATTATATCCAGTGCCACTTTCACTGTAGATTGTATCGTTCCCAGCTCCACCCATCACGGTTTCGTTAAAGCCAATCCCAGCATAGAGTACATCATTGCCCTCACCTCCATCAATAAAGTTCTCCCCCTCATTGCCATATATTGTGTCATTTCCCAACCCACCATACAAAACGTCATTACCCAAACCTGCCTTTAAGTAATCAGCCCCGTCCCCACCATCCATGGCATCATCGCCATCGCCACCATACAACGAATCCACCCCCAAACCACCCACCAAGGTATCATTACCAACACCCGCACTCAGGTAATCGTTGTCATCGCCGCCATCCAACACATCATTGCCAGCACCACCATACAAAGAGTCCAGCCCACCATCACCATAAAGAAAATCATTGTCAGCACCACCATTCAGAGAATCGCCGCCTGCACCGCCATACAGCACATCAGAACCCACGCCTCCAATCAAAGAATCATTACCGTCCCCCCCCCAAATCACATCATCTCCTGCACCACCCGATAAAGAATCATTGCCTTCTAAACCATAAATGATGTCATTGCCAGCCAAACCACTTAATGTGTCGTAGAGGGCCGTACCTGTCAAAATAAGTCCTGTTGCCATGAAAACCTCCTGAAAAGTCAAATATTCACCCCCCACTAAAAGAGTACGACACGGGGCGTGATTTTACTGTATCACAAAAAAATCACGACAAATAAGCATTTATATATAAAATACATCTAAAATCAAGATAAAAAAGTCAAACCTTCTGCACAAAAACCATTAAACACACCTCATGAAAAACCAA
>CALMCL010000120.1 GCA_937862905.1 uncultured Burkholderiaceae bacterium | reverse complement strand
ATTGACATGGCTTATCTGGATGCGCTTGAGCAAAACAGGGTCAAAACGGTTGAAACCAAATCCGCTTAAGGAAATGATGAGGGGGTAATAAATCCTCATCATCACCTGTGGCTCATTTGGGGTAGGCTTGGTCATGTTTAGACATTGTAGACATGACTGAACTCAACCTCATTTTTTGTACTTTGTATTGAACCCCTTCGTTTATCTTGTAGGGGTTTGTTTTTTGGAGGCATTATGAACACACTTCACCCACAAACCCAGCTTTTACACAGCGACCGTCTACGCGGTGCTGAACACGCCGCAGGACATCAACCCATTCATAAAAGTGTGCAATGGGGTTACCAACATGCCCAAGACATTGCGGACACTTTTCAAAATAAACGCTCAGGTTTCACTTACGCTCGAGGTGGCAATCCGACGACGGCTGCTTTAGAAGCTCAAATCAATTTGCTTGAACAAGGCATTGGCACGATCAGTTTTGCAACAGGCATGGCGGCGATTTCGACTTTGATTTTGGCTTTGCTCAAAGAGGGTGATCATTTGGTGGCCAGTCAATACTTGTTTGGCAATACAACCAGTTTGTTCACCACACTGGCGGCGCACGGCATTTCCATCTCTTATGCTGATGTGACCGATGTGGAGCAGGTGAAAGCCGCGATTCAGCCCAATACACGCATGGTTTTTGTTGAAACACTGGCCAACCCTCGGACGCAAATTGCCGATTTAATGGGCATTGGAAGGGTCTGTCAGGAAAAAGGTTTGGTTTATGTGGTGGATGCCACCATGTCGACCCCTGCGTTATTGCGTGCCAAAGAGTGCGGGGCTTCGATTGTCATGAACTCATTGTCCAAAGGGCTGGCAGGACATGGTGCGGTGTTGGGTGGCTCTTTGACCGACACTGGTTTATTTGATTGGTCTAATTACCCCAATATTTTTGAAGGTTACCGTGTTGGGGATTCAAAAAATTGGGGGTTGTTGCAGTTGCGCAAAAAAGGCTTACGTGATATTGGTGGGGCGCTGTCGGCTGATTCAGCTCAACAAATTGCATTGGGCTTGGAAACATTTTTCTTGCGCAGTGAACGCGCATGCGACAATGCTTTGATGTTGGCACGCTGGTTGCTTGCCCATCCGGCCGTTGAACATGTGGACTATCCTGGGTTGCCGCAACATCCTCAGCATGATCGTGCGAATACCCTGTTTGCTGGCAAAGGTTATGGTACTTTATTGTCGTTCACCATTAAAGATACTGCCAAACATCCATTTGCAGTGCTAGATGCCTTAAAAGTGGTGATGATGTCGACAGGATTGGGGGACAATCGTTCGATGGCATTGCCTGTGGCTCAAACCATTTATGCTGAAATGTCTGCTGAACGTCGCGCGGAGTGGGGCATTGCCGATGGTTTAATTCGTGTGTCTGTAGGGATTGAACACATTGATGATTTGATCGCTGACTGGGGGCAAGCTTTGGCTTGACCTTGAGCAAGGTGTGAAATTGAATGGGGACGGCTTTCGCTGACCCCTTTTTTATTTTAAATTCACATTGCGGAAAATGTGTATAGATTAAGTACGATCGTGCTCGACTTTTTAATTGAAAAGAAATAAAATAGACCCTCCTTACAACAATAAACAGGAGATTGAAATGTCCCTATTTTCACACATTCGTCGTTTCACCTCGGGGGCGATAACCGCCCTCGCATTTGTATCGGTCAGTGCAATGGCACAGACCAAGCCAAATGTTGTCATTCTGGCAACGGGCGGCACCATTGCAGGTGCTGGCGCAAGTTCTACCAACAGCGCCACTTATTCTGCTGCAAAAGTGCCGGTTGATAAATTGATTTCAGGCATTCCAGAATTATCAGAGGTTGCCAATGTGCGCGGCGAGCAGGTGTTTCAAATTGCTTCAGAAAGCTTAACCAATGCCGATTTAATGACCTTGGGTAAACGAGTCTCAGCCTTGGTTAAACAAAGTGACGTGGATGGCATCGTCATCACACATGGTTCTGACACATTGGAAGAAACCGCTTATTTCTTGAATTTGGTCATCAAAACAGACAAACCGATTATCGTTGTGGGTTCAATGCGTCCAAGTACGGCGATGTCGGCTGATGGCATGTTGAACTTGTACAATGCTGTTCAAGTGGCGGGTTCTAAAGATGCACGTGGCCGTGGTGTGTTGGTGACCATGAATGATGACATCAATACAGCGCGTGATGTTTCTAAATCAATCAATATTCACACCAATGCATTCAACAGCCAATGGGGCGCATTGGGCATGATTGTAGAAGGTAAAAACTACTGGTTCCGTACTTTGGATAAACGCCACACAAAATCATCTGAGTTTAACATCGACAGCATCTCAGAATTGCCACGGGTGGACATCGTTTATGGTCACCAAGATGGCGATACAGTGGCCGCCAAAGCCTATGGTACGAGTGGTGCAAAAGCCATCATCCATGCAGGCACAGGCAATGGTTCAGTGGCGAAGCAAGTTGTACCGACATTGCAAGAATTGCGTGCACAAGGTGTGATCATCATCCGTTCAGCTCGTGTTCCCGCTGGTTTTGTGTTGCGCAATGCAGAACAACCCGATGACAAATACGATTGGGTGGTTGCACATGATTTGAATGCTCAAAAAGCCCGTATTTTGGCCATGGTGGCGTTGACCAAAACATCGGATACAAAAGAATTACAACGTATTTTCTGGCAGTATTAATCAGTTAACTGGTGATTTACTCTTGCAAAAAACTCAGGCCAAGCCTGAGTTTTTTTTGATCATTTGCGAGGTGGTTCAAATGTTCCCATGACCCTGTCCCAAAATAGAAGATACAAACCATAATTGCTTCGACCTTTGATGTGATGGGCCGCGTGGGTGGTCGATGTGTTGATCCAACGTCCCAACCAATGGGTGTCTGTGCCTATGGGATAAAACTCCCTTCCACAGTGACCGTATGTGTTGATGGCCGTTGAAATGGTCTGAAATGCTAATATGGCGAGAGGGTGACTTGGCATGATGTAAATGATGACCACGACGATCAATGCTTCTGTCAAAGCTTCAGTGGGGTGAAAGCTGTATGCCGCGAATGCTGTTGGATAAATCGATTGGTGGTGCACTTTGTGCATAACATTAAACAAGAGTCGCGTGTGCATTGCACGGTGCAACCAATAAAACAAAGTATCATGAATGACGAGCATGACAGGGATGCTTAAATAAAACCATGCCATACTGTGATCAGACAGCTGGAAATACAATTGGCTGGTATGAATCCAACCCGTGCCATACAATATGGCATTCACCGCCCCAAACACCAGAACCGTCATAAATGAATACATGATTTCACGTTGCACATGCGAGTTGATCTTGAATGAGGTTGGCGGGATAAAGTGCGCTCTGCCAATGTTGAACTGTGGACGGCTGATGATGAACATCAAGCTTGCAAACACACTGTAGCGCACGCCGTAAATGAGCATGAGCAGCAGGGTCGGCCAAAGGACAGGGGAAACCCCCATGACTGGTGAAATAAGTTCATTCATGAATCTTGTCCCATTGCATTTAATTTTGTACATTATATATACATTTTTTCTTTAATATGTCTTATTAAATCTTTTTCTCTCAGGTTATAATGCAAAACCTTTTTGAACACCACATCCCATGACTAAAATATTTTTTTTCGATATTGATAACACATTGCTTGATCATCAGACCAACAGCATTCCTGAGTCTGCATTAAACGCAATCAACGATTTAAAAGCCAATGGACATCAAGTGGCCATCGCGACGGGTAGAAGCCATGCCCATGCCAAAGCGTATTTGATGCAATTACAACCTTCATATGCGGTCATGCAAAATGGTGCAATTGTCTTGCGAGGTGATGAGGTGATGGGTAAATCGCCACTTGAGCACGATGCGCTCATGGCTTTATTTATGGAAATGACGGCGCGTGGGCACTCTTATGGCATCAATGGTGAGGAGGGTGGGCACGTCAGCGCAGAAACGAAACAAGTCATGGTGCCTATGGATTCTGTTGAAATTAAAGTGAATGCTGATTTTGATTTTTATAAAACCAGTGAAGTGCTTCAAGGTTGGTTATTTTTTGATGAATCTTTGGATGAGGAGCTGATTCCTGAGTTGCGCGCGATGTTCCCACAGTTTGACTATGTCCGTTGGCACCAAACGGCCGTGGATGTTTTACCAAAAGGCGTGAATAAGCTCACGGGTTGTCAAAGTGTTTTAGAAGATTTGGGCATGGCGGCTGAACACGCATATGCATTCGGGGATGGTTTGAATGACATGGAAATGTTGCAAGGCTTGGGCACTGGCATTGCCATGGGCAATGCGCATCCTCGCTTGAAAGAAGTGGCTGATCGGGTGGCTGAGTCCATCCAACACGATGGTTTGGCCAAGATGGTGAGGCAAATTCAGTCTGAGCTTGCATGATTCAATGCCAATTCATAAAAGATGGCTTGAAACCTCAAATTGAATAAAAAAAACAGCAGCTCAAAGGAGTTGCTGTTTTTTTTATGAATTGGGGATTCATAAAGAGTGAGGCATCACAATAAGCCTCTGGATTTCCTCGTGGATTAAACGTTACGTCCATCCCACAATTCTTCGAGGTTGTAGTATGCGCGGATCGGCGCTTGCATCAAATGCACGATGATGTCAGCGCAGTCGACCAATACCCACTCACCAGAGTCTTCACCTTCAGTGGCGAGGATGTCGCCGCCGCCGGCTTTGACTTTTTCATGCACGTTTTTGGCAAGTGCACGTGTTTGGCGATTGCTGCTGCCTGTGGCGATGATGACACGATCAAACTCACCAGACAGTTGTTCGGTGTTGAGGACGGTGATGTCTTGTGCTTTGACGTCTTCAAGCGCATCAATGATGATGGCTTGGAGTGTTTCAACGTCAAGTGCGTTGTGTTGGCGAATCATAATGTTCTTTCAAATTAAGGTATTGCAATCGTTTGTGCAAGTAAATAATGTATTGTTATGTGTGCTTTGATCTGTGTTTGGATTGAACCAAAAACCCAGTACATTGTACTGGGTTTGATCATCAGCTACATTTTGGATGCATCAAACGATGGGGTTATTGGCTTTGTTCCGGAGTGGCTGCTGGAGATTGTGGACGTTCGATCAATGCTTTCATTGACAATTTCACACGGCCACGGTCATCCGTTTCAGTCGCTTTAACTTTAACGTGTTGGCCTTCTTTCAAGTAGTCAGACACAGCGTTGACACGTTCGTGAGCGATTTGAGAAATGTGCAACAAACCATCTTTACCTGGGAAGCATTGAACGATGGCACCGAAGTCCAAAATTTTCAACACGATGCCATCGTAGGTTTTGCCCACTTCGATTTCGGCTGTCAATTCAGTGATGCGGCGTTGCGCATCAGCGGCTTTTTCTGCGTCATTTGAAGCGATGGTGATGGTGCCGTCTTCTTGGATGTCGATGGTCGTGCCTGTTTCTTCCGTCAATTGACGAATGGTTGCGCCGCCTTTACCAATCACATCACGGATTTTGTCCGCATTGATTTTCATGGTGTATAAACGGGGTGCATAAGATGACATTTCCGTGCGTGCACCGCCGATAGAAGCTTCCATTTGACCCAAGATGTGCATGCGGCCTTCACGGGCTTGTGCCAGCGCCACTTGCATGATTTCTTTGGTGATGCCTTGGATTTTGATGTCCATTTGCAAAGCGGTCAAGCCGATTGCGGTACCTGCAACTTTAAAATCCATGTCGCCCAAGTGATCTTCGTCGCCCAAGATGTCGGTCAACACTGCGAATTTGCCACCGTCTTTGATCAAACCCATGGCGATGCCTGCCACGTGCGCTTTCATGGGCACGCCAGCGTCCATCAATGACAAGCAGCCGCCGCAGACCGAAGCCATTGACGATGAGCCGTTTGATTCAGTGATTTCTGACACCACACGGATGGTGTAAGGGAAATCTTCGTGGCTTGGCAAGCATGCTGCCAATGCACGTTTGGCCAAGCGGCCATGACCGATTTCACGGCGTTTGGGTGAGCCCACACGACCCGTTTCGCCTGTCGCGGCTGGGAACATGTTGTAATGCAACATGAAACGGTCGCGGCTGTTGCCTTCGAGTGCATCAACGATTTGTTCGTCGGTTTTTGTGCCCAAAGTGGCAACCACCAAGGCTTGCGTTTCACCGCGCGTGAACAGGGCTGAGCCGTGTGTACGGGGCAGAACGCCTAAGCTGATTTCGATTGGGCGAACAGTGCGTGTGTCGCGGCCATCGATACGGGGTTGACCGCTCAAGATTTGTGAGCGAACGACGTTAGACTCGAGGTCGAACAACATGTTGCCCAAGTCAACTGAGTCAAACTCAATGCCTGCTTCAGTCAATGCGGCTGAAACACTCGCTGTTGCTTCACGCAAAGCAGAAGTGCGTTGTTGTTTGTCGCGAATTTGATAAGCAGCAGCAATCGGTGCAGCAGCGAGCTCAGATACTTTAGCAATCAAAGCTTCGTTTTTCGCAGGTGCAGCCCAATTCCATTCTGCTTTGCCACCGTCTTTGACCAATTCATAAATGGCATCAATCGCTGCTTGCATTTGTTCGTGGCCATAAACCACTGCGCCCAGCATGATTTCTTCTGATAACTGTTGCGCTTCAGATTCAACCATCAACACGGCCGCT
>CALMCL010000119.1 GCA_937862905.1 uncultured Burkholderiaceae bacterium | reverse complement strand
GTGTCGTCATTCCCGCATGACGTTAGCGGGAATCCAGTGGGGCGCAAAGCGCACCTTAAGTTTTTGATTAAAAAGGTGAAGCAAATGCTTCGCATTTGACTGGACCCGCTAAAAGCCTGCGGGAATGACGGAGTGGGTTGTACAGTCGGTACAGCCTATTCAAAAATCAATTTTTAGAGGTTTCCTTAAATGAAGTGACCTTTTAACGGACATCTCGGTGTTGAACGATCAACGTTAAAATGTGCTTAAAGATGCTTCTATAACCATTTCATTCTTGAGTCCGTCTGCCGCACTTAGTGGGTTATGCTGTATCCCTCAGCACTGGATTGTGGGCTGAGTGGGTTGTCAATGGATTGGCTGAATTGCCATACGCCCAATAAACACAGCGATGGTACGATTTGTATCGTTGCCGTATGCTTTTCAGCCGATGTCGCTAAATCTCCTGCCAACAGCTCTGCGCCGCCGCCACACAGCAGCCAATGGCTTGGCGCGTCGGGCATGTAGTGGTTCACGAAAGACAAAACCGCGCCTTGTCTGGCCAAGCGAGCACCCGAAGCCAAAGCATCGAGTGTGTTGTGAGGTGCATGGTTGGGTGAAAAGGTTCCGCCACTCAAGGGCAGTCGCGCGGTGTGCTGATGCAGGCTGGTGCGCATGAGGTCGATGCTGGGGGCGATCACTCCACCCAAATGCTGGCCATGCGCCAATACCCCGTCGATGGTGGTCGCTGTGCCCGCGCTGATGACGAGGTGGTTGTGCGCGCGGCATATGGCTTGCGCGCCCAGCAATTGCGCAAAGCGATCTGCTCCCATTTGATTGGGCTCATCGTAAGCAAGGGTAAAATCGGCGGTGTGCTTTTGTGGTCGCACGATGTGGGTGTCGACCGCACCAAAGCGCATTTGGATCAATTGCTGCACTTGTTCAAGCACCGTGTTGGAGGCCACATTGCTGATGAAGCAGGCCTTTGGGCGAGTTATATTTGACCATGCGTGACTCAATTGGGTGAGCCAGAGCGGATCATGGTGATTGACTGCGAAAGGCTCTGTGCTGGGGTCAACATCACACAACTCTTTTTGAATGTGCCATTTGAGGCGGCTATTGCCTATGTCAATGAGAAGCATCATGCGGGCTCCGTTGCGGGGCGCAATTGAGCACTGTAAAAGGAGCGGGTTTCGCCGTTGATGTCCACTTGATACGCGCCATCAGCGTTGACCCCACAGCCTAGACCTGTGTGACGATGGCCTGAAGGTTCAGTTGCTATCAAACGGCAACCATGCCAGAGGTCATGGCCGTTCCATGTGCGAGCGAGCTGTTCGTCGGGTGCTGCTGAGGCCGTCTCGATGTGCACCAAAATGGTGTCGACGATTTGCATGATGAGGTCTTCACGTTGATGAGACACGGGTTGAATCCAGGTTTCATCCAGTTGCGCTAAACCGATTGGTGGAAAGGCTGATGCATCACTGGTGTTGGGCAGCAATCGTGTGCCAATGTTGACCCCGACTCCGATGACCACCCAAGCATGTTCACCATCATCGGCCGTTTGGTTCTGTACTAAAATGCCGACCAATTTGCCACGTTGACCGGTATCTGGATGAGTGGCAATCACGTCATTGGGCCATTTCAATTGCACATGCCAGCCGTGCACCGCACAGACTTGCGCCAAAGCCAAGCCGACCCGAAGCGATAGGGCGGGGACAGACGAGGGCGGTAGCAGCAGACCCAATGAAAACATCAAATCACCCGTGCCACTGACCCATGTGCGTTCAAACTGTCCACGACCATGGGTTTGGTGTTCAGCGACCAGCAATGTGTTGTGTTGGTGAGGGCTGTGGCATAATTGCACATTGGTGGAGTCGCATTGGGGGGTGTATTTAATGTGCAACGCCAAGGATGCCTGGCTGTGTGTGGACCACCACTTTTGCAAGGCAGAGAGTTGAATCGATGGGATTTGGGCGACATTGTGCATGTGCAAATTATAAAAGATATGCACGCTGTGCGTGCGCAGTTATGAGAAATAAGAGGATGATATGAGTGAACCAAACGACACAAACAACAGTTATTTTAAGCACCATGTGTTTTTTTGCCTCAATGAGCGACCCGCCGATGAACCTCGGGGTGATTGTTTGCGCCATGGCGCTTTGGATGGTTGGGCGCACACCAAACAAGCGGTGGGGGCGTTGAAATTGCAAGGGGTGCGCATCAATAAAGCGGGTTGCTTGGATCGTTGCGAGCACGGCCCCGTATGCGTGGTGTATCCCGATAACGTGTGGTACAACTATGTGGATGCATCGGATCTGGACGAAATCGTGACCGAACATTTGCAACATGGTCGCGTGGTTGAGCGCTTGATGATCGATAAACCGACGGAGGCATGATGCGTGCGGGTACAGAAAAGTTGACCATCAATGGCCTCGTTGGCATGATCGAGATTGCTGTGGATGTCCCTAAAATTGAACCCAGTGAAGTCAAAGGCTTGGCTCTGGTGGCGCATCCACACCCCTTGTTTGGCGGCGCGATGGACAATAAGGTGGCGCAAACGTTGGCAAAAACATTGAATGAGCTGGGTTACATTGCTGTTCGTCCAAATTTTAGAGGGGTGGGGCAAACCGCGGGGGCACACGACCATGGTGTGGCTGAAACGGAGGACATGTTGGTGGTGCTCGCATGGATGCGCGCCGAATTGCCTGTGCCTGTTGATGCGCCCTTGGTGTTGGCTGGTTTTTCGTTTGGCTCCTTTGTGCAAAGTCGTGTTGCCGCCGCATTGCAAGCGCGTGGTGAGGCAGTCTCGCGCATGATCATGGTGGGCACTGCAGCGGGCAAATGGGAGGTTGCACCTGTGCCCTCGGACAGCATTGTCATTCACGGTGAATTGGATGATACGATTCCATTGGGGGCGGTCATGCGTTGGGCCGAACCTTTGGAATTGCCTGTGACGGTGGTTGCGGGGGCGGATCACTTTTTTCATCGGCGTTTGCACCTCATCAAACAGATTATTGTGCAACAATGGTAAATGGTCTGGATCCTGCGTCATGAGGAGGTCGTTTGAGGTGGTGATTCTGTTGTTTTTCTGTTGTTTGTTAAATCAAAATAAAGCTTGTTGAACGTATGAGTGAATCCATTTTGCCCGTTGCTGTTTGGCTGGAAAATCAACCCAACCTTGATTTTGAGGGGAAGGTGCCTGAATGGGCGCACCAGTTGGCACACGCACATCAGGCCAATCAAGTGCGCGTGATGGCGCATGAGCACACCGCATATGCCAAGGCTGGCTTGGACGCTCATGTGTTGACAGGGGTGCTGTGGCCCGACGAGGATGTTTTGGGACAATTGGAGCAAGGCATATCCAATGCCATGTCTGTGGAGGCGAAAAAACTCATTCTCATTTTGCCTGTGCGTGCCAGCAGTGCGCTGTGGGTGCAATTTTTATTGTGTGAGCTGCCAAATGTGAGGGCTCAGTTGGACGAGCTGATCACGTTGATGCAATTGGATCGCGACTGGGGTGACTTGTCTCAGGGTTTGGCGGTTGATCGGTTGTTGCTCACGGACCGCGTGTTGAGTTTTAATGGCGACGATTTGATGGCTCAATTTGCTGAGCAAATGAGGGCGTTAAATCCTTTGGCCATGTGGATCCACAATGGATTCATCAGTGACGATGATGTGTCCATGCCCATAATGGCGTATGGTGTGGATGCGCCCTTGTGGCGTGAAGCACTAAAAAAAGACGATTTGCTCGCATGGGGTGCGCATAAAGTGGTATATTTCTCGTTTTCACAGCCCATGAATGGTGAGAAAATCAAGGAAATGCTTGGTCGCTGGCGCATTCAGTATGGGGCAAGCATGACTCGGCTGCTTGCAGTGGTTGACTTACAAAGTGAAGCGTCACCGTTGTGTGTGCAAGCTTTACAGTATTTGTGGTCAGACATGTTCATTGATGTGTGGCCAGAGGGCCGAACACCTGAAACGCACATGTGGATTTTAGGTCAAGGCTTACCTTGGGATGAGTTGGAAGTGGAGCTTCAGCAATGTATCGCTTGAGAGTGAAGAGTAAAAGGTTTTTTGAAGCAAAAAAGAGCGATCTTTTTTGATGAGTGGAGAAGTAAAGATGGCACAAGATCGTAAAGGCGCGATGACAGAAGAAAAACTGTTGAAGATGCCGGTAAAAGATTACATGAATGACGTGCAGCTGGCGTTTTTCAAACAAAAATTGTTGGACATGCAAGCAGAATTGCTGCAAAACGCAGATGACACCACCGAGCATCTGCGTGAAAATGAAGTGGTGCCGGATCCGGCCGATCGGGCAACGATTGAGGAAGAGCATGCATTGGAATTGCGCACACGTGACCGTGAACGCAAATTGTTGAAAAAAATTGGTCAAGCCATTGAGCGCATCGATTCAGGCGATTATGGCTGGTGCGAAGAAACGGGTGAGCCGATTGGTGTGGGTCGTTTGTTGGCACGTCCGACGGCCACCTTGTCGCTTGAAGCGCAAGAGCGTCGCGAAAAAGTACAAAAAATGTACGGTGATTAATGCTTAGACTCCATCATGCACGCGTGATGCATGAGCTGTGTAAATTAAATGACAAGGATGCCTGTGGGCATCCTTGTTTTTTTTGCGTTTAACCACATGTACACTATAGTGAGATTCGCAAAGGATTTAAGCTTTGTGGGATTTTGGCTTTTTGTGGGGCTGTTGGGTTCTCTTCAGTTTTGCAAAGGCTGGGCTTCGCTCGTTTGATTTGGCTTATGCGCGAGCAGCTCGTCCCCATTGAAGCAATCAGTTTGTTTTCTTTAGAAAATTTATGGCATCAAACATCGCGACTGCAGGGGTTTGTTTTTGCGATGTATTTAACACCCCTCGACACACAGGAACGGGGTCTGTTCACCCCAAAGGAGCATAAGATGGAACAATATCACGGCACAACGATCATATCGGTGCGACGCGGCAATCTGGTCGCTATCGGTGGCGATGGCCAAGTCACATTGGGCAACACCATTGTTAAAGGCAGTGCACGTAAGGTGCGGAAGCTTTACCATGGTAAAGTTTTGGCCGGTTTTGCAGGCGCGACGGCCGATGCTTTTACCTTGTTTGAGCGATTTGAAGCCAAATTGGAAAAGCACCAAGGGCATCTCACGCGCGCAGCGATCGATTTAACCAAGGATTGGCGAACGGATCGTGTCCTGCGCCGCCTTGAGGCCATGCTTGCGGTTGCAGATCACACGGCCTCTTTGATCATCACAGGCAATGGTGATGTGCTCGAACCTGAGGATGGTTTGATTGCCATTGGGTCAGGAGGGGCTTTTGCCCAGTCTGCGGGGCTGGCTTTGTTGCACAACACCGAACTGACGCCTGCTGAAATTGTCAAAAAATCATTGGAAATTGCAGGCAATATTTGCATTTACACCAATCAAAACCACACCATTGAAACGCTCTGATTGTGTGCGTGTCTGAGTGTGATTCGAAAGGGGGTGTTTCGACCTTCTGTGCGGATGGCACCCATGCCATGCAACGTGTGAGTGAAAAAAGTAAAGGAAAACCATGTCCAGTCCATTTAACATGACCCCCAGAGAGATCGTCTCTGAGCTCGATAAGCACATCGTTGGTCAAAAAGATGCAAAAAAAGCCGTCGCTTTGGCCATGCGCAACCGCTGGCGCCGAGGCCAATTGGCTGATGCCATGCGCGTTGAAGTGACGCCAAAAAATATTTTGATGATGGGGCCGACCGGCGTGGGCAAAACAGAAATTGCCCGTCGTTTGGCGCGCCTTGCTGGTGCTCCCTTTATTAAGGTTGAAGCAACGAAGTTCACGGAAGTTGGCTATGTGGGCAAAGATGTTGAGTCCATCATCAAGGATTTGATTGAGGTGGCGGTGAAAAATGCACGCGCTGCTGCTGCCAAACACATGCAAAGCCGAGCCCAAGATGCCGCTGAAGACCGTATTTTAGACGTGTTGCTGCCCCCTTCGCGAGATGTGTCAACTGGCGAGTATTCACGCGCGGACACTGAAAGCGCCACTCGCCAGAAATTCCGTAAAAAATTACGCGAAGGTGAGTTGGACGATAAGGAAATCGAGCTGGAGGTGAGTCAAGGTGCCGCACAGTTTGATGTGATGAGCCCTCCAGGCATGGAAGAAATGGCGGATCAGTTGCGTGGCATGTTTGCCAGCATCGGCACGGGTAAAACCACATCTAAAAAAATGAAGGTCAAAGACGCCCTGCGCCAGCTGGTGGACGAAGAGGCGGGCAAAATGGTCAACGAAGACGAGGTGCGCAGCCAGGCTGTCGAGGCTGTTGAGCAAAATGGCATTGTCTTCATTGATGAGTTTGATAAAATTTCGGGCCGAGGCAGCAATGCCGGCAGTGGTGAAGTTTCACGTCAAGGTGTGCAGCGCGATTTATTACCTTTGGTGGAAGGCACAACCGTTTCAACGAAGTACGGTTTGATTAAAACAGACCATATTTTGTTTGTGGCATCAGGTGCATTCAGTTTGTCCAAACCGTCGGATTTGATCCCTGAATTGCAAGGGCGTTTTCCGATTCGAGTGGAGTTGAGTTCACTCAATGTCGATGACTTCAAAGCCATTTTAACGGCCACAGACGCTTGCTTGACCCGCCAATACGAGGCATTGATGGCGACTGAAGGCGTGGCTCTTGATTTCACGGAAGGTGGTGTGCAACGACTGGCTGAAATGGCGTGTGCCGTCAATGAGCGCTCTGAAAATATTGGCGCCCGCCGTTTGCATACCGTCATGGAAAAGCTGCTTGAAGACGTGTCATACAATGCACATGATTATGAGGGAAAGAGTGTGGTGATCGATGCGGCATACGTTGAATCACGTTTGGGTGCGTTGATTAAAGATGAAAATTTAGCGCAATATATTTTATAAAGGACACGGGGCAAGACCTGTGCTGTGGCCGTGTTGCATATGAAAGAGGCTCCAAAATTATTTTGGAGCCTCTTTATTTTTAAGCCAGTGCTTGCCAAATGATGATGAGCAGCACCAAAGCGTTAAACATGAGTGCCGTAAACACCGTTGCGCTCCCCACGTCCTTGGCGCGACCCAGGAGGTCATGCTGATCCATGCTGATGTGGTCGGCCAGATACTCCAACCCAGTGTTCAATAGCTCTGCCATGATGAGCAAAGCATTGCATGCCCCAAAAAACAGCCACAGCGACCAATCGGGTTGCAGGAACAGGCAGAGCAGCTGTGCAATCGCAATCATTGTCACATTGTCTCGAAATGCGGCTTCAGTTTGCCATGCACTTTTGTAGCCTTTCATCGAATAGCTAAAAGCGTTGAAAATACGTTGAGGTGAAAACATTAAAAAACCATCCAAAAAGATAAAAATTCCCATTTGTGGGCGAAAGATGCGCCAGTTTAGCGCTTTTTTGTTGGGCGCGGTCAAGCTTGGCTGTTAAAAAATAAAAATATGTGATTTATTTGCAAAAATACGCTTGACAATGGAACGGTTGATATTCATAATTACGTTCTCTTTGGGTAGGTGGCCGAGTGGTTAAAGGCGACAGACTGTAAATCTGTTCTTTCGAGTACGCTGGTTCGAATCCAGCCCTGCCCACCAAAGATGATATTGGGCTTGTCCCACTGTTGGTTGTGGTGCGCGGGAGTAGTTTAGTGGTAGAACCCTAGCCTTCCAAGCTAATGATGCGGGTTCGATTCCCGTCTCCCGCTCCAAAGGTTACATCCGCATTTTATCGCCCATGTGGCTCAGTGGTAGAGCACTCCCTTGGTAAGGGAGAGATCGCGAGTCCGATTCTCGCCATGGGCACCATCTTATATTTTCATTTATTTTTATAGCTTCGCCCTCAAAGGAGTTTTGACATGGCAAAAGGTAAGTTCGAACGGACCAAACCACACGTCAACGTAGGCACGATT
>CALMCL010000118.1 GCA_937862905.1 uncultured Burkholderiaceae bacterium | reverse complement strand
AACGTTTTTTTATGACTCCAAACTCAACCAATATCATCAACACCACAAGCACCCACCACAATGCCCAAAGATGGTGCGATAAGAAATGCCCACCTTGCAAAATACGGACAGCGCCCAGTGCTGTGCTCAAAAATAAGGCATACCACACAAAAGCTTTTGCCCCCAGCCATGCGGGCATGCGATCATCGCCAGCAGCCAATTTTTTCTGCCACATGGCAGGTGGCCAGCCCATCACAAAAGCCACTGCAATGATCGAAAAACCAGCCGCTCCATGCCCTGCGGGCCAACATTTGATCACTTTAGGAGCCCAAGGTCGCGCAGTAAACAAGTCAACATATGTCCATTCGCCACCGAAAGGTTTTAAATCCCAAGGGCACGCGACATTGGTTTGGCTTTTAATCAGATTGACCAGCACCACAGTCGCCACAGCCCCCGCCAACAGTCCAATCCAGCGACGCCAAACCTCATGCTGCACAGCACTTAAACCTGTTTTCCATTTTAAATACCCCCCATAAGCCACTTGAATGAGCATGTAAACGGGCACAATTCGCAGTACATTTTGAGGCAAATTATGCAAATACTTTTCAGCCCAACCTTTGTGCAACAAAACAAAGCGCCCTGTCGCATCGTCATACAACAGCTGTGTGAACCACATGTCAACCGCATGTCCCCAAGGGAAAACCTCCGTTAAGAGCAACAACAATACACCTGTCACCAACAACCAAAGCCAAATCCGCTGCGTCATGCTTTTTACCACCATTATAATTGCGCTCCACCCACAGTTAAGCCGTCAATGCGCAACGTGGGTTGACCCACACCAACAGGTACGCTTTGTCCTTCTTTACCGCAAATGCCAACACCCGAATCAAGCGACATGTCGTTCCCGATCATTTTCACTTTGGTCAAGGCATCAGGACCATTGCCAATCAAAGTTGCGCCTTTAATGGGTTGAGTAATTTTGCCATTTTCAATCAAATAGGCTTCAGTGGTTGAAAACACAAATTTGCCATTGGTGATGTCCACTTGCCCCCCACCAAAATTGGGCGCATAAATACCATGTTTAACTGATGCAATGATTTCTTGCGGATCCATTGAACCACCCAACATGTATGTGTTGGTCATGCGCGGCATTGGCAAATGCGCATATGATTCACGACGGGCATTGCCAGTGGCGGCGGTGTTCATCAAACGGGCATTCATCGCATCTTGCATATACCCTTTCAAAATACCATCTTCAATTAAGACATTGCGTTGCGTCGCATGCCCTTCATCATCGATATTCAATGAACCACGGCGCCCCACCAATGTACCATCATCGACCACGGTGACACCTTTGGCAGCCACACGTTGGCCGATTTTACCTGCGAAAGCCGATGAGCCTTTGCGATTAAAATCCCCTTCCAAGCCATGACCAATGGCCTCGTGCAACAGCACGCCGGGCCAACCAGGGCCCAGTACAACAGGTAAAATACCAGCAGGTGCAGGCACTGCATCCAGGTTGACCAAGGCTTGGCGCACCGACTCTTTGGCATAGCCATGCAGCATTTCATCGCTGAAATAACCATAATCACTGCGTCCGCCGCCTCCAGCAAAACCTTGTTCTCTCCGACCGTTCGATTCGACCACCACAGAGCAATTGACACGAACCAAAGGCCGCACATCTGCCGCCAATCGCCCATCGGCACGGGCAATCAAGACCACATCGTATTCCGCCGACACGCTCGCCATCACTTGCGTCACCCGAGGATCGACCGCCCGAGCCATTTTTTCCAACCGTTCCAACAGCGCAACCTTTTCAGCCGAAGTCAGGCTGGCAATCGGATCATGTGCCGCGTACAATGCCGCAGCATAAGGTGAAATGGGTTTCATGGTCATCGGCAAAGCTGATTTGGACACCACTTTCACCCCGCGCGGATCAACTGCCGGGGCGATGTCGCGCGTCACGCGTGCCGCATCAAGCAATGCGTCGAGGTGAATGTTGTCAGAATATGCAAATGCTGTTTTTTCACCCACCACGGTGCGCACACCCACGCCTTGATCAATGCTAAAACTACCCGCTTTAACAATCCCCTCTTCTAAACTCCAACCTTCGCTGCGTGTGTACTGAAAATACAAATCTGCATCGTCTGCATGGTGTGCAAACACTTCAGCGAACACGCGGTCAAGGTTCTGAGTCGTCAAACCATAAGGTGTGAGCAACAAAGATTCGGCGATTTTAAAATTATCGTGATGTAAGGTCATGTGTGAATTCAAGGTAAGGTCAACAGGTCAAAGGGGATGAAAATATTTTAAATGAGAGAAGTGGGGAAAATGATGCGCGCGCTGTTCTTCTTTTGGAAAATATCGGGGAGATCTTAGAGAAAAACGGGGATGAATCGCAGCCAGTCTACAGTAAGATCGATGAGGACAATAT
>CALMCL010000117.1 GCA_937862905.1 uncultured Burkholderiaceae bacterium | reverse complement strand
CAATGTCTAAACGTGACCATCATCACCAATGGCCACAGGTGATGATGGGGACTCCCCATCATTCCTTAAGCGGATTTGGCTTCAACCGTTTTGACCCTGTTTTGCTCAAGCGCATCCAGATAAGCCATGTCAATGTCCCCTGTGATGTATTCACCATTAAAACAAGAAGCGTCAAACGCCGTTAACACACCGCTGCTCACCGAACACACCGCCGCCTCAAGCGCGCTTAAATCTTGATAAATGACTTTATCAGCCGTGATGGCAAGGCTCACAGCATCCGCATCTTTATTGTGGGCAATCAATTCAGTGCGTGTGGGCATATCAATGCCATACACATTCGGGTATTTAACAGCAGGCGCAGCAGAAGCGAAATACACCTTTTTTGCACCCGATTCACGCGCCAGTGCGACGATTTCTCGACTGGTGGTGCCACGAACAATCGAGTCATCCACCAACAATACATTTTTGCCATTGAACTCGCTTGGCATTGGGGTCAGTTTTTGACGAACTGATTTTTTACGGGTTTCTTGGCCTGGCATGATGAACGTGCGGCCAATGTAACGGTTCTTGATGAAACCTTCGCGATACGGCAAGCCCAAAACCATCGCCAACTGCATGGCACAGGGGCGCGATGTATCTGGAATCGGCATGACCACGTCAATGTCATTGATGTCCAACTCCGCACGAATCTTCTCAGCCAATGTTTCGCCCATCGCCAAGCGTGCACTATAAACCGATGTCCCATCAATCACTGAATCAGGGCGGGCAAAATAAACATATTCAAACAAACACGGGTTCAATCGGGCTTGCATGCCTTCAGGCACACACACACGGCTGTGAATTTCACCATCAAAACCAATCCAAATGGCCTCACCTGGAGCGATGTCACGCACTGTTTTGTAACCAACACCTTCCAACGCAACACTTTCAGACGACAACATGTATTCTTTATTACCCAGCTCATCAACGCGCTCACCTAAAACCAGCGGGCGAATACCGTTCAAATCACGGAAACCGAATAAAGCACGACGTGCCACCATGCCCACACAAGCGTAAGCACCCAACACACGTTTGTTGACTTGTGTCATGGCATCAAAAAACACTTCAGGCGTGAGGTCATCTGTTTGTTTGATTGCATTGTCCAACTCATGTGCCAGCACATTGAGCAAAGCCTCTGAATCAGAGCCTGTATTGATGTGACGCTTATCCAGACGAAACAACTCATCGCGGATTTCTTCAGTATTGGTCACATTGCCATTGTGAGCGATCACCAAACCATACGGTGCATTCACATACAAAGGTTGCGCCTCTTCAAGGCTGTCCACATTCCCAGCCGTTGGATAACGGACGTGACCAATGCCTGAGTTGCCCAATAAATCGCGCATATTGCGTGTACGAAAGACATCCCGCACCATGCCTTTGTTTTTATGCATGAAAAAACGCTTGCCATTTGCCGTCACCATGCCTGCGGCATCTTGACCACGGTGCTGCAACAACAACAAGGCATCATAAATCAATTGATTGACAGGAGAGGAGGCGACGACGCCGATAACACCACACATAATCTAACTTTCAAAATTTAAAAAAAGGTCATACCCATTCAAGCCATCCATCAAGCACAGCTAAATGTAAAAAATCCAATCACGGCTTTGGCGCCGGAGTCAATGGAATCACCACTGGATTTTTTGCTGCACCTTTGGCCTTATTTGCGGCCAATTGTGCATCTGTTTGGTTGTTAAAAGGCCCCAAGCGCACGCGGGTTTTGCTGACGCCATCCACAGTGACGGTTTCACGAGAGGCTTTGACGCCTGCTGCAGATAAACGTTTGAGTAAAGCATTCAACTCACCTGCATCGCTCACAATGCCAATATGAACCACATACTTGGATTTGCCCTCAGTCGCATTCACAGGCACAGGCGTTTCCGTTTTAAGTTCTGGTTTTACTTCTGCTTTGGCTTCAGGTTTTGCCTCCACTTTCGCATCAGGCTTGACTTCTGGCTTGGCCACAAGCGCAGCATTTTTTTCAATTGCTTTGTCTGGACTTGCATCCACTGATTTTACGGCATCAGCAGCCGTTGCTGGGGTTACTGCTTCAGTGGCTCGAGGATTTTTAACCTCAAACTGTAGATTTTTATCTGGCACACTGACATTGACATTCGGTGCAGCCAGCTTACGGCTGTCATCAAACACCCACGGCAAAATCACAAACGCAGCAGCCAGCAGCACCAGCGCACCGATCAAACGGCGGCGTGCTCGCACTTTTAGATCATTCAATTGAACTTCTTCGTTATACACAGCACTGGTATCCGCCTGTGTCGCGCGTCGAGGCGCTGGGCGAATTGAGCGCAATGCTTCATTAGAAGCTGCATCCCCACCAATGCCAAGCTCACTGCGAATGTCTGTGCTGCGACGACGCGATGAGGCGCGCGGTGTGACCTCTGGCGTCTCTGCTTCCTTCTTGTCTTTGAACCACATGGCCGGCCTTTTTTCCTAAAAAATCATGTGTAAATTGCAAAAATATCCTTGTTTTTTGCAATATTTTAAGCCAAAGATTTTAAATGGATACTCCACAAAACCCAATGAAAACAGTACACCCCAAACAAGAAGAAACTCGAATGATTGGAAGTATTTGCTGTATCAATGACTTGAAACGCATCAGTTCATACGTGGCATACCCAAAAGTGCTTGCTCAATCGTAACGAATGATCCGAAAATGATAATTCTATCATTAGCAGCCACCGTCGTGGCTAAATGCGTTAACGCATCTTTGACACTGACATGCTTTTGTACCGTGTGATCATCATCCGCCACGAAGCCCGACTCAATCAAAGCATCGTGCAGCTGTTCGGTGCTGGCGGCACGCGATCCTGGTAAATGGCATAAATGCCAGTGATCAATCTGACCCCGCATGATCCGCAGCACTTGCCCAATATCTTTGTCAGCCATCGCCCCAAAGACCGCATGAGTGTATGGCGCATAACCCATTTGAGCAATATTTTTCGCCAAAACACGCGCCGCATGGGGGTTGTGTGCCACATCCAATACGGTGACAGGTTGCCCTGGCAATACTTGAAAACGAGCCCGCACCACCGCGTTCGCCAGTCCCAAACGCACCGCTTGCTGAGGCACGGGTAAAACCTCATTCAAAGCATCCAATGCCGCCAATGCTGCACTGGCATTCATCAGCTGATAATCACCACGCATGGCTGGCATCGCCAAGCTGTTGCGTCGCGTGTGCTCACCCACAAAACGCCATTGTTTGCGTTGATCGTCCTGCACCACAGTGAAATCAAAATCTTTATGAATGAGCTTTAAATCAGCACCAATCGCAGCAGCATGGTCGATTAAACGTTGTGGCGGATGCGCATCTGCACAAATGGCCGGTCTATTGGCACGAAAAATACCCGCTTTTTCAAAACCAATCGCTTCTCGTGTGTCGCCTAAAAAACCCACATGGTCAATGTCCACATTGGTGACCACGCTGCACATGGGCTCAAAAATATTGCTGGCATCCAAACGCCCCCCTAAACCAACCTCCAACACCACCACATCGGGCTTCTGGGCATCAAACCAGCACATAATGGCCAACAATGTGAACTCAAAATATGACAGAGAAACAGCCGGCGCCACTTCACACGCATCGTGCACCAATTGAAAATATGGCAACAGTTCAGATTCCAGCGCATCATTCCCAGCCCAACGTGCACGTTCTGTGAACTCAATGATGTGCGGCGATGTGTGACAACCCACCTTATAGCCCGCAGCCAACAGCATCTGCTCCAAAAAAGTACACGTTGAACCTTTGCCATTGGTGCCACCGACGGTGATGATCGGATAATTTAAAGTCAGTGCTGAGCTGGCCTCTAAACGTTCTTTCACTGTGCGCACACGATCCAGACCCAAGTCAATGGGCTTGGTATGGGCGGTTTCGAGATGGATCAGCCATTCGGGCAAGGAGGAAAAAGCAAAAGGCATATTTAAATTCATAGACAGTGGACTGATGAATGCTCAGCAGAGACTGCTGTCAATACCCATCAATAAAAATCCGCCATTCGCCTATGGGCAAAATGACGGAGGATACTTCGGCCAGAGTCAGTTGGCCATTAATTAAAAGCGGCATCCGACTGTCGACGCAACAACGCGATGACTCGTGCAATTTCTTCACGCATCTGTAAGCGGTTGACAATCATGTCTAAGGCACCCTTTTCAAGCAAAAACTCAGAACGCTGGAAGCCTTCTGGCAATTTTTCACGAACCGTTTGTTCAATCACACGAGGTCCTGCGAAACCAATCAAAGCTTTGGGCTCAGCCATCACAACATCCCCCAAAAATGCGAAACTGGCTGACACGCCCCCCATCGTTGGGTCGGTCAGTACGCTGATGAAGGGCAAGCGTTTTTCGGCAAGCAGTGTCAATGCCGCTGTGGTTTTCGCCATTTGCATGAGCGACATTAAGGCTTCTTGCATGCGCGCCCCGCCCGAAGCAGTAAAACAAATAAAAGCACATTTGTGTTCGATGGCATAACGCACACCACGCACAAAACGCTCACCCACCACAGAGCCCATGGAGCCGCCCATGAACTCAAACTCAAATGCGGCAACCACCACATCTTGCCCCATGATGGTTCCTGCTTGCACAACCAAAGCGTCCGATTCTTTGGTTTGTTTGGTGGCTTCAGTCAGGCGATCGGTGTATTTGCGACTGTCTTTGAATTTCAATGTATCAATCGGTTTAACCTCTTGACCAATCTCAACACGCCCTGCTTCATCCAACAGTTTATTGATCCGTGCACGCGCATTAATGCGCAAGTGATGGTCACATTTTGGGCAAACATGTTGGTTGCTTTCTAAATCAGCACCATACAATACCTCATCGCATGATGGGCATTTGACCCATAAACCTTCAGGTACGACTTTTTTTGCTTCTGAGGTTTGAATGCGCGGAGGCAAAATCTTTTCTAACCAACTCATGTTGAACTCCTGTGTGTTTCGCTATTATAGTCAATCAAAACTGTTTCAGTTTCTTTTTTTAACATGCATTGTCGTGTGCTGCATACCGCCGCCATTAATCAAGCACTTTAACATTTTGCATGATGACTTGACTTAAAACGGCATTTTGAAACCAGCGGGCATGTTCATGCCTGCGGTGAGGCCACTCATGCGCTCTGATGTCATTGCTTCTGCACGGCGTACGGCATCGTTCATGGCTGCGGCCACAAGGTCTTCCAGCATGTCTTTGTCATCGGCCAATAACGATGGGTCAATGACCACGCGTTTCACATCGTGTTTGCAAGTCATGGTGATTTTAACCAGGCCTGCACCTGATTGGCCTTCAACCTCAACCATGGCCAATTCGTCTTGGGCTTTTTTCATGTCATCTTGCATTTTTTGGGCTTGTTTCATCAAACCTGCGAGTTGGTTTTTCATCATGATATTGAATTCCTCTGGTTAATCTTTATTCATCGTTTTTAATGGGTCACGCATTGTGCCAACAAAGGCGAATGGTGTCATATTATTTTAAAGCATGTCAAGTTGCTTGTACTGAACTTGAAATCAACATGCCATCCAGTTCACGAATAAGCGCATGAATGGTGGGGTCTTCAGCCACCAACTTTTGTGCCCCTTCAAGTTCAAGAGCGCGTGCTTGCGCCTTCTCACTGGCGGGTGTCGCAGCCACGCTGCCCAAATGCACTTTTAAGTGACGCTTCTGGTCAGTGAAATACGCATTTAAGCGTTTCTCCAAGCCAGACACCGCAATCGGACTGGTGGCCAACATGCGATTTTCACAACGTAATTCTATATTTTTGTCATTAAAAACCATTAATTCACTTTGTTGCGCCAATTGCTTTTCCAAACCACGGACATGCAGTTTATCCACCAGATTTGCCCATTCATGTGGCTGTACATGTTCAGGTGCACTGTGCGGCACATTCACAGGCTCACTGAATGTGGTCACGGCATCATGGCGATCATCCACCCACTCCATCGGTGGTTCCGGCGCCACCACAGACTCATGGTGGATGGGACGTTTCTTCGATGGTATTGTTTTGGGCTCAACGCTTGGCGCAACAGGAGAAGCAACAGGCACAGCTGCTGCAAGTGAAACTGCTGCGCTTATGGCTTTTTTACCGTTGGCGCCTTATCTTTTGTGGGTGCGAAGGCCAACAAGCGCAACAACATCATGGTAAAACCCGCTTGCGCATCAGGTGCAAGATGCAGTTGCTCACGACTGGTGGTGACAATGCTGTAATACAACTGCACTTCATCCGCCCCCAATTGTGGGGCCAAATCAGCAATCAAAGCCGCAAGCTGCACATCATCGGTCTGCGCATTCGGCACCACTTGCGCCAAACTGATCCGATACAGCACTTGCGCCAATTCAAGCGTTGCGTCATGGAATGATGTGGAAGATGCTGCCATTTGCTCGGCAACCGCCACCAAAGCCGCCCCATTTTTAGCAATCAATGCACGCAAAATGGCTTCAATCTGAGCACTATCGGTGCTGCCGAGCATGTCGCGCACAGCATCAAGCGTGATGTTTGAACGGCTGAATGCAATGGCCTGATCGGTCAATGACAATGCATCGCGCATACTGCCTTGAGCGCCTTTGGCCAAAGCATTTAAAGCGGGGGCTTCAAAAGCCACGTGCTCTTCTGTCAAGATGTGGGTGAGGTGTGTAACGATGTCAGCCGGCGGCATTTGCTTGAGGTTGAATTGCAAGCAGCGCGACAACACCGTCGGTAATATT
>CALMCL010000116.1 GCA_937862905.1 uncultured Burkholderiaceae bacterium | reverse complement strand
TTGGCCTTTTTCAATCTACGAAAATTGCTATTCGTACTTTAATTAACGATTTAATATGCTCGAAAAAACCACGCCAACCGCTATTATTTACGCCCGGGTCAGCTCTCAAGAGCAAAACGACGGCATATCTGTTGACAGCCAGATCGAGCAAGGGATGAAAATGGCCGAAGGCTTAGGGGCTAAGCTTTTACACGTTTTTAGAGATGATGGAGTCTCAGGTCGAACAGATAAGCGCCCCGCTTTTCAAAGCGCGATCGCCTACTGCGACGCCCGTAGTGTTGACTACTTTATCTGTTGGTCGACCTCTCGTTTTGCTCGTAATAAACTTGACGCGGCCAGCTACAAAAAGTTATTAGGTCAAAGTCAAACCAAGGTTGTATATGTGTCCATCAACATTGACAGCGACACCGACGAGGGCTGGTTTACAGAGTCAATTTTTGAGATTATGGACGAACACCAGAGTCGCCAAAACAGTAAGGACACGCGACGCAGTATGTTGAAAAATGCTCGTGACGGTTTTTGGAATGGTGGCCCAACCCCCTACGGCTATGAATCTGTTGCCGACGGCGATCGAAAACGATTGCGGATAAAGGAGCTTGAGGCCGCAGTGGTGCGTAGTATTTACGATACTTACCTAGCGGGCGATGGCTGTAAAATAATTGCAAACAAGCTAAATAAACAAGCATTGAGCCACAAAGGTAAGGCGTGGAGCAAGGCTCAGGTCATGCGCGTCCTTAAAAACCAAGTGTATACAGGTGTGGTTTTGTTTAACCGTAAGTCTGCGGGCGGTATTGACAACCCAGAAAGTGAGTGGATCGTGACCCCAAGCCATGAAAAAATAATCAGCGTCGAAGAATTTAACCGAGTTCGAGAAACTTTTTTAAAGAGAACGGTTGCAGCGCCCGTACAAAACAACCCCTGCAGTAACCGTGCTTTTAGCGGGATGTTGCGTTGCGGCCTTTGCGGTGCGGGCATGCGCACGGAGACAGCGACGGGACGAAACAAGACCTACAATTATTACAACTGCTCGACTTTTGTCAAAACAGGCGGGTGTAAGAGCCGTCGAATAGCCGCCGATGAGTTTGACGAGTGGATGATTGATGTGGTTTTGTCACGCATACTGACGCGCGAACGCATGATCGACATGCTCGGAGAGCTCAAATCAATCACGGGTCAGGCTCAAAAAAGCTTTGATCTCAAATATCAAGCCCTTTTGTTGGCCAAACAAAAAAACACCAAAGACAAAAGCAAGATTATGGGTGTGATCGCCGAATTTGGCATGGAGGCGCCAGGTGTTAAAAGCCTTTTGGACAAATTGTCCGTGCTCGAAAAAGAGCAAGCAAGCATCGCTGCCGCCATCATAGACCTTGATAACAGCCCAGCACCACATTTTGACATCACTGAGGAGCACGTCCAGATCGCGCTGTCCACATTGACGGACATCATTAAAAACACCGAAAACAACAAAAAGACCCGTGAACTCATGGGGACCTTCATTGAGGCGATTGATGTAAATGCCGAATCTATCGACATTCGGTACCGACCAGAGCGAATCATTGGGACGCAAAAAAAGAACCATGAACACGTGGTTCATAGTTCTGATTTTTGGGGTGGCTGATGGGGCTCGAACCCACGACAACAGGAATCACAATCCTGGA
>CALMCL010000115.1 GCA_937862905.1 uncultured Burkholderiaceae bacterium | reverse complement strand
CACCATTGCGACGACCACCATACAAACCTGAGCGCGCAGCAACACTTTGACGAGGCTGATCTGTTGATACAGTCCCGCGAGGAGCAGCCTTTCCACGTGACGATGGACGACCAGAAGCAGATGCCGCCCTCGGATTTTGTTCGACAGGATTTGCTGTGCGCCCCCCTCGGCGGCCATCGGCCATTTCATTTGGTGCGCGACCACCCTGACCACCTTGCACACGTCCAGCGCCCGCAGCACGTGGCTTTTGCATGCCCACGCCCCCGCGATTGGGTGTACGGGCTGCTGCTCCACGGGCATGATTGGGACGTCCACCCACACTACCACGTCCAGTCAAACCGACCTCCTTGACCACCTCAACCCCAAAAGCACTCATTAAATGGGCATTTTCAGGCACAATTTCAACCTTACGGCGATTGTCTTGACCACTTTGCTCACCATAACCACGACCACCACGCGAGTGCTTAACGGCCGTTTCAACCTGCGCATTTAAACCCAACTCACGCATCAACTGCACAACCTGTGGACGCTGCCACTCTTCAAAACGCCCACGTTTAAGCAAACTTGGTAAAATAACAGGGCCAAAGCGCACGCGAATCAGACGACTCACAGTCAAACCAATCGCCTCAAACATACGTCGCACCTCGCGGTTACGCCCCTCACTGATGACCACACGCACCCAGCGATTTGCACCATCACCACCCAATTGATCAACAGTAGAAAACTTCGCCAAACCATCGTCCAGCTGAATCCCTTTTTTCAACGTTTCAATATGTGCTTTGGTCACTTCACCCAACACACGAACAGCATATTCACGCTCTTGCTCATAACGGGGGTGCATCATTCGATTGGCAATGTCACCCGATGTGGTCAAAATCAATAAACCTTCAGTGTTAAAATCCAAACGCCCAACAGCCAACCATTTGCCTTTACGGGTAAACGGCAGCTTATCAAATACCGTTGGTCGACCTTCTGGGTCAGAATGACTGACAATCTCACCCGCAGGC
>CALMCL010000114.1 GCA_937862905.1 uncultured Burkholderiaceae bacterium | reverse complement strand
TTATCGATGCGGCAATCGCACCGATGTCGGATTGCTGCATGATCAAGGACTCCACGCCCATCAAGCCAAACGATGGCGTGTAGGCGTTGCGCAAATCCGCATGCGGCATGAGTTTGCCACGATTGAAGTAGCCATGCGGATCGACTTTATTTTTGTATGCACGGAACGGTGCCAGCTCCTCTTCCGTCAAAAATTCGAGCTTGGTGATGCCAATGCCATGCTCACCTGAAATCACACCGTCCAAATTACGGGCGATTTGCATGATGCGCGCGACGGCCTCATTGGCCTCTTTCAGCATCTCGTAATCATCTGAATTCACAGGGATGTTCGTGTGCACATTGCCATCACCCGCGTGCATGTGCAAGGCGACAAACACGCGACTGCGCAAAACTTTTTTATGAATTTGCGTGCACTCGTCGAGAATCTGCGTGAACGACAAGCCTGTGAAAATACGACGCAACTCGGCGCGCACTTCGCGTTTGTACGACAAACGAATCGTGCGGTCTTGTAACACATCAAACACCGTCACATCAGGTTGACGCGCAAGGCGCTCACGCAACGAGGTGATTTGCGCAGGCTCTGTGAACGACACCGCCGACTCCAAGACATCCGCCAAAGGCGCATCCATGTGCGCCATCCAGTAACGCCAGCGGTTTTTCACGCGTGCAATCAACATGTGTGCGTCATTGACGCGCTGACCCAACACTTCGACTTTCGATTGATCCCCTGTGGATTCCTCTTCATTTTTGGCAATCGGCAAATCACCTTTAAGGTAATGACTCAACGCATCGAGTAATTTCAATTTATTGCGGCTCGACAATTCAATATTGATGCGCTCAATCGCGTCCGTGTATTCACCCATGCGTGGCAAAGGAATCACCACGTCTTCGTTGACTTTAAACGCATTGGTGTGACGTGCAATCGCCGCCGTGCGCGCACGATCCAGCCAGAATTTTTTACGCGCTTCTTCCGTCACAGCAACAAAACCTTCGCCCGTGCGCGTGTTCGCCATGCGCACGACCTCAGAAGTCGCTTGCGCCACGGCATTTTCGTCGTTACCGACAATGTCACCAATCAGCACCATTTTGGGCAAATCGCCACGGCGGCTTTTGGTCGCGTAACCCACTGCACGTAAATAACGCTCGTCCAAATGCTCCAAACCCGCCAATGTCGCGCCCGTGGTTTTTGCAGTTTCAAACAAATAATCTTTGATCTCAACAATCGACGGAATCGACTCGCGCGCTTGGCCAAAAAACTCCAAGCACACCGTGCGCGTGTATTTGGGCATTTTGTGCAAAACCCAACGTGCGCTGGTGATGAGGCCATCACAACCTTCTTTTTGCACACCCGGCAAGCCAGACAAAAACTTATCGGTCACGTCTTTGCCCAAGCCCTCTTTGCGAAATGTTTTGCCTTCAATCGCCAATGTTTCACGGCTGGTTTCAGTTTTGCCGTCGGCCTTGAAACGCACCACCTCAAATGTCGCCATCGGTGCATCATGGATTTTTGACATGTTGTGATCGAGGCGAGTGACCTCCAACCATTCACCTTTGGGATCAACCATGCGCCAGCTCGCCAAATTATCCAGCGCAGTCCCCCACAACACCGCCTTTTTACCGCCCGCATTCATGGCCACATTGCCACCCACGCACGATGCATCTGCACTGGTCGGATCAACGGCAAACACCAGACCTGCTTTTTTACCCGCTTCTTCCACCCGCCGTGTGACAACGCCAGCACCCGTGTTGATGGTCATCACATCGTGATCCATCATCGCACCACGCCACGGTGAGACAGGGTCAATTTGAATCAATTTTTCTGTATTAATCACCACCGAACGCGCATCCAAAGGCACGGCACCACCCGTGTAACCTGTGCCACCGCCGCGTGGGATGATGGTCAAACCCAGCTCTATTGAGGCACGCACCAGTCCAGCCATTTCCTGCTCGGTATCGGGTGTCAGCACCACAAACGGATACTCCACTCGCCAATCCGTCGCATCGGTCACATGTGACACGCGCGACAAGCCGTCAAATTTAATGTTGCCTTTGCTGGTGTGTTTGGCAAAAACACTGCGTGCTTTGGCGCGCAGGTCATACATGTCACGAAATTGTTGGGCAAAATCAGCCACCGCCGCCCGAGCCTTATTGACCAGCAGCTCAACTTTAGCAGCGCGTGCACGTGCATCGTCCGAATCCTGAGCGGTTAAATCCAAAGTACGGCGCTTATCAATTTCACTTAAACGGTGATTCAAAGCGTCCACCAAAGCAGCACGGCGTTTGGGGTTGTCGAGCAAATCATCTTGCAAATACGGGTTGCGATTGACCACCCAAACATCACCCAAAACCTCATACAACATTTTTGCAGAACGACCTGTGCGGCGTTCACCACGCAACTCAAGGATCAACTGCCACGCATCTTCGCCCAATAAACGAATGATGATTTCACGATCAGAAAAAGATGTGTAGTTGTAAGGAATCTCGCGCATGCGCGTCGGTTCGAGCAGTTCAGTTAAAGCCGCACTTGGTGTGGCCATGTGGGCAAAATTTGGATTCAATGCGGGGGTCAAAGGTGCGTTCATGCGATATTTTTCCTGATGCGTTCGGCGACCTGCCCAGGCGGGCAGTGCCTTACACTGTATTAACCTTAGCATTCTACCCGAATTTGTGTTTTTTGACCCGACGCCGACCACAGCCCACAGCAAAACAAAGCTATTTTTAGCTATAATGAAACCCTACTCAAACAAAGGATTTAAGATGACATTGCATCTCCCCCTCAACATGCAATCGTGGCTGATCAGTGCGTTGCTGTGCGCCAATTTAGTCGCTTGCAGTGACAACCACACCACGCCACCCAAAACCTCAACTCCCGCAGCGGCAACCGCCACGCCAACACCGATCGCCCCCACCACCACAGAAAACAACCCAACAATCAACACCCCAGCAACCGCTTCTTTACCCGCACCATTCGCACTGGCGCAGCAAAAAAACTGCGTCGTTTGCCACTCCATCACCAGCAAAATGGTGGGACCATCGTGGATCAGCGTGTCAGAACGGTATAGAAATGATAAAAATGCAGTCAATACGCTCACCACTCGGATATTAAATGGCGGTTCGGGCACATTTGGTGCCGTTGTCATGCCTCCACAAACCTCCAACTTAACCCCCGAAGAGGCCAAGTATTTGGCGCAATGGGTGTTGACCCTAAAATAACGGCCTTCAGCGCGTGGGGATGACAAGCTGTCGATGCAAACACGTGCCCCTTCAAGCACAGGCCCACATGACCTTGGATTCACGTGCATTAAAACATCGGAAAACACTGGAAAGCATTGAATTGGATGGTTTAAAAAAACTCAAGAATGCACCTCAAGCTTCAATCACCCCAGCAAGTCACCCGATTGTGCAGCCTGCCTTCATATACAATACGCCCTGCTCAACCGAAGGACTCCAATGTTTAATCACTCGCCCCAATCACTCATTCGCTTTACGTTGGGTGCATGCCTGTGCGCAAGCCTAAGCGCATGCAACCAGGACGCACCCGCCAAACCCACACTGCCATTGCCGCCTGCACCTGCTTTTATTGAGCAAAAACACTGCTTGGCCTGCCACACCAACGATGCCGAGGTGCGCGCACCATTATGGCTCGACATCGCCAACCGCTACAAAGGTGACAAAGAGGCCGTCAACACCTTAAGCGAGAAAGTCATCAAAGGCGGCTCAGGCAGTTTTGGCTCAGCCAAAATGCCTGCTCAATACAAAAACATCACAAGCGATGAAGCAAAATACTTGGTTGAATGGATTTTGAAGCAACGCTAACATCGCTTTGCCCCACCCAACAGCAGCATCATCAATCGCCAACCACCCGCACCGTATCAATACACCACAATACACACCAGCACATAAAACCAAAAAAGCCCTTCAAATGACATGAAAGGGCTTTTGGCTTTTGTAACAGCAGAGTCGCATGACTCACTCAGCGTTTGGCATCAGCTGAGCAATGTAACGCGCCAACAAATCAATTTCCAAATTAATCAAATCACCTGCTTTAAGGTGTTGGAATACCGTATGAGCGATGGTGTGTGGGATCAAATTGATGGTCACATACACTTCATCGCCTTCCACCCATTTACGATTCACCGTCAAACTGACACCATGCAAGGTGATTGAACCTTTGTCCGCCAAAAAGCGTTGCCATTTCAACGATGCCGCCACCACCAACTCATGCGACTCCCCCACAGGCTGAAAAGACACAATGCGCGCCACATCATCCACATGCCCGCTGACCAAATGACCACCAAGACGGTCAGACAAGCGCATGGCTTTTTCTAAATTCACCGCCCCCACCGCGTTCAAACCCGTGGTTTTCGACAAACTTTCATTGGACACATCCACAGCAAACACATTGTTCGCCACATCCACATCCACCGCCGTCATACAGGCGCCATTGATCGCAATCGAATCACCCAGCCCCACATCCGACAAATCCAGATGCCCCGCATCGACCACCAACCGCACGCCAGCGCAGTCGCTTTGCGCCAAAGCTTGCATTGAAACGATTCGCCCCACCGATGCTATAATCCCTGTGAACATAGTTTATCTTTCATTTAAATCAAACTTAAATTCTATCACTGAAAGCCCGCCACCATGAAAAAAGTCCAACTCGGTCACAGCGATTTGCATGTCACCCCCATTTGTTTAGGCACCATGACTTTTGGCGAACAGGTCAACGAAAGCGATGCACACGCTATTTTGCAGCATGCGCTCGAACGCGGCATCAACTTTCTGGATACCGCCGAAATGTACGCGGTGCCACCCAAGGCCGCCACATTCAACGCCACTGAACAGATCATCGGCAACTATTTTGCCGCCAACAAAGGCGCACGCGAGCAATGGGTTGTTGCCAGCAAAGTCGCAGGGCCTTCTCGTGGCATGCCGTGGATTCGCGGTGGCAGTGGTGATTTGACAGGCGCAGACATCATTGCGGCGTGCGATGGCAGCCTGCAACGACTGCAAACCGATGTGATTGACTTATATCAAATCCACTGGCCAACCCGCAGCGTGCCTGCATTTGGCGGCATTTATTTCAAACCCGATCACGAGGCAACGCACACCTCAATGCATGCCCAACTCGAAGCCCTCGCGCAACTGGTCAAAGCAGGGAAAATCAAGGCCATCGGTTTATCCAATGAAACGCCTTACGGCGTGCATGAGTTCGTACGCCTCGCCGAAGAATACGACTTACCACGCGTCGCCACGGTGCAAAACCCCTATTGCCTCATCAACCGAACCGTTGAAAATGGCTTGGACGAGACCATGCACCACTTGGGCGTGTCCTTATTACCCTACTCACCCTTGGCATTTGGCCTCCTCACGGGCAAATACGACGCCTCGGGATTGATCGGTGACGGCGCACCCGCCGAAGGCCGCATGACCAAATTTGCCTCTATGCGCGCGCAACGTTGGGGACGTCCCGAGTCCCTCAATGCCGCACGCCGCTACAATCAACTCGCCCGCGACAATGGCCTCACGCCCACTGAACTGGCTTTGGCTTTTTGCTATCAAAAATGGCAAGTCGCCAGCACAATCATCGGCGTGACCTCAATCGCTCAACTTGATGAATGCATTGATGCGCTGGATGTGACGCTATCAGAAGCCGTATTACAAGAAATTGATGCAATCCGCTGGGAATATCGCGATCCTGCACAATAACAAATAAAAAAACGCAACTTAAAAGTTGCGTTTTTTTATAACTTCGAAATGAAACGAGTGGGATGCATCACACCGAAAACGATGAGCCACAACCGCACGTTGTTGATGCATTTGGATTTTTGATCACAAATTGCGCGCCTTCCAAATCTTCTTTGTAGTCAATTTCAGCACCCACCAAGTATTGATAGCTCATCGAATCGACCAATAAAGTCACACCGCTTTTATTGATGGCGGTGTCATCTTCATTCACGATTTCATCAAACGTGAAACCATACTGAAAACCAGAACAACCACCACCTTGCACAAACACGCGCAATTTCAAATCAGGGTTACCTTCTTCAGCAATTAAATCTTTAACCTTATCGGCCGCACTGTCAGTGAAAACGAACGGGCTGGCTTGCTCTACGGGTGCATTCATGGTGTATTCTCCAAAACTAAGCTCGATCAACGAGCGGCATTAACTATTTGAATTCATTATAACTGAAAAATCAAGGCATCACAGGCAACATGTCAATGCCGGCAGTTTCGACAAAACCAAACATGACGTTCATGTTTTGCACGGCTTGACCCGCTGCACCTTTGACCAAATTGTCTTGCACAACCAAAACAATCACCGTATCACCATGACGATGCAAAGCCATGCGCAACATATTTGATGCGCGGGTTGAACGCGTTTCAGGGTGACTGCCGAAGGGCATGACATCCACAAAAGGCTCATTTGCATAAGTCGTTTCAAACAACTGTTGCAAATCATCATTGCTCATGTTTTGCGCTTCAGGCAGCAATTTGGCATACAAGGTGGAATGCATGCCGCGAATCATGGGAATCAAATGCGGCGTGAAAATCAAATTAACGTTTTGCGTCGTCATTTTACCCAATTGCTCAACTGTTTCGGGTGTGTGACGATGGCCACTGACACCATAAGCCTTCATTGAATCGGAGGCCTCGCTGAACAAGGTGGCAACTTCAGCCTTACGACCTGCACCCGACACACCCGATTTGCAATCGGCAATCAACGCCGCCGCATCAACCAAATTATTTTTCAACAACGGATAAAACCCCAATTGCATTGTCGTTGGGTAACAGCCTGGATTACCGATCAACTTCGCTTGACGCACAGCCTCGCGATTTAACTCTGGCAAGCCGTACACAGCCTCTTTGAGCACATCCGCACAACTGTGCGGCAATTTATACCATTTTTCAAAAACAGCCGTGTCCTGCAAACGAAAATCCGCCCCAAGGTCAATCACGCGAATACCTTTGGCCAACAAAGCCGGTGCCTGCGCCATGGCCACGCCGTGTGGTGTCGCGAAAAAAACCACGTCACATGCGTCTAAAATGCCACTTGCCGGATCGGAAAATTTCAAATCAACCGCACCACGTAAGCTTGGGAACATCTGAGCCACAGGCACGTCCACCTCGGTGCGTGATGTGATTGCATGCAGTTCCGCATGCGGATGGTGCGCCAATAGACGCAAAAGTTCAACACCAGTGTAACCTGTGCCACCCACGATACCAATTTTAATTTTTTGCATGATGTGCTCGAATTCAAGGATAAAACTGAATTTTACCTAATTTTTTGTTGGCATCTGAGTCAAAAAACAAGATGCGACAACAAAACTTAATTGGGTCTGTTTATTTGAAAAAAAAAGACCGCCAAAGCGGTCTTTTTTTGCATCGAAACGAAATCGTGAGATTAACGTTTTGAGAACTGTTTGCGACGACGTGCTTTGCGGAAACCGACTTTTTTACGTTCGACTTCACGTGCATCACGTGTCACCAAGCCAGCTTGTGACAGGCCTGATTTCAAGTTTGCATCGTAATCGATCAAAGCACGTGTGATGCCATGACGCACCGCACCCGCTTGGCCTGATTCGCCACCACCACACACATTGACCATGATGTCAAATTTTTCAGTGGTTTGCGTCAATTCCAGAGGTTGACGAATGATCATCAAACCTGTTTCACGTGCAAAATATTCGTTCGCTGGCTTACCGTTGACAACGATTTTGCCTGAACCCGCTTTTAAAAATACTCGAGCCACCGCAGATTTACGACGACCTGTACCGTAGTTGTAGTTACCGTTCATGTTCATCTATCCTTAAATGTCCAAGACTTGAGGTTGCTGTGCAGAATGCGGATGTTCAGCGCCTGCATAGATCTTCAATTTTTTGATCATCGCGTAACCCAAAGGACCTTTAGGCAACATGCCTTTGACCGCTTTTTCTAACGCACGACCCGGAAAACGCTCTTGCATTTTACGGAAGTTTGTTTCGTAAATACCACCTGGATAACCAGAATGACGGTAGTATTTTTTATCTTCGAATTTCGCACCCGTTACACGGAGCTTGTCCGCATTAACGACAACGATAAAATCACCCGTGTCCACGTGTGGCGTAAACTCAGGTTTATGCTTACCACGCAAACGACGTGCAACTTCACTGGCTACACGACCCAACACTTTATCCGTACCGTCAACGACATACCAGTCGTGTTGTACTTCGTGTTGTTTTGCTGAAAAAGTTTTCATGACTATTTCCATTCATCACAATTTAAAAAACCATGCTCACCACGCCTCACCGCTTATGCCTGCGGCCTCTCCCGATGCGAGCTACTATGGGCTAGCCGAACATTATCGACACTTATGCCCTTAAAGTCAAGAACTTAAGCTCAACCACCTGACTGCTGAACTTTTTTAATACATTTTCAACGCAGTCGAAAAAACAATCCGCTCACTTTGTCGGTTAGCATCAAATCCAAATAGGCAAAAAAAGAGCCCAAGCAAAATTTGCTTGGGCAATAAATCCACCAAAAGGAGGGTGGAGGAGACAATCTTTAGAACGCTTTCGCATCCAACAGTTCTCATTATACTGGTTTTTTTGTGCATTGCAAGATAAAAACACGGTCATACTAAAAAAACAAAAATCAACCATACTTTTACTATTTATCGCAACAAAATAAGAATTTAATCACGCTTATCTTCTGAAAAACCTAAATTTAGCGACCTTTCGCGTTGTTAAAAAACATCACTTTCTTGCATTGCAAATTATTCCAACCCAATCAATCGATTGTGACCGCATCATTTCCATGCTCTGATATACGCTGGTATAATCAACTGACTCACACACTTACTTTTTATTGGAGAATGTTATGGAATGCACCGTACGCTGGGTTGGCCCTCAAGCAGGCATGTCCTTTATCGGCGAATCAGGCACCAACCATGCTGTACTGATGGATGGCGCACCCGAAGCAGGCGGACGAAATTTGGGGCCACGCCCAATGGAAATGGTTTTAATCGGCACTGGCGGCTGCACTGCATTTGATGTTGTGATGATATTACAAAAAGGCCGTCAAGCCGTCAGCGATTGCGTTGTGAAATTATCGGCGATACGAGCAGAAACAGACCCCAAGGTTTTCACCAGCATTCACTTTCACTTTGTGGTGAGCGGCAACAAATTAAGCGAAGCGTCAGTCGAACGCGCAGTCAAATTATCACATGAGAAATATTGCTCCGCCAGCATCATGCTCGCACACTCAGTCAATATGACCCATAGTTTTGAAATCATCGACACGGCGCAAGCGTGAACAGAGTATAGCAGACGAGCCCCATATCTCTTTCAGCTGCATAAGTTTCTTTTAGTCTCTTAACACTTGGGCAATGCGATCCTTCATCTCCTCGTATTGCCCAGCCATACCTGAAAAACACACTGTTTTGGTGCGAGACAACTCGCCTTTTAGAACCACGACATTTCGCGCCACACAACCAAACTGTTGAGCCAACCAAGCTGTTAACGCGATATTTGCACGCCCTTCCACCGGGGGGGCGCAGAGCCGAACTTTAACTCGGTCACCGTACTCGCCAGCCCAAGCCGTGTGTTTGGCACCTGGTTGGACATGCACATGCAGCCACACATCATCGCCACGCTGTTGTAAATAAATCATTCTTCATCCATTTGTCTTCATGAGCATTCGTCTCTACCGATCGCCCCACCTATCAAGCACGCTCACCATAAAAAAACCTTTCCAGTCGGAAAGGTTTCGCATCATGCTGACCCAACATGCAAACACATGCACATTGCCTCCACCATCATGGACGCGGCGTGATTGGGAAAGGCCAGATGGCTGCTGGTTTCGCCGCAGGTGGCTCAACAACAGGCTTAGCGGCAGCAGGTTTCTTCGCGGGCGCTTTGGCTGCTGTTTTGGCAACTGCTTTGGTCACGGCCTTGGTGCTGGTTTTTGCAGTCGGTTTGGCCGCAGTCTTGGCCTCGGCTTTCACCGCTGCTTTCGCTTCAGGCTTTTTTGCTGCGGCTTTTACCACCTTTGCCGCAACGGCGGGCTTAGCGGCGGCTTTGGCTGCTGGCTTCACCATAACCTTTTTCTCAACAACAGGCTTGACCGCTGCTTTTGCCGCAGGTTTTGCTGCAACTTTTTTTGCAACAGGCTTGGCATCGGCCTTAATTGCTTTCTCTGCTTTTTGCACTGCGGGCTTCTCAGCTGCTTTTGCGACCGACTTTGCAGGCGCTTTCGTTACAGCTTCTGCAACTGGTTTTGCGGGTGCTTTCGTTGCAGTTTTAACTGCAGATTTCGCACTTGACTTTGCAGCCACCGCGGTACTTTGAGAGGACTTGGCTGCAGTTGCTTTGACAGGCGTTTTTGCAGCGGTAGCTTTCACCGCAGGTTGTGCAACCACTTTTTTAACAGGCTCAGCAGCGGTTTTAACCACTGCTTTTGTTGCAGCCACTTTTGTTGCGGTTGCTTTGGCGGGGGATTTAGCGGCGGGCTTGGCCACCGCTTTCTTTGTTGTAGGTGCTGCTTTTTTTGCTACGGCCATTTACCGCTCCTTTGTGTTTAGAGAGATTTTACACGTTTATAAAAGCATCATTAAGAAACAGTGCGGCCACATACCCCTTACGATTTTAAATACAAAAGACATAAACCGAGGAAAAAAAGCGACACATTCATTTAATTTCTTAAATTATTTGCATCATACTCCAATTGTGTGGTATTGCAATATTTTATTCACAGCTTTTTCATAAAGAGCAAAGCCGCTTCATTCAACTTTGTTCAAAAAACCACACTATGGTCACGTTGTTGCGCAAAACGCTGTTTTTGAATGGTTTTTTATAAACAAAGAGGCGTTGAATGGGATCTGAGCACCGCATAAAGCACATCCGTTACGCCAATTCATCGTCGAACACGAAGTAAAACGGCTAATATTTGAGCAACAAATACCTCTATACAAATGGCTCACCAATAAGGAATTGGGCATTGCAAATCAAATCGCAACGGGGCAAAAAACACGGGACCGATTCAAGACCTGCTGCAGTCGCGCTGCGCATGGAGCGCATCAAAGTCTTGACCAGCTCAGCCCTATTGGTTTATTGATTTCGCAGTACCGTCGACCATTTGCCATGTAAGCAAATGCCATAGGCCAAAACTTACATGCATTTAAATCGGAACCCTACTCCCAATGGTATTTTTTACGAGTACCATTTACAGATACCATTAATGCATTAATAATGTCTAATTTGGCGTGGCACTCTTTGGCATTGTTTGAGCAAGCAAAGACACTACCAAGCCATTGAAAATACAGGTGTTTTGTTTGTTTTTGACACTGTTTCGCATTGTTTGATTTGGTTTGATCTTTGATACATGGCGCGCCCGGCTGGAATCGAACCAGCGACCCTTGGCTTCGGAGGCCAATACTCTATCCACTGAGCTACGGGCGCAACAACATTGAAAATGTTGATTTTCTTATTTTAGTCATTCAACCTGCGCATCATACATGGTTTCATGGCGCACGTCCATGCGAACTCAAAGGAACCCTCACAAGTACAAGCACACAGTGCGCGCGTCTTTTATAATACGCCATTCATGTTTCACACTATAAAGATCATTTATGCAAACTCAATTTGATGCCATCGTCGTCGGTGGCGGCGTAGCAGGCAATGCAAGTGCGCTCGGTTTGGCACAAGCTGGGGTTCGCGTGGCTCACGTTTGCCTGGATGCGCCTGTATCACTGGGCGACGCATTCGATGCGCGCATTTACGCTTTATCCAATCCCAATGTGGCTTTATTGAAGCGGCTGCGCGTGTGGGATGCGCTGGACGCAACACGCATGTGCTCGGTATCCGACATGTGCGTCATGGGCGACTCGGCTCAATCCAAATCGGGCTTGGGGGGGAGTCTTCATTTCAGCGCGTACGACACAAACATGACCGAACTGGCTTGGATTGTTGAACAAAACAACATTCAAAAAGCCCTTCAAATGGCGTTACGTTTTGTACCCAACCTCACCGCATTTCGCACCAATGCCGCCACCCTTCATGTGCGCGAACATGGCATTGACATCACCACCCTCACAGGTGATGTATTGTCCGCGCCGTTACTGGTGGGGGCGGACGGAGCGAACTCATGGGCACGCCAAGCGCATCACATCGAACACACTTTTTTTGATTATGAACAACATGGTGTGGTGGCGAATTTTGCATGTGAAAGACCACATTTCAATTGCGCCCATCAATGGTTTTTTAACAATGGCGATGTGCTTGCTTTATTGCCACTGCCTAATCAATGTGCGTCAATGGTTTACTCATGCACAACCCCTGTCTCAACACACATCATGTCGATGAACGATGTGGAGCTGGCACAACACGTGCGTGAATTGTCACACAACACACTGGGCGCGCTGACACCTCTCACCACCGCACAAGCCTTCCCACTCAAACGCATGCTCGCCAATAAATTCATTGCACCACACACCCTGCTAATTGGCGATGCCGCACACACAGTGCACCCACTTGCGGGTCAAGGCTTAAACCTCGGCTTACAAGACCTCAGCACATGGTTGGATTTGATGACACAACGTAAGTCCCATCGAGCCATCAATGACCCAGTGCTGTTACGCCGTTATGAGCGAGCCCGCCTCGCACCCACAATGGAAATGCAAGGCGTCACACATGCGCTCAACCGCCTGTTTCAATCACCCCATCCGATTGCACGCCACGCGCGCAATGTGGGCATGAGCCTGCTTGATGCCGCCCCTCCGCTTAAACGCAAGCTGATCCAAGCCGCCATGGGTCAACAAACAACTGACACACCATAAAAGGGTACAATGCTGTATCTTTCAAACAACCCAGCGCGCGACCCTTTTTCTGCGCCCACTCAAGACGAGAACACCATGTCAAAAACCCCTTGGCGCACAGCTGCGGCCATTGCCATCATGGCCGCACTCGGTGTCGGCTTTGGCCTGTCCGTGACGGCTCAAGCGAAAACCCAAACGCCCTCCAATAAGACGTCAAAAACAGAAGCGTCAACCGCAATCTCGCCTGAGCTGACCGCGATTAAAAACGCATTTGAGTTAAAATTTGAAAACTCAAAAGTTAAAGCCATTCGCCAAATGCCCTTCAAAGACCTGTATGAATTGCAGCTCAACAACAAGGAATTGGTTTACACCAACGCCGCCACCGAATTTGTCATGGTCGGCCACCTCATCAGCACGCAAGACATGCGCAACTTGACTCAAGAGCGCGCCGACGAATTGGCAACGATTGATTTCAAATCATTGCCATTGGCACAAAGTTTTGCCTTGGTTAAAGGTGACGGCAGTCGCCACATTGCAATTTTCGAAGACCCAAACTGCGGCTATTGCAAACTATTTCGTAAAACTTTAGAAAAAACCAACAACATCACCGTGCACACCTTTGTCATCGACATTCTGGGCGATGACTCAACAGCCAAAGCAAAAAAATTACTGTGCACCAAAGACCCAGCCCATGCATGGGACAACTGGATGTTGCACGGCAAACCACCCGAAGACAGCACCGACTGCGACACCCGTGTTTTGGATAAAAACCGCAAACTTGCAGCAGAGCTTGGGGTCACAGGCACGCCCACCATTTTCTTCGAGAATGGCTCTCGCGCACCAGGTGCTGTAGCAGAAGAAGAGTTTCAAAGTCTGTTGATTAAAGCATCGCAAAAATAAGGTTCGCTTTGTCAAAAACCAAGCGATTCCATTAGAAAATGCAACGGTTCAAAACAAAACGCCATGCAATTGCATGGCGTTTTTAACGAACACAAACAAATCAATCTCATCAGCCAATCCCATCAGCAAAGCAATATGGGAAAAGAACCCACTCAAACCACAGCTTCATGTACCGGCGATTTCATTGTGATTGCATGCTGTCTGTATTCAAATATTTAAATGTGATGCAAGCCCCGCACCCCACTTTAAATGCTCAAAAAATAGGGGTTTATTGTTTAAAAGGCTTAAACTGGCAACGTTTTGTAATAATCATACACGCCAGTCAACAGCATCTGCACCGACACGGCGACCAAAATCATCCCCATCAAACGCTCCATCGCCACCGTAAAGCTGTGCCCCAACTTGCGTTGAATCCAATCGGCATAGTACAACAACACACCTGTACCAAACATCACCACAGCCAACGCACTGATCCACTCCAACATGCGTTCGGGCGCTTCGGATGACAACAGCATCACCGTCGCCATAGATGAAGGCCCCGCCATCCCTGGAATCGACAACGGCACAATGAACGGCTCATGATCCTGCTGGGTGATGCCCATAATGCCACCTTCTGTGGGGAAAATCATGCGCACAGCAATCAAAAACAACACGATGGCACCTGCGATTTGCATCGACCATTGTGTCAAATGCATGCCACGCAAGAAACCTTTACCACCGATCATAAACGCCAACAAAATAAAAAACGAAAAAACAGACTCCCGCAACACAATCACCTTGCGCCGCTTAATCGGAATGTCTTTAAGCACACCACTGAACAAAGGAATATTACCCAATGGGTCTATCACCAAAAACAGCAGCACGGCCGCTGAAACAAAGTTGTAATCCATGTGAACAATCCTTCAATTTATTATATTTATCTGACAATCGGACAAACCATGCGCAATTAATTACCTGTATTTAAACGATGCGCGCAAGACGCTGTAAGCGTAATCTGTCTGCCCAAGGCTGCCATTGTAACGCGCCAAAGCACGCACCACGTCACCATTTTCACGGTCAAGGTAATGCCGTAAAATCACACAACCGAACCGCACATTGATGCGCATGTGATACAAATTCTTGGCATTGCCATCACCAATGGTTTTTGCCCAAAACGGCATCACTTGCATCAAACCGCGTGCACCCACAGGGCTGCTTGCGCTCGGATTAAAGCGGCTCTCAACGTAAATGACGCCCAACACCAGCGCAGGCTCAAGTCCCGCTCGGCGCGCCTCGTAATCCACCGCATTGAGGATGGCCAACCGTTGATATTCGGAAGGCACATGCGCCACAATGCGTTCGCTCATGACGCGTCGCCAAAGATAAAAACGCGTTTCATCGTCGCGCGAAGTAAAAGGACGCAACTCGGGCAACCCTGCTGACACCGCTTGACGCAACAACACACGCACACTGTCTGCCAACCGCTCCTCAGACTGCTGTCCAGCACCAGCAATGCCACTGACACCAGCCAACGCCAGTGCCAATCCACATCGCCATACATTGAACCGCACTGTCATGGGGCGATTAAACGTTCAGCTGTGCCAACACATGCGCAGCCACATCTGCAGGCACAAATTTGGTGGCCGCATCATCGCCACGGCCACGGTATTCAACCATGCCATCTTCTTTCAGGCCGCGATCACCAATGGTCACACGGTGTGGCACACCGATCAACTCCCAATCCGCAAACATCGAACCTGGGCGCTCGCCACGGTCATCCAAAATCACATCCACGCCCGCTTGCAGCAAGGTCTCGTATAATTTTTGTGACTCATCGCGCACTTGCTCGTTTTTGTCCGCACCGACGGGACAAATCACCACTTGGAAAGGTGCAATTGCAGCAGGCCACACAATCCCGCGCGCATCAAAGTTCTGCTCAATCGCTGCGCCCAAAATACGGGTCACACCGATGCCATAACAACCCATCACGAGCGGCTGCGGTTTACCATTTTCATCCAAGAATGTGGCTTTCATGGCTTCAGAATATTTCGTGCCCAATTGAAACACATGTCCAACCTCGATGCCACGACAAATGTCCACCGTGCCATTGCCATCGGGGGCAGGATCGCCCGCCACCACATTGCGCACGTCTGCAATGACGTCTGGTTCAGGTAAATCACGCCCCCAATTCACACCCACATAGTGGAAATCAACGTCATTCGCACCACACACAAAGTCACTCATGTTTGCCACGGTTTTATCCGCGACAACACGTACTTTTTGCGCAGTGGCAACAGGACCAATGTAACCAGGCGTGGTATTGAACGCCATCGCGATTTCAGCTTCAGTCGCCATGCGGGTTGTGCTCAGGCCATCAATTTTTGACAACTTCACTTCATTCAAACTGTGATCGGCACGCACCAACACCAACACCACTTGCACACTCAATTCACCCGCTTCATTTTCATGATCCACCGCCAACACGATGGATTTCACATTGCGGATCAATGGGATGTTTAAAAATTGAGCCACCTCTTCACATTTCCCACAGTTGGGTGTGGCTGTTTTCAACATCGTTTGTGTGGCAGCGGCACGTTCAGCCAACATGCTCACGGCCTCTGCCGCTTCAATGTTCGCAGCATAGTCACTGCTTGGGTTGTACACGATGTCATCTTCGCCTGTTTCAGCAATGACGTGAAACTCATGTGAACCTGAACCACCGATTGAACCATTGTCCGCAGCCACCGCACGGAAATTCAAGCCCAAACGTGTGAAAATGGCGGTGTACGCGGCGTACATCTTGTCATACGATTTGACCATGCCCGCTTCGTCTTTGTCGAACGAGTACGCATCTTTCATGATGAATTCGCGACCGCGCATGACGCCAAAACGTGGGCGGATTTCATCGCGGAATTTGGCTTGAATCTGGTACCAGTTCACAGGCAACTGTTTATAACTTTTAATATCGCGACGCGCCAAATCGGTGATGACCTCTTCATGCGTCGGACCCACCACAAAATCACGGCCATGACGATCCTTAAAGCGCAAGAGTTCTGGGCCATATTGCTCCCAACGCCCTGATTCTTGCCACAACTCAGCAGGCTGCACCGCAGGCATGAGCAACTCCATCGCACCCGCCTTGTTCATCTCCTCACGGACGATCTGCTCCACCTTGCGCACACTGCGTAAACCCATTGGCATATAGGTATAAATCCCGCTGCCGATGCGCTTAATGAGACCAGCACGCATCATGAGCTGATGGCTGATGATTTCTGCTTCGGCAGGGGCTTCTTTAAGGGTACTGATGAAAAACTGACTGGCTTTCATGACACATTCACTTGTAAAAATTAAATAAAAAGATTGACCTCACGCATGAAAAAACTCGGTTGTTGCTTTTGCGCTGCGTTATAATTGCGCTATTGTAAATCATTTATTGAGGAAAAAATGCTCGACAAAGAAGGTTATCGCCCGAATGTCGGCATCATCTTGGTCAATTCACGCAATCAGGTTTTTTGGGGAAAGCGCATCCGCGAGCACTCGTGGCAATTCCCACAAGGCGGCATCGCTCACGGTGAAAACCCCGAACAAGCCATGCTGCGTGAGTTATATGAGGAGACAGGACTGCTTCCTGAGCACGTTAAAATCATCGGTCGCACCCGCAATTGGCTGCGTTACGATGTGCCGACCCGCTGGGTCAAACGCGATTTTCGCAACCACTACAAAGGGCAAAAGCAAATTTGGTTTTTGCTCCGAATGGTGGGTCGCGATCACCACGTCAACTTACGTGCCAGCACTCATCCCGAGTTTGATGCTTGGCGCTGGAATGACTATTGGATCCCCCTTGAGGATGTGATTGACTTCAAACGCGATGTGTATCAACAAGCGCTTGAGGAACTTGCACGGCTGCTGTTTCAAAACCGTGCTTTGGGCACACACTCAAAAACATCCAGCATTCTATCCACTCCCGACAAACTGTTTCAGCCAAAATAACAACAGCCCCATTTTTGGGGCTGTTGTTATTTGATAAAGACAATTTGATAAATAAACGACAAAGCAACTGATAAACGCGCATTACACATTAATGGGCACACGCGATTTTCTCTAAACTTTTCACAACATCATTCCCCTCTTAACAACATCCCCTCCGAAACACTAAGCTCCAAATAACCATGTGAATCAAACGCCCTTCATCCACACCGCACTCACAGCAAAAACGCAGAGAACCTTAAAACTCCTGTAAAATACACTTTCCTTTCATTTTGGCCATCCCATGAAAATCCGCCTCGCCCCGCAACGTGCCATCCTCGAACTGCCCGATCACCTCATCAGCCAAATTGCCGCAGGTGAAGTGGTGGAACGCCCTGCATCGGTGGTTAAGGAACTGTTGGAAAATGCTTTGGATGCGGGTGCGACCGATATTCGCTTGCGCTTGATGGAAGGTGGCAAAACCCTGATCGACATCACAGACAACGGTTGTGGCATTGCCGCGGATCAATTGCCTCTGGCGGTCACGCGTCACGCAACCAGCAAAATCCGCTCGCTTGATGAGCTGGAACACGTCGAGTCAATGGGTTTTCGTGGTGAAGCATTGGCTTCTATAGCCTCTGTGGCCCAAATGCGCTTGACCAGTCGTAATGACGATGCGAGCCACGCCACATCCATCGACAACAGCAGCGGCACATGGCAACATCAGGCGGCGGCTGGCGAAGTGGGTACTCGCATTGAGGTTTCACATTTATATTACAACACCCCCGCGCGACGCAAATTTCTCAAAACCGATGGCACCGAATTGAGCCATTGCGTTGAACATTTCACTCGCGCCGCTTTGGCCAATCCCCACTGTGCCTTCAGCCTCAGCCACAACGATAAACCCTCCGCCCTCTACCCTGTGGCCGATTGGCAAACGCGCATCCAAGACGTGCTCGGCAAAAACCTGCCAGAACACGCGATTTGGATCAATCAATCGGTGGGTGAATTGCAGTTGATCGGCATGATTTGCCCACCTGACGTTGCCCGTGCTCGTGCCGACACACAATACGCTTACATCAATCAACGTTTCGTGCGCGACAAAGTGGTCAATCACGCCATTCGCACCGCCTATGCAGACGTTTTGCACCACGCACGCTTCCCTGCTTACGTGCTGTTCCTTGACTGCCCCGCACAAGGGGTGGATGTCAACGTTCACCCCGCCAAAACCGAAGTTCGCTTTCGCGACAGCGGTGCAATGCATCAATTCATCGCCAACGCCCTCAAAAAATCTTTGGCACAAACGGCCAGCTCACGCGTCACAACAGGCAATGATTTGAATGTCGAAGACGATGTGTTCAGCTCAACCCCTACCGACTTCCCGCATGCGAACGCTCAAACAACACATATCGCATTAAAGACAACACCTGACAACGCCCCCTATCAACACCCTTTGCAATTGGCTCAAACCACGCGCAGCTACCTTGAGTTGCTGCGCTCACCGGCCCAACCCGAACGATTTGACTCATCTGAAACGCACTCGACAGCAGATCACTTTGGAATGTTCGGCATGCGCCAGACCAGCAATGATGCAGCATCCGTTGCGTCTCATGATTCAGGGCGCACCCAAGAAGAGTTTCCCCTTGGTTTCGCCATCGCCCAAGTCCACGGGGTTTATGTGCTCGCACAAAACAAACACGGCTTGATTTTGGTCGACATGCACGCCGCCCACGAACGCATTGTGTATGAACGCCTCAAAAACATGATCGACCACGCACCGCTGACGCGTCAAGACCTATTGTTACCCATTCGCTTCGCCGCCTCACCGCGCGAAATCGCCACGCTACACGAGCCTGAATGCGCACCCGTTTTAGAGCACATCGGCCTGTCATTGACCCCACTCGGACACAATGAAATCGCCATCCGCAGCGTCCCTGCACTGCTCAAACAAGCCGATGCCATCGAATTGGCGCGCGCCGTATTGACCGACATCGCTGAGTTTGGTGCCAGCCACGTCCTCACCGAAAAGCGCAACGAGTTGCTCGGCACGCTCGCTTGCCACGGCGCTGTGCGCGCCAATCGCAGCCTGACCTTACCCGAAATGAACCAACTCCTACGCGACATGGAGGCCACAGAACGCGCCAACCAATGCAATCACGGCCGCCCCACTTGGGTGCACATGTCGATGAAGCAGCTCGATGGGCTGTTTATGCGAGGCCAATAAATCAATCGACTCACTCACGACAACATGATTTGACTAGAAAAACAAACTCGCTCTTTTAACCCTCACTCTTTTAACTTTAACTTGGAATTTCCATGAACCAAAACGACCTCAAACGCCTTGTCGCGCAAAAAGCCATTGAATACGTACCGCTGAACACCATCATTGGCGTGGGCACAGGCTCGACTGCCGACTTGTTCATCGATGAACTCGCCCTCATCAAGGACAACATCATCGGCGCGATTGCCAGCTCGGAACGCACCAAGCAACGCCTCGAAGCGCACGGCATCAAAGTATTCGATGTCAATGAAGTTGAATCCGTCCCCGTTTATATTGACGGCGCAGATGAAATTGACCCTGAAGGCAACATGATCAAAGGCGGCGGCGCCGCGCACACACGCGAGAAAATCTGCGCATCCATCGCAGAACAATTCATTTGCATCGCCGACGCCAGTAAAGAAGTCAACGTCTTGGGCAAATTCCCCCTGCCTGTCGAGGTCGTGCCGCTCGCGCGCCAAGCCGTTGCCCGCCAATTGAGTGATTTAGGCGGCCAACCTGTTTGGCGCAAAAATGCCGACGGCTCGCCACTGATCACCGACAATGGTTGTCATATTTTAGACGTACATGGCCTGAACATTGCGGAACCCTTGGCTTTGGAAATTCAGCTGTCGATCATTCCAGGTGTATTGACGGTTGGTATTTTTGCACAAAACGCAGCCGACATCGCCTTGATTGCCACCGAAAATGGTGTAAAAGTCACCGAATATTAAGAAAAGACGCCGTTAAGGCCGCGCAGATACGGGCAACATGAAAAGATAAAAACAGATGCACCCCGTACTTCTCGCATCCTTCCCCCTCAATCCAATCAAAACGGCTTTCACAAGCCGTTTTTTATCGCCCTTTTTAAGCTTTAATGTTTTTTAAGCCCCCAATGCCTTTGAAATGAGCAATCAAGAGTGGTAATCAGACATGAAAACGCCATAAAATAGTGACAGCATAAAAACAAAAAACAAATCAATTACATTGCACCGCACCATGACAAAACCCCAAAAAAGCTCATAAATACACGGCTTTATCATTTGTTTTATCCATTTAAACAGGTTAGAATGATGCAGATTCAAAATTTTACGATCACTTAATCAGTGACACAATAAACAACCAACACACGAGAAAAGAAGGATTTCCATATGGCTTATGCGTCTTTAGAAGATTTTTTAGCTTACGTTGCCCGTCGCGACCCCAATCAACCTGAATTTTTGCAAGCGGTTAAAGAAGTCATGACCAGCTTGTGGCCGTTTATTGAAAAAAATCCAAAATACGCAAGCTATGCGGTACTAGAACGCTTGGTTGAGCCCGAACGTGTGATTCAATTCCGTGTGAGCTGGGTCGACGATGCAGGCAACACGCAAGTGAACCGCGCTTTCCGCATCCAACACAACAACGCCATCGGCCCTTACAAAGGTGGCATGCGCTTTCACCCTTCAGTCAACTTGTCGATTTTGAAGTTTTTGGCATTTGAACAAACCTTCAAAAACTCACTCACCACCCTGCCCATGGGCGGCGGCAAAGGTGGCTCTGATTTTGATCCTAAAGGCAAGTCAGACGGTGAAGTCATGCGTTTTTGCCAAGCATTGATGGGTGAATTGTACCGTCACATTGGGCCAAACACGGATGTACCAGCGGGCGACATCGGCGTGGGTGCACGTGAGGTCGGCTTCATGACCGGTTACATGAAAAAATACTCCAATGACACGGGCTGCGTGTTTACGGGCAAAGGCATCACTTTCGGCGGCTCATTGGTGCGCCCAGAAGCAACGGGCTACGGCACAGTGTATTTCGCTCAAGAAATGTTGGCGCACAAAGGCGACTCTTTGACAGGTAAAACCGTGTTGATTTCAGGCTCTGGCAACGTGGCGCAATATGCGTGTGAAAAAGCCACCCAATTGGGCGCAAAAGTCATCACATTATCAGACTCTGAAGGCACGATCCACATTCCAGAAGGCATTGATGCCGCAAAATTGGCCGCCATCATGGAATTGAAAAACGTACAACGCGGTCGCTTGTCGGCTTTTGCAGCCGACAATGGCCATGCTTTTGAAGCTGGTCAACGCCCATGGCACATCAAAGCTGACTTGGCTCTGCCCTGCGCGACACAAAATGAGTTGGATGAAAACGATGCGAAAGCCTTGCTCGCCAATGGCATCATCTGTGTGTCTGAAGGTGCCAACATGCCGTCGACATTGGAAGCGGTTGAAGCGTTCTTGCACGCGGGCATCATGTTCGCACCAGGTAAAGCCTCCAATGCAGGTGGTGTCGCAACCTCGGGTCTGGAGATGAGCCAAAACGCGATCCGTTTGTCTTGGACACGCGAAGAAGTTGATGCCAAATTGCACGCGATCATGAAGGACATCCATCAAAACTGCGTGAAATATGGCACGCAAGCCGATGGTTCGGTCAATTATGTGGATGGTGCAAACATTGCTGGTTTCGTGAAAGTTGCTGAGGCGATGATTGCACAAGGCGTGTACTAAAAGAAAGCCCATGTGATTTGAAAAACATTTTCAATCACATGCTTTCAACCTATAACCACCATAAAAAAATCGCTTGATTTAAATCAAGCGATTTTTTTATGGAACAATCACATTCAACTTCGTTTTGCCTTTTTAAGCTTTTGCCTTTTCAAGCAATGGTGCAAACAAAAGAAGGCTCAAACAAGCGCCCACTTTATATTTACGATTTTTTCAGTAATGGATGATATTTACCGCGAATCACCAGCAAACTGCTCAAAGCTGCTTTTGAACGAGCCAAATCATTTTTCACAATCGCGGCATTGAGCTCTGCGAGGCCAATTTTCATTTCCATCATGCCTTGACGGTACAAGGCCTGCTCTTCCAATGTGCCGTTATAGGTGCTGTTGTTCGCATTCATGAGGTTGTATTGAAACAGCGCTGCCTGCGTATTGAACTGCGCCATTGTGGTGCTTTCCATCGCCGCTTTAAATGCCAAGCCCATGTTTTGCATGGAAGTTTTGATGCTGACAGCAGGGGTGTTGGTGTAAGTGGGTGTCGTGCAAGCCGTCAGACCCAAAGCAATCATGCTCAGTCCCACAGTGATCGACTTTTTAAATGTTTGAATGCGTGTTGAAATCATGGGTGTCTCCTTATGGTGTGGTGAATCACGCACAATATACAACAGTTTCGTTGCGCGCACGATTTTACTTTACAAGTTTACACAAGACCGCAAACAACACAGCCCCCACATCCGAGCGGGTCTTTGACGCACTTTTATGCCCCCGTTCGACAACAATCCATTCACTTTTTTGATGTTCACTCACCCAAAGCCGTGTGGTATTTTTTCTTACTGTCATTGACCTTGGCGAGAATGGATTTGGCTTTTGGCAAATCATTGGCGGCAACGGCTTGGTTGAGTTCAGTCATTTCTTGGTTCAACTCAAGCATCCCCGCTCGGTAAATGATCTCATTGGGTTTGCTGCCATCATAATCCTGCTGACTGGCTTCGTGTGCGGCCGTTTGCAACAATGTGGCATATTGACTGAACTCTTTCATGTCCGTGCTGCTCATGGCTGCAGCATAGCTTTTCTTCATGGTTTGCATGCTGTCTTTGACATCCGAGCCGCTCAATGATTTAACACCAATGGCGATGGCAATGAGTGCGATCGCAGAGGCCGCCAATATAATTTTCTTCATCGTTTGTATTCCAGTACCCGTATTTATATTACTGCCACGATCTCTGCGCAGTGCCCATGCAAAAGGATGAGCCCATATGTCTGACAAAAAACATGCAATTCATTTGCACTGATGCCGTGAAATTATCGATTTGAACCATAAATTGTAAGACAAATAAGCGACGATCAACACATTAAACATAAAAACCAATAATTTGACCATCGAAAAATGCACGCTCAACTCATACACTTCAATCGGCAAATAAATGGCGCCACTCAAAGCTGCAAACCACTCCGCCCATTTTCGATCATGCCATAAACCATACGCTTCAATCAGCCTTACACTGGCATATATGAAAGCAATGCCTGCGAATTGCCACAGTTTACGGTCATCCAAATGGTCAACCAGTTTTAAAAACACATCAACCAAATGATGGGTTGGGCTGATGTTCAACGCATCAATCAAGTCATGCACAATCGCTTGAACATCGCGGTGCAGCAAGGACAGCAGTCCAAAGCCCGCCAATACAATGACAATACCTTTTGCAGCCTCAAAACAAGCAATCCAGTGCAAAGGATTGCGCCGCTTTTTTGCAATAAAATTCATGAACAATCTAACGGTTTAATTTGCGGACTGATGCGTTTTTCTAAATGGCCGTGCGACCGCAGTGACAAGTCCTTATCTTCAGTCAAAGACCGAGATTGTTTAGGATTCAATCGGCCCTTAATTCCACTGCACCCAACCCGCTACCCAAGAGATCAGAATCAAGCCACCAAAAATGATGCGATACCACGCAAATCCAACAAAGTTATGATTGCTGACAAAACGCAACAACCAGCGCACACAGATGAACGCGCTGATGAATGAAAAGACAAAGCCAATGGCAAACAAAGTCAAATTTTGACCATTCAGCAAATGACGCACATCCATGAGCTCTTTGGCTGAAGCACCAAATAAAATCGGCATCGCCAAAAAGAATGAGAAATGCGTGGCCACTTGGCGACTCACACCAAAAAACATGCCGCCGATGATGGTTGCACCTGAGCGCGATGTGCCGGGAAAAAGCACAGCTGCTGTTTGAGCCACACCAATCTTCAAAGCATCAACGATGGACAAATCATCCAATGAATTGATGCGTGGCCGATGATCCGCTTGACGACGTTCAGCCCATAAAATGACAAAACCACCCACAACCAAAGCCGTGGCCACGGCAATTGGGTTGAATAAATGCGCTTTGATGGTTTTGCCAAAGGCAAGCGCCAAAACAATGGCGGGAATGGTCGCGACGATCACATTAATGGCGAAACGCCATGCCATTGGTTGACCTTTGAACATGCCGCTGAGCACGGTGCCAATGCGTTCACGAAACTCCCACATGACGGCAATGATCGCACCAAATTGAATCGCCACTTCAAATGCATCCCAAAACTCACCTTTCAAACCCAATATCGATTGGGTCAAAATCAAATGCCCCGTGCTGGAAATCGGTAAAAACTCGGTTAAGCCTTCCACAACGCCGAGGATGGCGGCTTTGAATGCCAAAATAAAATCCATGTTTGCCTTCTCTCAAAATAAGAAATCCTGTTGGTTCAGGAGTAAGCTCACATTATGCCAAAAAAGCCATCAAAAAACCCGCATCCCTTGTAACGGTATGTAAGGCCGAATGGTCTGGTCAAATGTCAAAATGGTTGTTATGGGCACTCAGTCCGCAGCCAAGTCAACATCTTTGGTTTCTTTGACAAACACCATCCCCACCGCAAAAGTAACCAAGGCAATCCCAATCGGATACCACAAGCCCTGATAAATATCACCGCGCGCCGCCACCATGGCAAAAGCAATGGTCGGTAAAAACCCACCAAACCAGCCATTGCCAATGTGGTAAGGCAAAGACATTGAGGTGTAGCGGATGCGCGTTGGGAACATTTCCACCAACATCGCAGCAATGGGCCCGTACACCATCGTCACCAACAACACCAGCACAAACAAAATCACCACCAACATGAACTGATTGATCTCATACGGATTGGCGCGCGCGGGATAACCTGCGGCTTGCAAGGATTCGCTGACCACACGGTTAAAAGCCAAACTGCGCTCTCGCAAATCCATCACATCCTTACCATCGTATGCCGTGATCACACGGTCACCGATGCGAATGCTGGCAATTGCCCCTCTGGGCATCACTTCATTGGTGTAGTTCACCCCCATTTTGGACAGGTAATTTTTAGCAATGTCACATGAGTTTGTGAATTTTTTTGTGCCGATCGGATTGAATTGAAAAGTGCAATTGTCAGGGTCTGCCATCACCACCACAGGCGACTCCCGCAAAGCCCGTTCAAGCGCAGGATTGGCATAATGCGTCAACATTTTGAACAAAGGCATGTACATCAAAGCCGCCAATAAAAATCCCGCCATGATGATCGGCTTTCTCCCAATTCGATCGGACAATGTCCCAAAGAACACAAAGAAAGGCGTTGCCAAAATCAAACTCAAACCCACCAAAAAATTCGCCGTGACATTATCCACTTTTAAATTTTGCGTCAAAAAAAACAAAGCATAAAACTGTCCTGTATACCACACCACAGCCTGCCCAGCCGTCAGTCCAAACAAAGCGATAAGCACCAACTTAAGATTTTTCCATTCACGAAACGACTCTTTGAAAGGGGCTTTCGATGATTTCCCCGCCTCCTTCATTTGCATAAAAATGGGTGATTCGCTCAACTGCATGCGAATCCAAACTGAAATACCAAGCAAAAAAACCGACATCATAAAAGGCAAGCGCCAACCCCACACCACAAAAGCAGCTTCACCCACCCAATGACGCACCGCAAAAATCACCAGCAATGACAGCAACAGCCCCAACGACGCCGTGGTTTGAATCCATGCGGTATACAAACCACGCCGTCCTTGTGGTGCATACTCCGCCACATAAGTCGCCGCCCCACCATACTCACCCCCCATGGCCAAACCTTGCAACAAACGCAAAGCCACCAAAATCATCGGCGCAGCAATGCCTATCGACGCATACGTCGGTAATAAACCAACAATAAATGTTGATAAACCCATGATCATGATGGTGATGAGAAAAGTGTGTTTGCGCCCGACAACATCGCCCATGCGACCAAAGAAGACAGCACCAAACGGCCGCACAGCAAAACCCACAGCAAAAGCCATGAGTGCAATGATGAAAGCAGCGGTGTCGCTCACACCTGAGAAAAACTGCTTGGAAATAATTTCCGCCAACGAACCGTACAGGTAAAAGTTATACCACTCAAACACGGTGCCCAACGAAGAAGCAAATACCACTTTAATTTCTTCACCCGACATCCGTCGAGTGCGTGGGTTTGCCGCCATGTGTGTCTCCTGATGCATCATTAAAAAATACGGAAAAGTACAGCCCACTTTTCACATGCTTAACTTAAATTAGAAATTTTGCCAAGGCGACCCTGACAAAAATTAAAACACAAAACAAAAAAGAAGAAAAAGAAGAGTCCCATACAAAGACCTCACCCCATCTCCCCCCACTTCAACCCATTCACCTGAAAAGCCCAACCCTTTCGCATGAACGTCCTACGCACGCGCCTCCTCATTGAGAGGCATTCCTCATCATTGAGAAGCATTGAATGCCAACCGTTATCAAAACAGCTCAGGCTTGGAAAGTTTCGTAAAAAAATCACTCAACTTCATGAATACGCAGAAGCTTCACGTGAAATTGACAACCATGCGACCCACCCATCGGCAGCTCGGTATTGTAATTGATTCCAATGTCCGCACCATGCATGACTGCAATTTGACGAACAATCGCCAAACCCAAACCACTGCCATTGCCCTGCTCGCCCAACACGCTATAAAAAGGTTCAAACACCTGCTCTCGCTCATCGGGCGCGATCCCAGGACCATCATCCAACACATAAAAATGCGCATAATCCGCATCAGCAGTCACCCGAACAGTCACCGACGTGCCCGTATAAAAAATCGCATTGTCGATGAGGTTCTTCATCAGCTCACCCAACATCACCGCATGGGCTTTGACCATGATTTTGGCATCAGGCACATCCAGCTCAATGTGCAAACCATTTTGTAACGCCCGATCTGCAGCAAAAATCGTCTGATCCCGCGCAATCGCAACCACATCCACCTCAGCCAACTCCAAACGCTCTTCAGCCAAATGCTCTGTGCGCGACAACGCAATCAACTGATTCACCAAGCGCGCCGTGCGCTCAGAAGCGGCGGCGATGTGCTCAAGGCTGCTGCGTTGCTCCTCCGGGCTGTTGGTGCGTAATGCCAACTCCGCCTGTGTCCTCAAACCCGCCAAAGGCGTTTTAATTTGATGGGCAGTATCGGTCAAAAAGCGTTTTTGTAAATCAATGTGACGACGCAATCGATGCAACACCCCATTGAAACTGCGCACCAACGGCTGCAGCTCTTCGGGCGCATCTGCAGAGGGCACATCACTCAAATCATGCGTGTCTCGCTGCAAAATACTGTCCTGCAATCGATTCAACGGCATGATCCCACGCGTCAAACCAAACCAAATCAACAACACCGCAATCGGCAAAAAGATCAGCTGCGGCAAGGTCACACCTTGTAAAATCTCGCGCGCCAAAGCCTCTCGCTTATTTAAAGTTTCCGCCACCTGAATCAGCACCACACTGTTGGGCTGAAAACGAGAATTCAGCACCGCCTGATTACCCAAATCCACCCACATATACGCAATTCGCACCGACTCATGGTACATCGATCCGTTGTACACCTGTGGCTGGTTCACCACAATGCCATCGATCGATGGTGGCTGCGGCATGTTCACATTGCCCGCAATCACCTCGCCGCCAGCCGTCATGATTTGATAATAGACTTGATCCTGAATGTCGCTCGTGGGCACACTTAAGCCCCAAGTGGACAACGCACGTTCCGTGAATGAACTGTGCATCTGTTGCGCCAAATTGCTCACGCTCAATTTCAAACTTTGATCGAAAGGAGAATCTGCAATGCTGCGACCAATTGGATAACTGATGAGCAAAGACATCGGCCATAAAATCATCAATGGAATGAACATCCACAACATGATTTGACCAAACAAAGACTTTTGAGCCGCCGCTTTCAAACGCATATATACACCCTATTCACTCGGCAATTGAAGGTAGAAAAATGAGTGCCCCATCGACGGCCTCATGGAATGGCCTCGGGCGCATCAAAGCAACCAAGCTTGTCACGAAACAAGCGCAATCATTTCCATCACACCGAATTGACAAATTTATTATGACGCTTTAATTTAATATTGTTATGTTTTAATGATGTCGTGGATCACGTCTTGGGCTTCTCAAGGCAATAGCCCAAACCGCGAATGGTTGAAATGACAATGCCCAAAGGCTCTAATTTTTTACGTAAACGGTGCACATACACCTCAATCGCATTGTGGCTCACCTCCTCACCCCACTCACACAAATGATCGAGAATCTGCTCCTTGCTGACCAAACGCCCCGCCCGTGAAAACAACACCTCCAGCACACCAATCTCGCGAGCAGATAAATCAAGCAACTGATCATTCACATGCGCACTGCGTGACACTTGATCAAACGACAACGGCCCCAAAGTCAAACGACTTTGGTCAAACCCCGCCTGACGGCGTGTCAATGCACGCACCCGAGCCTGTAGCTCTGACAGAGAAAAAGGCTTTGCCATGTAATCATCGGCACCAAAATCCAGACCTTGCACCCGTTGTTCCACCGAATCCGCAGCAGTCAAAATCAAAATCGGGGTGTGATTGTTGCGCGCACGCGCACGACGCAATACCTCTAAACCTGACAACTTCGGCAAACCCAAATCCAAAATCAGTAAATCGCACTCTTGAGTCGACATCGCTGCATCCGCTTGGTGCCCATCGAATACCACATCCACCGCATAGCCCACCTCACGCAACGCACGTGACAAACCATTTGCCAAAACACTGTCATCTTCAGCCAGCAAAATCCGCATGATGTATCTCCTTGATATATTTAAATTTTATGCCATAACAATAACGTCAATAAGCAAATAAAGCAAGAAAATAACGCAAAGTCTTATAGAAGACCTGTAAAGCGGTACCATTATGTCGCACACAAAGAACGCCCCAATGCAGTGCAAGCACAATGGCAACCACCTGACAGCCCAGTCATGTCCGCTAAAAAATGTAAATAAAGTTAAAACAACACAACAGCCCTTAAAAGCCCATACCCACCCATTTTTAGATTTATTGGATTTGCCATTAAAAAACGCGCCCATGGCGCGTTTTTTAATGGCAAATGAGCACTCAACCCATTTTCTTTTTGCTGCTGACCGTGGTCTTCTTTGCACGTTTAACAATGCCACCCGACGTCACACGTTCATTGCCTTTGATGGTCATTTGTTTGGCGCGTGGGCGATGCGCTGGATTGGCGGGGGCTTTCATCACAGTGACGCGACGTGGCGCTTGACCTTTGAAACCATCTTGGTCTTGTTGCATCGACTGTGCAAAAGTTTTTTTCTTCGGTGCCGCAGATTCTGGACGATAGATGACCAACAATTTGCCAATCATTTGCACTGGCGATGCGCCCAACTGTTCACACAATTGGTTCATATAATCAGCGCGCACTTCTTTTTCATCGGCAAACACACGGATCTTAATCAACTGGTGTGCTGACAATGCGTGCTCGGCTTCTTTCATCACGCCTTCGGTCAAACCCGCGTCGCCAATCATGACAACAGGTGCCAAATCATGTGCTTGAGCGCGTAAAGCTGAGCGTTGAGCGGAAGATAGGGGTAAAATAGGCATGGTTATTTCGTCTTTTTGTACTTAAATTGAGATGAATGATTCTGATAAATTTACATTAACGCCTAGTTTTTTAGGCAATTGTGGCATTATCCCTTAAAGTCATTGTTTTTGCTGGTGTTTTAGGGAATCGCCACTGACGGTATTCATGAAAAAAAATAAATTCAATCAAGCTTGGATGCATCAGCATATCAACGACCCTTACGTCAAACTGGCGCAACGCGAAGGTTATCGCGCACGCGCCGCATATAAACTCAAAGAAATTGACGAAGAGGACAAACTCATTCGCCCTGGCATGGTCGTGGTGGATTTGGGCTCGACGCCGGGCAGCTGGTCTCAAGTGGTGCGCGAAAAAATCACCAAAAGCGGCGATCTGAATGGACGCATCATCGCATTGGATTTACTCGAAATGGATCCAATCGCAGGTGTTGAATTCATTCAAGGCGACTTTCGCGAAGACGACGTGCTTGATCGCTTGGCACAAACACTCGGCGCTTCACCCGTAGACCTTGTTTTATCCGATATGGCCCCCAACTTAAGTGGTATCGCCTCGGTGGATGCGGCACGCATCATCCATGTGTGTGAATTGGCTTTGGAATTCGCACAGTCGCATTTGCAAAAAAATGGTGCGTTGTTGGTAAAATGCTTTCACGGTGCGGGTTTTGATGAAATGATGAAACAGTTTCGCTCAACATTTAAAGAAGTGCGCACACGTAAACCCAAGGCGTCACGCGACAAATCATCCGAAATTTTTATTTTGGGTCGTGGTTTGAAATAAAATGGCCTTTGCCCAGTAAAAGGTAAGTGCAAATAAACAGAGCCTTACCGTTTGTTTTACAATAAAACATTAACGTTTATCCCGTTTCTTTTAAGTCAAACACGTTGCACGGCGTGTTTGAATGATATCTAAGGAGTGTCAATTGAAAAATAACAACCTGACCCGCATGATGTTTTGGGTTTTGGGGCTGATGCTGGTCTACAGCATTTACCAAGGCGTTGACACGACCCGTCACACCAAAGTGCCTGAAGTCAGCTACAGTGAATTCATGACCTCAGCGCAAGCGGGCAAAATCAAGCAAGTCGAAATTCGTGGTGCAGATCTGACCGTGTCACCCGTCGAAGGTGCAAACTACACCCTGACCGCACCACGTGACTCCGATATGGTGAAAAACCTGATGGCCGCGAACGTGAAAGTGATCGCCAAAGCTGAAGAGGGTCAAAGCTTCATGTCGCAACTGTTCCTGTCGATTTTGCCTTTACTGCTCATTGGCGGCGTGCTGTTCTTCATGATGCGTCAAATGCAAGGCGGCAAAAATGGCGTGATGTCGGTCGGTAAATCACGCGCACGCTTGCAAGATGACTCTGCAAAAAGTGTGACCTTCATGGATGTTGCCGGTTGTGATGAGGCGAAAGAAGAAGTCAAAGAAGTGGTCGACTTCCTCAAAGATCCACAAAAATTTCAAAAACTGGGTGGTTCAATTCCACACGGTGTGTTGCTTGTTGGCCCTCCGGGTACGGGTAAAACACTGCTCGCAAAAGCGATTGCAGGCGAAGCGCGTGTGCCATTTTTCAGTGTTTCAGGCTCTGATTTCGTGGAAATGTTTGTCGGCGTGGGTGCCTCTCGCGTGCGTGACATGTTTGAACAAGCAAAAAAACAAGCACCATGCATCATCTTTGTCGATGAAATCGATGCCGTTGGTCGCCATCGCGGCTCAGGCACGGGCGGCGGCAACGATGAACGAGAACAAACATTAAACCAATTACTGGTTGAAATGGATGGTTTTGAAGGCAACTCAGGCGTGATTGTGATTGCGGCCACCAATCGAGCCGATGTACTCGATAAAGCTTTGTTGCGCCCAGGTCGTTTTGACCGTCAAGTGTATGTTGGCCTGCCAGACATTCGTGGTCGTGAACAAATTTTACAAGTGCACATGCGCAAAGTGCCTGTGGCCAAAGACGTTGATGCCGCTGTTTTGGCACGTGGCACACCTGGATTTTCGGGTGCCGATTTGGCGAATTTGGTCAATGAATCCGCATTATTCGCCGCACGTCGCAACAAACGTTTGGTGGACATGAAGGATTTTGAAGATGCAAAAGACAAACTCTACATGGGCCCCGAACGTCGCTCTACTGTGATGCGTGAAGAAGAGCGCCGCGCCACAGCCTACCATGAGTCTGGTCATGCGGTGGTGGCAGGCCTGTTGCCCAATGCCGATCCTGTGCATAAAGTCACCATCATGCCGCGCGGCTGGGCTTTGGGCGTGACGTGGCAGTTGCCTGAACACGACAAATACTCCAAATATGCCAACAACATTTTGGATGAAATCACGATTTTGTTTGGTGGTCGCGCCGCTGAAGAGGTCTTTTTGCACGCCCGCAGCACAGGCGCATCAAATGACTTTGAACGGGCGACGGCATTGGCACGCGACATGGTGGCTAAATTTGGCATGACTGATGCACTCGGCCCCATGGTGTACGTTGAAAATGACAGCTCAGGCAATATGAGCTTCAACCGGGTCGTTTCAGAAGCCACGCAACAACGTGTTGACGCAGAGATTCGTCGCATTTTGGATGAGCAGTATGCATTGGCATTGTCGATGCTGCGTGCCCATTCAAGCAAAGTCGAAGCGATGACTGCGGCTTTGATGGAATGGGAAACCATTGATGCGGATCAAGTAAAAGACATCATGTCAGACTTGGCGCCTCGCCCACCAAAGCATTTGACTGAAACACCTGAAGCGGCCGAACCGCCCGCTGACGCACCAACGCCAAACGTTGTGCCGACGCCCGCTTTCGTTGAACCCGTCAAAGAAGTGTCTGCGCCAAACGTTGCACCCGCACGTGAATCAACGCCGCAAGAAAAGCCACCACTGTTTTAACCCGTGCGGCGTGCCCATTTTCAGTTTAAAATGAGGCACACATCGGAAAAAGTACCGCTCTTGATGGGCGGTACTTTTTTATGGGCGGCGCATTTTGCTGCTGCCACACCAGCCTTTCTTGAGCTGAGGTAGCGGACTCTAAGTTAAGCGTACTGTTTACATCCTCGTCCCTGTTGACCCATGCCATTCAAAACCCAAATGACCCATTGAAGCATCACCATGAAAAAAAGTCTTTTCGCCCTCATGCTGGGCGGCTTCGGCATTGGCACCACTGAGTTTGTCATGATGGGGATTCTGCCTGACATCGCCCACAGCTTAGGCATCTCCATCCCGCAAGCGGGCCATTTGATTTCTGCATACGCTTTGGGTGTGGTTGTTGGGGCACCTTTGCTGGTGATGACAGCCCATCGTTTCACACCAAAAACCATTTTAATGGCTTTGATGCCGATGTTTACACTGTTCAATGGCTTGTGCATTGTCGCACCCGACTACCACAGTTTGTTTGTGTTCCGTTTTTTGTCTGGATTGCCGCACGGGGCATTCTTTGGTGTTGGCGCTGTGGTGGCCCAACGTTTAGCCGAGAAAGGCAAAGAAGCACAAGCCATGAGCATGATGTACCTTGGTTTGACTTTGGCCAATTTGTTGGGTGTGCCTTTGGGTACATTCTTAGGGCACAACGTGTCATGGCGCTATGCGTTTATTTTGGTCGCGGCAACAGGTGCATTGACGTGGTTGAGTTTGCGCTTGTGGATGCCATTTTTACCCAAAGACAATCCACACAACCTGCGCACGCAACTTGGTTTTTTCTTTCGCAAAGAAGCATGGCTCATCATGTGGGCAACCGCCATTGGCACCGGTGGCTTTTTTTGCTGGTACAGCTACATTGCCCCCCTGTTAACAGAAGAGTCGGGATTTTCGCCCGCACATGTACCTTACATCATGGCTTTGGCGGGTGCAGGCATGTGCATCGGGAACCTCATTGGCGGCAAGCTGGAGGATCGTTATTCCCATGTCAAGTTATGCGCCCTATTCCTTGCAGGCATGATGATTTCGTTGCTGGCCGTGTACTTTTTGGCAGAATACCGCGCCGCCATGCTGATGTCCACATTGATCACGGGGGCACTGGTGATGATGCTGTCAGCGCCGATTCAAATGCTCATGATTCAAACAGCGAAAGGCGCTGAAACGCTGGCTTCCGCAGCTTTGCAAGCGTGCTTCAACATTGGCAATGCACTCGGTGCATTTCTGGGCGGGCTGCCTTTGGTGATGGGTTACAGCTATGCCTCACCCCAACTGGTGGGCATGCTCATGGCTGGATTGGGTCTCATGGCCATCGTCATGTTGTTGCGCATGAAGAACCACCAGCCGCCCAGCCAAAAATAAAATACCGCAATGCAACAAAACAACAATTTCCTTATAAATCAAGCCAAAAACAATGCAATAACTGCATCAAAGGTGACTTTAAAGTATAATCATATTGCAACGCAGCAATATGATCAAAAATAAAGGAATTCACCATGAATACATTTACTTTGAATCACGCAACATTGACTGTCAAACACATATTGACAGCGTTGAGACAAAACTGGAACCTGTTTTGGATGAGCAACGATGAAATCATCGACCGCCAACAACAGGATTATTTAAATGCTGCGGTTGACCTGTATGACTTGGAACACCGCATGCGAAACGTGAACAAACTGTTTTCACACAACCCACGATGGATGGCTGGTCAATGATTGCTTCACCCAGCCACCATGACATTTAATTTCAACCACTGAGTTGATCACATTGCGCGCCGCAACCCCATCCTTTGTTGATGGGGTTTTTCATTTGCCAACGGCCTGCACCTCATGTGCTTGGGACGCGATGCACATCGTGGGTCACAAACCCCATGTTTTCGTCAGGCAACACAAAAAACTCGGGTCGAGCAAATGTTTTCTTGATGTCGGCCAAGCCACTGCGCCAATGTTCATGCATGGTCGCATGGCTGAATTCAAAATCTTTATAGCTGCCTTCAAACGATTTGTCTTGATAAATTAAGTGAATGATGTTGATGCGCCCATCATTCGCCAGCATGCGCTGCGCTTCTTCACACAACACATCGCGTTCGCCTGCTGGCACTTTTTTCAATAACCCGTCGATCAAACGGCGGGTGTATTGACGGGTGCGCAACACATCCGTGACCAACCGTGTGCGACTCGAATACTGGATGTCTTTGGTGCGCTCGCTGATGTCTAAAAAGCTTTGTGGCAACGCCCCATGTGAGCGCCACAAATCCACTTGAAACACCAGCGTGTCTTTATGTCCCAAGTCATCGGTGATGCGGGATAAAGGTGTATTTGACACCAAACCGCCATCCCAATAGTATTCGCCTTCAATTTCAACGGCTGGAAATCCTGGTGGCAAAGCACCACTGGCCATAAAATGCTCAGGGGTCAAGGTCATTTCACGGTTGTCAAAATAAACAAAATTGCCTGTGCCCACATTCACCGCCCCCACTGAAACACGCATGTCGCCAGTATTGATCAAATCAAAATCAGCATGCTTCAACAAGGTGTCGCGCAACGCCGATGTGGTGTAATAGCTGATTTCGTCTGGTTTATAAGCCGTATTCGCCAACATGGGCAGAGGAAAACGTGAACTGAAAAACCCTTTTTGACCTTCAAACAGGGTGCGAGAGGCTTCAAATGCACTCAACGCCCCACGCGTCATGTCATTGATTGAATTGACCCACACCGCCATGGGTGCCATCAACGAAGCGGTATAGTTTGGTGTGCAAATGGTGTTCCAAAACGCCTTCAATGCCTCGATGCGCCGTTCGGGTGGATTGCCCGCGATGATCGCCGTATTGAGCGCACCAATCGAAATGCCCGCCACCCAATCGGGCTCCACCCCGGCATTCATCAAGCCTTCAATGGCACCGGCCTGATAAGACCCCAATGCCCCACCACCCTGCAACACCAATGCCACCTGTTCATACTGTTGAACCATGTTGTGCTTATTTTTCACTGCCATATGAATATGCCTTTACAAAGTTTTACGAGCCTCCGCCCACAATACCGCATTAGAAAGAATAAAAAATGAATTCAACAACCCTTGTGAAAGGGCAATGCTAAACAACCCCGTCAACATGTACACAGAAAAAATCAGGGCAAAGAACACAGCCACATGGGGGCATTGGGCATACACGCGCCACACCTGCTCCCGCCACAAAAAAAGCAACGCCCAAACAGCCAAGATGCTCCCAAACACACCCACTTCGACCACTGTTTGAAAATATTGATTATGGAAATGATTAAAATGCGATAACGACGCAGGATCATGCGAAAAACGCTCAAGCTGTTGTGGTTTGGTTCCCGCCCCGTAACCCAAAATGGGCTGCGCCTCAATCGCCGACGTGGCGATGTGATAATACTCCAAGCGATTGCCAATGGAAGATTGAATCGCTTCAGCATGTGGGCTGGGGTCATTTAAAAAAGTGGTGGCCTCAACATAAGCCTGTTCATATTTGGGCGCCATCCACACCGCCACCAAAGCCAGCACCACAGCACTCAGCCCAGCAATCGAGATAAACGCACGGAGATTTAAATTTCTCTGCATGTGCATCAAAACGACCAAGCCGGCCAATCCCATCATGATGACCAACTGAATGCGACGAGAAGAACACAGCAGTGCAATCAAAGCGGCAAAAAAAGCCATGCCCAATACACGTTTTGTTTGAACATCAACCTTGAAATTCAACCACGCATACAGCAACCACAAGCCGTATACGCACACAATGTGGGCAAACACACCCGCATTTTGACTGCCCGCTTCAAAAGGCTCGACTGTGGTCATCAAGTCGCCATGCACAATCCGAAGCAACACCCACATACAGCCCCACACAGCCGCAATCAGCGCGCCACACGCCACCCCGCGCGTCAATGATTGCAAAGGTTGGGATGCACGCATGAATACCCAAAGCAACAGAGGCCAACCTAAAAAATGCACATTGTTCAGTACATTTTTAATGGCCCTTGTCGGATTGTCTGCCCACATGATCGACAACAACTTGAGGATAAACACCGAGGACAGCGCCAAAAAAATCAACTTATCGCGGCGAGTCCAAGCCAATTCTTTTTTAAATGCACTTGGGCTTTTTAAAAACACAAATGCACCACACAGCCCCAAAACAGCCAAAGCAGCCTCACCCCCCGCTGGAATCAGCGGAATGCTAAAAAACACAAAGGCAATGATGCGATCGTAACGGTTCATATGTGCCCATGTTTGCATGTTTCTCTCTTTTTTATTGTATTTATTTGTATTTTTTGTGCTCTTTTTGTACCCAACGCATGGCAGCGCTTGACACAGGTCATGCACACATCACATGTTCGGCTGTGTGCTCAACTGTGCATATGCCCCTTGTTGTGCCAGCAGTTCAGTGTGAGTGCCCACCTCAACGATGCGCCCGTGTTCCATCACAACAATGCGATCGGCTTTTTCGACCGTCGATAAACGGTGGGCAATCATGATGCTGGTGCGGTTTCGCATGAGGCGATCCAAGGCCTGCTGCACCAAACGCTCAGACTCATTGTCGAGTGCACTGGTGGCCTCATCCAAAATCAAAATGGGTGCGTCTTTCAATATTGCACGGGCGATCGATACCCGCTGACGCTGACCACCCGACAATTTATTGCCATTGTTGCCAATGTTCATGTGCCAGCCCTCAGGCTGTTGCTCAATAAACTCCCACAAATTGGCAGCACGCAAGGCATTTTCAATCTGCATGTCACTCGCAGTCGGCGCGCCATAAGCGATGTTATTGTACAAAGTGTCATTGAATAAAATCACGTCCTGCGACACCAAAGCAATCTGTTGACGCAAATTATTCAGCTCAAGCGATTCCAAAGGCAAACCATCCAAACAAATGCGCCCAGCCGATGCGTCGATGAAACGTGGCAACATGTTAATCAACGAGGTTTTACCGCTGCCCGAACGCCCCACCAAAGCCAGTTTTTCACCTGCATTGATGTGCAAATTAAAATCATCCAAGGCTTTTTGTTTCTGGTCTTTGTACAATAAATCAATGTGCTCAAATTTCAAATCACCCCGCGCACGTGCAATCTGCTGTGTGCCCGTGTTGCTCTCTGACGGCTCGTCAATCAGGCCAAACACACTGTCCGCAGAGACCAACATCTTCTGCATCGGCACGCTGACATTAGACAAACTTTTGAGCGGACTCATCATTTGCAGCATGGCAATGATGAACGCGATAAAGCCACCCACAGTGGTCGTGCCTTGTTGGCTTTGCCACAAGGCGACAAAAATCACCACCGCCAATGCCAACGACGCAATCAACTCACTGATTGGTGACTTGGCCGATGAGGCGCGTGCCAAGCGTTTGGCATAGTACAAAATTTTCGCATTGACGCCATCAAACTGTGTTTTTGCATGGGTTTGCCCACCAAACAACTTCACCACTTTATGGCCATCGTAGGTTTCTTGCAGCACATGCGCCAAATCTTGGTTCAAATCACGGGCATGGACATTCAGCACCCGCAGTTTTTTACGGTAATACTGGGTCAACAAGGCCAACATCGGGAATGTCAGCAGCACCACCAACGCCAGTTGCCAGTTCAAATACAATAAAATCCCCACCAAGGCAAGCACGGTCAAACTGTCTCGTGTCAACACGATGAACACTTCACTCGCTAAACTCATGGCATTGTTGGCGTCCAGTAAAAACTTGCTGATGACGTGCGCACCCGGATGCTGCTGCTGGTAACGCGAAGGCAGCAACAGCATTTTGCCAAACATCTTTGAACGCAGCTCAGACAGCACCTGCGCCGCCACCCATGACAACTGATAACCGCTGATGAAGCGGCACACGCCGCGCACCACAAACATCAACACCAACAAAGCGGGCACGAGCCAAACCTTATTCGGCGACAGCCAAACCGACTGAGACAAATGGGTGAACGCACCCGCTGCACTGGTGCTGATTTTCGCACTGTTGCTGAAACCCACATCAATCAAAGGCTGCATGAACATCGACAGCAAGGCCTCGCTGCCCGCAACCCCGACCGTCGCCAGCATGGCATACACCAAACGCATTTTGTGCTGTGTGGCGTAACTCAAGAGGCGCGCAAAATTCTTGCTGTCTTCTGCGCTCAAAAACTTCAACAACGATTTAAACATGATATTCACTTTGTAAAATACAGCGTGTGCGGTCAAAGCAGCCCTTCTCTTTCACCGCATCGCCCTTAAACCATTTCAACCGAACTCACCGCAGCCAGTCGACGCAAATTGGAAAGCAAATCGTCACTTGGCACCACCCGCCAATCCATGCCCAGCTTAATGTCTGCACAAGCGCCTTTGATTTGGGCATGAACCGTCACCCCCAACCCTTCTTCATCGACCTGCTGCCGCAATAAGGCTTTAAACCCAGTCACGTCCAACACGTGATCGCGCATGTCGAGGTTGATGATCAATTGACTGGCTTGCGATGCACGTGCCCGAGCCAAATCCATCACGCGATCAGCGACAATGCGCACACCCCCACTGTAATCGTCTTTCGAGACTTTCACTTGCATCATCACGAGGTGGTCTTCTTTAAGTAAAGCCGCATACCGCTCAAACACTTCATTGAACACCGACACTTCCAGTCGATCGGTTTTGTCATCCAGTGTGACGAACATCATTTTGCCGCGTTTGGTGAACATGGTGCGCACCGCGACGATGATGCCTGCAATCAGCACCGTTTCACGTTGCGGTGACACATCTTTTAAACGCAATTTAACCACTTGATGCACTTCAGCGGCGCACTCATCAAACAAATGACCGCTGACATAGAAACCGAGTGCTGCTTTTTCGTTGGACAATTTCTCACGCAAGGTCCACGCGGGCACCTGCGCCAATTGTTCTTGCCATTGCTCATCGAAAGTTTGCGTGTCATCAAACAAACTGTTTTGGTGCTTGTTTTGCTCGGTGTGCAGCGCCGCTTCAATCGCGTGCTCCAAGCTGGCCAAGACGCTGGCGCGGTTGTCATGCAGGCTGTCAAAAGCCCCCGCCTTGATCAACGCTTCCAGCGTGCGTCGATTGATGAACTGTTTTTCCACCCGCAAACAAAAATCAAAGAAACTGGCAAAAGCGCCGTTGGCTTGGCGTTCCGCCACGATGGCCTCAATCGCCGCTTGCCCTGCACCTTTGATCGCGCCCAAGCCATAGCGGATGTGGCGTGCATCGGTCGGCATGAACGCGTAAAACGATTGGTTGATGTCGGGCGGCAGGATGATGAGCTGATTCAGGCCAACGCTGTCTTCGTAAAAAACCTGCATCTTGTCGGTGTCATCCATGTCCGAGGACATGGTGGCGGCCATGAATTCTGCTGGATAATACGCTTTGAACCACGCCGTTTGATAGGCGATCAAAGCATACGCCGCGGAATGTGATTTATTAAAACCATAATCCGCAAATTTTTCCATCAGATTGAACAGCTCGGTGGCCACTTCAACCTTAACCCCATGCACCTCCGCACCTTTGGCAAACACATCACGCTGACGCGCCATCTCCGCCGCATCTTTTTTACCCATCGCACGGCGCAGCAAATCGGCACCACCGAGCGAATAACCGCCCAGCAACTGCGCGACCAACATCACCTGCTCTTGGTACACCATCACACCAAAAGTCGATTGCAATGTGCCCTTCAAATCGGGATGAAAATACCATTCGTCTTTACCGCGACCGATTTTTTTCTGTTCATTTTTACGCTGAATAAAATCATCCACCATGCCCGAACCCAATGGCCCAGGTCGATTCAATGCCATCAACGCGATGATGTCCTCGAAGCTGTCTGGTTTGAGCTTTTTCTCCAAATCCTTTGCGCCACGGGACTCCGACTGGAACACCGCCGTGGTGTTGCCATCGGTGAAAATCTGAAACACCTTGGGGTCGTCCAGCGGTAGATCTTCCAGCACAAAATGTGCCATGTCAGGGTGCAGCATTTTGAGGTACTTCACCGCCAATTTCAAAATGGTTAAGTTGCGTAAGCCCAAAAAGTCAAATTTGACCAAGCCGACCGCTTCCACGTCATTTTTATCGTACTGGCTGACCACCGAGTTGGTGCCTGCCGCGCAATAAATCGGACAAAAATCGGTCAATTTACCCGGTGCAATCAACACCCCCCCAGCGTGCATACCGATGTTGCGGGTCAAGCCTTCGAGCGGCTGCGACAGTGCAATAATCTCCTGCGCTTCTTCCTCTGTCTCAAAGCGTTCTTTAAACGCAGGCTCGTCTTTGAGTGTGCGCTCCAGCGTCCACGGATCCGTGGGGTCATGCGGAATCAGTTTTGACAAACTGTCGCAATAGTTGTACGGCATGTCCAATACACGCCCGACATCGCGCACCACCGCTTTTGCGCCCAGCGTACCAAACGTGGCGATCTGCGACACGGCCTCGTGACCGTATTTGTCCTTGACGTATTGAATCACCGAGTCACGACCATCTTGGCAAAAGTCAATGTCAAAGTCAGGCATCGACACCCGCTCGGGATTCAAAAATCGTTCGAACAGCAAATCATAAGCCAGTGGATCCAAATCGGTGATTTTTAATGCATATGCCACCAGCGAACCCGCACCAGAGCCACGCCCAGGGCCAACAGGCACGTCATTTTCTTTCGCCCATGTGATGAAGTCCGCCACAATCAAGAAATAACCAGGGAAACCCATTTGAATGATGGTGTTGAGTTCAATGTCCAAGCGCTCAACGTATTTTGGCCGCACCTCAGCGCGTTTGTCCTCATCGGGATACAGCTTGATGAGCCGCTCGTTCAAACCCTCATGTGACAAAATGCGGGTGTAATCGTCAATCGTTTCACCATTGGGCGTCGGAAAATCAGGCAGCTGCGGCTTACCCAAATCCAATAAGAGATTGCATTGCTTGGCAATCGCAATGCTGTTCGCGATGGCGCTCGGCAAATCGGCAAATCGCGCCACCATTTCCGCCTGTGTCATTAAGTATTGACACGGTGAAAATGCCGCCTGTCGGCGAGGATTGGACAAAATTTCGCCCTGTGAGATGCACACACGCGCTTCATGCGCACGGTGATCCTCTGGTTTAAGGAACTGCACCGCATGCGTCGCCACCAATGGCGTCTGTGTGACCGTCGCCAATTCAGCCGCCTGCAAAGTGTGCTGGGTGGAGTCGTTGGTGTCGAGACGCTGCACTTCAATGTAATATTGGTGATTAAAAGCCGCGCGCCACTGACTGACGCATTCGATCGCTTGCGGCACATTACCCTTGAGTAAAGCCTGTCCAACATCACCCAAATGCGCGCCCGACAGGGCAATTAAACCCAAATTGAGCTCAGGATGCTGGGTCAACCACTCAGGATGAATTTGCCCGTGCGTCAGGCGATCGGTTTGCAAATACGCTTGACTGAGCAAATCACACAAACGCAAATAACCCGCACGATTTTTCACCAGCAACAACATGCGGTGAGGCTGAACCAAATCATTCACATTGGTCACCCAGATGTCCGCCCCCATGATCGGCTTCACGCCTGCGCCTTGCGCCGCTTTGTAAAATTTAATCAAACCAAAAGTGTTGCCCAAGTCTGTCAAGGCAAGCGCACCTTGCTGATCGGCCGCAGCAAGTTTCACCGCATCTTTGATGCGCGTGATGCCATCTTGGACAGAAAACTCAGAGTGTAAACGGAGGTGGACAAAAGACGGCTGGGGCATGTGTGCTTTTCTTTCGAAAAAGTCAAAGTTCGCTTTTTTCGATTGGTTTAAAATAATGCGTCATTGTACTAAAACCCAGCCCACCCCATGCACAAATCATCCAACCATCCACAGTCCCCTCCACCGCTGCGCCCCAACAGTTGGCTGGCACGTGCATGGTTGGCCGCAGAACGCTTCAAGTCGACCCCCAACCACCCGCTTTATCGAGGCCGATTTGCCCCGTCTCCCTCAGGCTTGCTGCACCAAGGCTCATTGATTGCCGCACTGGCTTCCTACGTCCACGCCCATTGGCATGGGGGCGTGTGGCTTGTGCGCATGGAGGATGTGGATCAATCGCGCTGCACCGCTGCGTACGGCAAAGCACAATTGACGGTGTTGCGCGAACTTGGATTTGAATTTGATGCCAACGTGATGTGGCAAAGCGAACGAAACGAAGCCTATCAAACGGCATTTGACATGTTATGCGCCCATCAACAAGTTTACCCTTGCACCTGCACTCGGCGTGACATAGCCGACTCACGCACCCACATGGATGCACGCAACGCCCAAACACCCGCCTACGCTGGCACATGCCGAAAAGGCATCAACCCCAACGCACCGATTCGCTCATGGCGATTTCGCGTGCACGACGAACCGCTCATGTGGCAAGATGAAAATGGCATCGCACATGTCGACAACCTCGAACACAGTGTCGGTGATTTTGTGCTCAAACGCGCCAAAACCCCTCAAAACGCCCCCAAAAACAAAGCAGAGGACGGTGATTGGGCATACCAGCTCGCAGTGGTCGTCGATGATGCGGCTCAAGGCGTGACCCACATCGTGCGTGGCGAAGATTTACTCGACTCCACTGCTCGGCAAATTGCCTTGCAACGCGCGCTCAACATCCCCACGCCCCACTACAACCACATCCCCTTGTTGCTCAACCCCAGTGGTGACAAGCTAAGCAAGCGCGATCAAGCACCCGCGCTGGACGCCCTCCATGGACTGGAAGCCCTTCAACATGCATGGTGTTTTTTAGGCGGCCAACCTGTCGAAACAGACCGCATCTGCGATTTTTGGCACGCGGTGCTTCAAGGGGCACCGAAATGAAAACCAACGCTGATCAACACATGATGCGCTGAAATGTGCCCGCAACCGATGTTGGCTTGCGGATTAACGTTCTCGCCGCATGTCAATGACGAACAGTCAATGCATGCTCGCGAATGATGCGAATCGTGTCCTCATCCGCGGCCATATACGCCGACTTAATCATCTCCAACAAACCACGCTCCTCATCGTTGCTCGCCTCAGGGAATTCGGTCGCATACGAAAAAGTCAGCTTCAGCGTGTCCCCCACGTCTCCCTCCACCTCAATCAACAATCGGCCTGAAGGTGCGTTATCGGTCCGATCGGTGACAAACTCAATGCGCTGGTGCTTCAGCAGTGTCACCGTGTCATGCACCACATGTTCACCAAAATGCAATGCGCGCCGATACTGCTCATTCGTTTGCGTCAAAATATCCGCTCGATCCAAGCCTACAGTAAACAAGGTCGGCTCAATGACGCGCAACATCAAACCCGCCCACAGCTGCTCAAGGCTCAGTTCAGGATGGTTCACGCGATTAACAGGCAGGGTGTGTGTCAGTTCTAACATATCAAATATCAACTCTTTTTAAATTTATTTCGTATTCTTCGCACCCATTGGTTTTACTCATTGGCTTTTAATTTCTTCACCTGCAAACAACCATTCGGCACGAAGTTAAATGCATTTTATCACTGGATTGAAAAAGTGGGCGCACTGAACACACCATATGAACACACCCCAACCTGTTGTAAATTCACACAAACCACCACAACCATGTTGCAGTGCAATATAAACATTACCCGTTGTGCTATGACACTGAAAAGCCTACAGAACAGACCATGAAAGAACACCATGAACCTCGCCAGCACCCTCAGTCAATTGCCACCCTCCACATGGATAGGTTACGTCGCGGCCATAATGACCACGCTTGCATTTGTGCCACAGGCTTACATGACATGGAAAACACGTTCCGTTGAATCGATTTCACTCGGAATGTACACCATCTTTACACTCGGTGTGGCCATGTGGTTGGTTTATGGCCTGCTGACGCGCGATTGGCCCATCATTGAGCCAACTTAATCACATTAATGCTTGCAGGCTTTATTTTGGGTTTAAAGTTGTATCGCAGCATCAATTTTCGCAAACACCTTAATTACACGGGACTGCTGTAACCCCGACTTCGTCTACTTCAAAACAAAAAAATCGCGCTGCATGCACAGCGCGATTTTTTGTAACTCAATCAAGGCATTAGAATTTATGAGAAATGCCAAGGTCATAAGACCAGTCTTTTTCTGTATCGAGCACAGAGTTAACCGTTGCGATGGCAACACCACATGTACGAAGATAAGGCGTTGATGCTGCTGGGAATGCCCCCAAAGGTGATTTCGCTGAGCATGAGTTGGTGATGTTTGCAACCTTACGTACGTTTGCATAAATCACAGTACGTTTGCTCAATCGATGTTCGTAACCGACACTGTATTGTGAACCAGCGATATCACCCTCACCTGTTACACCTGTACTAAATTCGTAATTATTATGGCGTTTGTAACGACCATACGATGCATACACATGGTCATTTGGCGTGACATCATAACCCAAGCTGACGAACAAAGTTTTACTCTTGCCCGTGCGCAAACGCGCACCAGAAGCAACAGACAAGTCTGTGTTGTCAATTTTTGATTGTGCATAAGCAGCACTTAATGTGGCTGAGCCGTAGCTCAAACCAGTGCCCACCAACCATGCATTTTTGCTTTCAGCAGGTGCGTTTTTGCTGTTTGAAGAAGCGGCATAACTGCTGCCATTGTCCACTTGATAGGCGGCACCAATTTTGTAGCCCCACATGCCTGATTTGGCTTCATAACGCGCATAAGCACCGTATGCCGATTTCGCACCTGATACACCCTCATTATCAACAGGCGATGTCGCTGGAGCAAGAGGCGTGGTACCGTCCGCTGCATACAATGTCGCCAGACGCGTAGGAACAAGAGACTGCGAACCTTTGGTGGTCACAGCCAAACCCGCAGCAAAACCACCTTTTTTGACATCATAGAACATGGCATTGTTCCAACGCGCACCCACCTCAGGCTGCGTGGTGCGCAAGCCCGTACCTGCCAAGCCCGCAGTAAACTCACCGATACCACGACCCTCACCAAAATTACCACCAATCCACATGTTCACAAAAGGCGTGGTTGAACGACCAAAGCGGAAGGCGCCGTAAGGTGTGACCAAACCCACATACGAGTGACGGTTAAAGCCAAATTGTTTTTTATCTGTACCGTACACACCAGAACCTGTATCAGGCTCGAGTTCTGCTTCTAATTTAAAAATGGCGGCATAGCCATTGCCCAAATCTTCTTTACCCGTGAAGCCAATGTTACTGGCGTAGCGGTACTCTTGTCCTTTGAGCGTCACACCAGCGCTGCCTTTTTTCGTTACGGCGACATTGATGTTGCCATATAAAGTGACGCTTGATTCAGCGTGTACAGCGCCAAATGCGCTCATAAGCCCAAGGGCGATAAGGGTTTTTTTCATGACATGTCTCCTGATTTCAGGTTGTTAAAATTAAATAAGGTGGTTTTAGTTTAGAATTCACTCGAAAAGCCGTGCGAACACACACCACAATATATGCATGATTGTAATTATACGCATGCAACGAAGTGAACGACCGTTCCATTTAACCATGGGATTGTCGGAAAATAAAGCAATTTGTGTGCGGATTGTGTGGTTTTTATGCAAAACAACCACACTTTCGATGCTGCAACGCAATAACTATACATCTTTTTTGCCCTGTTTCCAACACGTCCACACGCAGGCAAACCGTGCGGTTTTGGCTTAAAGCATGCGCTTTCTTGTTACAATGTCGCCTTAAGATTGAACACGCCAAATGAAGAACACATGAAAAAAGTAAAAAATCCTTTTTTTCGCTTCTTCGTCTGTCGTCTTTACTCAGGGACAGCCCTGAAAAAAACCAAGCAAAATCAAATGGTTGAGAATATACTTTTTTAAGCCCCTCATCCATTTAATCCATTTGTTTGAATAAGACGAACTCCTTCCACACTGTTTTAAGCGTATTTTAGGGTCATTTAAGTGAAAAGCATGAAAAATATTGTCATTTTGATTTCAGGCGGCGGCAGCAACATGCGCGCCCTGGTTCAACATGTGCAAAAAAACAACTGGGAAGCACAAGGCATTGCCCGCGTGGCAGCAGTCATCAGCAACAAGGCCGACGCAGGCGGCTTGGCATTTGCACGCGAACAAGGCATTGAAACCCGAATCATCAACCACCGTGAATTCGAAAATCGCGCAGCATTTGACGCACAATTACAACAAATCATTGATTCATTTAATCCTGATGTGGTTTTTTTAGCAGGCTTTATGCGCATTTTGACCGCTGAATTAACGACGCATTATGCGCGCCGCATGTTCAACATCCACCCTTCGATTTTACCAGGCTTTAAAGGTTTACACACCCACGCGGCCGCACTCGAAGCAGGCATCAAAATTCATGGCGCAACGGTACATGGGGTCACGGCAGAGCTTGATCACGGTCCGATTGTGCTGCAATCGGCAGTCCCCGTACTTGCCAATGACACAGAAGACACATTGGGCGCACGCGTGTTGGCAACGGAACACGTGATTTACCCGCAGGTGCTGGATTGGTGGGTCAACGGCCAACTGGAATGGAGCGATGCAGGCATCACCGTGCATGACGTCACCACCCAAGCCCACATGAGCCCCTTCATTTAACAACTTTAGCATTAAAAAATGGAAAGCCAGCAGGAAAACCAAAACTCACTTTTTCCACATTTTTTACCAGCAACACATCCGCACGCAACCTTCGAGGCGTGCACCACAGAAAGAAGCAGCATGAACGACGACATTAAATCAGCCAAGAAAAAAAGCTACAGCAAAAAGCCCAGCAAAAAAGAACGTTTAGAGCAAGAACTGGCCCAAAAATCAGCGCAAGAACGCGTGGCAGCGGGCGGTGTGCACATCCGTGCCGATGGCGTGGCAGTCAGCGCTGCGGCTGTGGCCGCCCGCCAAGCCGCTTTAAGGGCTGCTGGTGTCGATGTGGATGCTGTCCATGCCGATGTGCCAACAAAAAAACCACGCACAACTCGGGCACAAGCAGGTTTATCACCGATGGTTGTCCGCATCGAGGCGGCCAGTCCGCAAGGTGATCGCTTGGCTCAATGCTTGTGGAATGCACAATGTTTGTTGCTGGATGTCTTGAAATTTGATGTGGCCGCAGATAAATTGGTGTCGCGCTATTTGCGTGAGCACCGTGAACTGGGGCCGCGTGACCGCCATGTCGTGGCCGAAACGGTGTTTTCGGTGTTGCGCCAAAAACGTGTTTTTTCTCATTTGGCTCAAAGCGGTGGCGGCACGCTCGAACGGCGTTTGGTCTTGCTTGGTGCACGCAGTTGCACGACGGAAGCGGGTCTACAAGCCGCAATCGCCGAGGATGAATGGACGTGGATTTCACAAATTTCAACCGTGGACACCCGCACCTTACCTGCCGCAGTGCGCAGCAACTTGACCGATGAATGGTTTGCTCAGCTCACTGAGGCTTATGGTGAAACGGATGCATTGGCACTGGCGGAAGCCCTCAATACCGCAGCGCCATTAGACATTCGCGTCAATACGATCAAATCATCGCGTGAAGCGGTGCAGGTGGCATTGAAAAATGCCGCATTTGACAGTGAAACCTGTGCACTCGCACCGCTCGGTTTGCGTTTAAAAGGGAAACCTGCATTACAAAAAAGCGACATTTTCACCAGCGGTGCGATTGAGGTGCAAGATGAAGGCAGTCAACTGCTGACCCATTTGCTGGGCGCAAAGCGCGGGGAAATGATCGCCGATTTCTGCGCGGGAGCCGGTGGGAAAACATTGGCGATTGGCGCCATGATGCGCAATACAGGTCGTTTATACGCGTTTGACACGGCCGCTCACCGTTTGGCCAAGCTAAAGCCACGCTTGGCACGCAGTGGCTTGTCCAATGTGCAAGCCGTCGCCATCGACACCGAAACAGACACCCGTGTGAAACGCTTGTATGGCAAACTGAATCGCGTGTTCATCGATGCACCATGCAGCGGCTTGGGCACATTGCGTCGCAATCCAGATTTAAAATGGCGTCATGGTGTGGACAGCGTCACCCGTTTGTCAGGCATTCAAACCAATATTTTGAACAGCGCGGCCAAACTGGTTAAAGTCGGCGGCACCGTGGTGTACGCCACGTGCAGCGTATTGCCCATTGAAAATCAGAACGTGGTGAATGCTTTTTTGGCTGCGAATCCAAACTACGCCTTGGTCGATGTCACTGAAGCTTTGGCCGTGCAAAACATCACGTTACCTGAAGGTGCTGCACCTGCGGGCATGCTGCAACTGCTGCCCCACTTACACGGCACAGATGGCTTTTTTGCAGCCTGCATGAAACGGGTGTCTTGATATGTTGTTGCGGCGCGTTGTGCTGTATTTGACCTTGATGGCTGCGGGCTATGCCTTGGGTGCGTACGTGATGGCGTGGGATGCGTTGGCAAAATCACCCAATCAATCCCTACCAACAACGGCGTCAAGCAAAGCCAGTAACGCGGCGCAAATCAAAGTGTTGTTCAGCCCAAATGACGATGTGCAAGGTGAAATTGTGCATGCCCTCAACGCCGCAAAAAAACAAATTCTGGTACAGGCTTATTTGCTCACCGATGACAACATCACCCGCGCATTGATTGCCGCACATCAGCGAAAAGTCGATGTGCGCATTTTACTCGATGCCGTGCGCACGCAACAAGCATCTGGGTCTGATGCCTACGCCTTGTCACGTGCGGGCATCGGCGTGAAGCTTGAGAACCGTTATGAAAACGCACACAACAAAATCATCATCGTCGATGCAAGCCTGCCCACAGCGGTTTTGCTGACGGGCTCGTACAACTTCACATACACCGCTGCCAAAAAAAATGCAGAAAACCTGTTGTTGATTCGCAATGCACCCGATGTACTCACACGCTATGTCAACAACTGGATGGCACATGATAAAGAAGCCATCCCTTATTCCCCAGCCCCCTAAGCCACCTCGTAGCACCAAAAAAAACGCACCAGTAAGCACTGGTGCGAAAGAGGGAGATGAAATGTTTCAGTCTACCGAGGGAGCTTGCACTCGACCTCGACTAAACCGCCACACAACGGAACAAATAATAGCACAAACGCACGTTCGTGCTAAATTATTTTAACTTATCCGTCCCTCTTTCATCCCAGCAGCACGTCAACCACCGACGCCACCATCAAAGAAGCCCTGTTTATCAGGCCAAGAACAAAAACAGCGTCGGGCGCTTATGCAGATCAGGCCATGTCTTGTTCTTGTTGCATTTTTGCCACTCAGCCACGCTCTGCGTCAAAATGTACTGTGTTGGCAAAGTTAAATCTGCGCCCACGCACAATTGGGTTTGAGGATGAAGCGTCTTGCACAGCGCCTCAAGCAACTGCATGTTGCGGTATGGCGTTTCAATAAACATTTGTGTCTGCTGTGAGGCACGTGACTCAACCTCCAATTTTTTCAACTCGGCTTGACGTTGTGCGGCATCGATGGGCAAATACCCATGAAAGGCAAATTTTTGCCCATTCAAACCACTGCCCATCAAAGCCAGCAATATTGATGAAGGCCCGACCAATGGCTGCACTGCGATGCCGGCCGCATGCGCCGCTGCGACCAAGCGTGCCCCAGGATCGGCAACAGCGGGACAACCCGCATCCGACACCAGACCCACGTCATGCCCAGCCAGCAGTGGTGTCAGCAGCTGCTTGATGTCAACGTCTGGGGTATTGACATTGAGTTCGCTCATTGACACCTCTTGCAGCGGTGTGGTAATGCCAACGGCTTTCAAAAAATTGCGTGCAACTTTCGGATTTTCCACCACAAAATGCGTGCAGCGCGCTGCGATGGCCTGCACCTCTGCGGGCAAAACCGCAGCCAAAGTGTCATGTGAGCCCAAAGTATTGGGAATCAGATACAACGTCCCATGTGTGTGAGAAGCCATGATTTACGCCTGTGTCGAGTAAAAAATAATGCCGATTGCACGTAACATATCGGTCAATGCGATCAAAGGCAAACCAATTAAAGCAGTCGGGTCATCCGACTCCACTTTCTCCAACAATGTGATGCCCAAAGCTTCGACTTTCGCACTGCCTGCGCAATCATAAGGTTGTTCGATGTGCAAATAGGCCGACAATTGTTCATCGGGCAAATGGCGCAGGGTCGCTTTGGTGACGACATCACGCGCCTGATGCTGTCCAGTGCGCGCGTCAAGCACACACAGTGCACTGTGAAACAGCACGGTCTGCCCACGCATCATTTGCAATTGCTTTAAGGCATTGGCATGATTACCTGCTTTACCCAACTGAATGCCATTGACAGTCGCCACTTGATCCGCCCCAATGATGATCGCATCGGGGTGCTGTTGTGCAATCGCACGGGCTTTTTCAACGGACAAACGCAGTGCCGTTTCAGGTGGTGTTTCCCCTGCCAACGGCATTTCATCAATGTTTGGACTGACGACGGTGAAAGGCAAATGCAAACGGGACAACAGCTCTTGCCGGTATTTGGACGACGAGCCTAAAATAAGGCGTGGATTGTTGGATGACATGATTTTCATTCTAATGATAAACAAAGGGTGCAAAAAAGTTGCGCATTGTGCACCGACACGAAAGGCGGTATTATCGCAAAGTTTACACAACAGCGCCGCACACAATTTGCGCGCAACACATTAAATGCAAGAGAAAGTAAAAAATGACCACAGAGAACCCAACGCCATTGCTGCGTGACGTGTTTGCCCTCGCCAACAACGCAGCCACATTGTCGGGCGACTTGCCCATTGCTGATTTAGCACGCATGCGCCCCGAGCTCACTCAAACCACAGGCGCACTGCATTACACCATAACAGGCCAGCTGAATGAGAAAAAGCACCCTTTGCTGCACCTTCAAATCACAGGGGAATTGAACATGATTTGCCAACGTTGCCTAGAAGAGGTGACGCAAGCCATTGACATCGACAACACCTTGCATTTGGTCGCCAATGAAGCCGAACTGGACAGCGAGGAAGACGAAATCAATGCCATCCTTGCAGGCGATGAGTCACCTGAAAAAATTGTTGGCAGCACATCTTTTGACCTGCTCAACTTGTTAGAAGATGAGGTCATTCTGAGCCTGCCTCAAGCCGTGACCCACGACGTTTGTGAAAAAACCTTGCCCACCACTGCGGGTGAAAAGCCATCGCCATTTTCCGCCTTGGCGAAACTCAAGTCATAAACGAAATAAATGAAGTGCAGTGCATTGATCAAGACTGTTGATGATCCATGCTAAAAACAGTGAGCGCAGAGAGCCATGGCTGACCTCCGCTTGCTGTGGCTTTTGCCTGATGCAATAACACAACTTCAATAGACCCACGTCAACCCCTTGTCAGACCAAAGGTAAGGATAAGCCGTGAAAAAAATTTTGCGTTTTTGATATTTCATCCATGTCCAATCCGCTGTCGAACACGCTGTTGAACAACGAAAACGAAACAGCAATAAGAACGAAGCAACAACTGCCAGACTGCATTTTCCTTTGCCCCCCAGCAACCCACATGGATGCAGGTGGGTGATTTCTCCCCCTTCACCCTTCACAACAGCTTAATTCCCTCCAACTGCGCCACACACACATCGCGGATAATTCCGATGAAATCCTGCACATACGTCGTCTCAGCCAAATGTTTGGGTGTCATGGCATACAACTGGCTCCACAAACCTTTTTTGCCAATGCGTTTGCCCAGCACATAATCATGGTCAATGTAGTTTTTCACCCCCCAACTTGGCAACGCGGCCACCCCGCGCCGACTGGCCACCAACTGCAAAATCGCCACAGTCAACTCGGCCGTGCGCCGCTCCAACTTAACGCCCGCCGGCGTTAAAATTTCTCGGATAAAATCAATTCGCTCCTCAGGCACGGGATAGGTGATGAGCGTTTCATCAACAAAATCTTCTGCCCCAACCATGCGCTTGTTGCGCAAAGGGTGCTCATTCGCAATCAACGCCAAAATTTCAAACTCAAACAATGGTGCGACATGCAGGTGACGGGCTTCTTCAGGCCGCGCTGGCAATGAGCCAATCACCATTTCGGCTTTATTTTCATCAATCAGCAACAACGGATGTTCATGAAAACCCGCCACCAAATCGACCTCCACTTCAGGCCAGCGGCGACGAAATTCATCCATCACGGGCATCAGCCAATCAAAACAAGTGTGGCATTCCAACACGATGCGCAACTGACCGCGTGTATCGGCTTTCAGACGCGCAATGTCCCGCTCTGCTGTGTTGATTTGATTCAATACATCACGAGACAACATCAACAAGCGCTCACCAGCGGCGGTGAAACGCAGGCCACCACGCCCTCGTTCAAACAAAGCCAAACCATAGTGCGACTCCAATGCCTTGATTTGATGCGATAAAGCCGATTGAGTTAAATAAACGCGTTTGGCTGCATCGGTGATTTTTCCTGATTCAGCAATGGCGACAAGGGAGCGAAAATGGCGAACATCAAGCATGTTGTTTTCTCATTAAAAAATTAAAAGCACAAAAATAGAAACCCTCATAAAAGGGACTGCAAGCTGAATGAAATCAGAGCGAATGGGTCAAAACAAAGTGAACTCACTGGTTTCACAATACAGCGCCAATCCAATCATTAATTTAATTCATGTTTTTTTGAAAATATACCATTTTACTAATAGCAAGACAAGCAACATACTGCACTCCTCAACACTTAAGGAGAACAACATGACCATCAGCAGCCACATCCTCGGCTTTCCACGCATCGGCGCACAGCGCGAATTGAAGTTTGCCCTCGAATCATTTTGGCGCGGAGACAGCGATGTCACCGCCCTGCAAAATGTCGCCAACAGCATCAAAACCAAAAATTGGCAAACCCAAATCGATGCGCAATTGACCCATGTCACCGTCGGTGACTTTGCGTTTTACGACCAAATGCTCAACCAAAGCCTGATGCTCGGTTGCATCCCAAAGCGTTTCGACTTTGATGCCAATCACATCACATTGGCGCAAACCTTCGATTTGGCACGTGGTAACGCAGCTCAACCCGCAATGGAAATGACCAAATGGTTCGACACCAACTACCACTACCTCGTACCCGAGCTGGCGCGAGACATTCAGTTCAAAGTCAATGCAGACAACATCCTGAACGACATCGATGCCGTTCATGCTTTGGGCGGTGAAGCCAAACCAGTCATCATTGGACCATTGACGTATCTGTGGTTGGCAAAAATTCACGGTCAAAACTTCAACAAGCTCGATTTATTGCCAGCACTGACCCAAGCCTATACAGAGATTTTGACAGCATTCAAAGCACGCAATGTGACTTGGGTGCAAATCGACGAACCCATTTTAAGTTTGGATTTACCTGGTTTTTGGCTCAACGCATTTGACACCGTATACGGTGAATTGAATGCAGCAGGCTGCAACGTATTGCTCACCACGTATTTTGAAGATGTGTCTGCACACATCGCGCGCATCAGCAAGTTGCCCGTTCAAGGCGTGCACATTGATGGCGCACGCGCCCCTCAGCAAATCGCCACATGGGTGGATCACTTACCGGCCGACAAAGTCCTGTCGATTGGCATCATCGATGGTCGCAACATTTGGCGTGCCGACGCGAGCGCCTTGATTGGCCAACTGCAAAGCGCCAAAACCAGCTTAGGTGACCGCCTCTGGGTCGGCACATCGTGCTCCTTGTTGCACACACCCGTGTCGCTCGAATTTGAAAGCAAACTCGACCCAGAAATCCGCAACTGGTTGGCTTTCGCCACCGAAAAAGTGGCTGAGATTGGTGTCATCACCCGTGCATTAAACGAAGGCAATGGCGCAGTGGCAAATGAGCTCGCACAATCCGATGCCGCACAATACGCACGTCGCAACTCAAAACGCGTCACCAGTGACTTTGTTCGCAACCGTTTGGCCAGCATCACCACCGCCATGAGCACACGCGTCACACCTTTTGCGCAGCGCATTAAGAAACAACAAGCACACTTAAACCTGCCCCTGTTCCCGACCACCAGCATTGGCTCTTTCCCGCAAACCACGGACATTCGTCAACTGCGTGCAGCCCATAAACGTGGCGAAATCGGTGCACTCGACTACCTCGAAGGCATCCGCGAGCACATCAAACTCGCCGTTAAAGAACAAGAAGAACTGGACATTGACGTGCTCGTTCATGGTGAAGCTGAGCGCAACGACATGGTTGAGTTTTTTGGCGAACACCTGTGGGGTTATGTGTTCACCAGCAATGGTTGGGTACAAAGTTACGGCTCACGTTGCGTCAAACCCCCAGTCATCTACGGCGACATTTATCGTCCAGAGCCCATGACCGTAGACACCACACGTTATGCCCAATCACTCACCCAAAAGCCCATGAAAGGCATGCTCACAGGCCCCATCACCATGCTGCAATGGTCATTCGTTCGTGATGACCAGCCGCGTGAACTGACGGCCCTGCAACTGGCATTGGCGATTCGGGATGAAGTACAAGACCTCGAAACCGCTGGCATCACCGTCATTCAGATCGATGAACCGGCATTGCGTGAAGGCTTGCCCCTCAAACGTCGCGATTGGGCTGTTTACCTTGAATGGGCAGTGCGTGCATTCCGTCTCTCATCTGCGGGTGTGGCCGACACCACACAAATCCACACGCACATGTGTTATTCAGAATTCAATGACATTTTGCCAAACATCGCCGCCATGGACGCCGATGTCATCACCATTGAAACCTCGCGTTCAAATATGAAATTGCTCAAAGGTTTTGGTGATTTCAACTACCCGAACGACATCGGCCCTGGTGTGTACGACATTCACTCGCCACGCATTCCATCGGTTGATGCCATGACCTTTTTGCTCGAACGTGCCTGTGAAGTCATCCCCGCAGAACGCCTTTGGGTCAATCCAGATTGCGGCTTAAAAACGCGAGGCTGGGAGGAAACGCGCGCTGCATTGAGCCACATGGTCTCCGCAGCAAAAATCATGCGTAAAAAAGTAAAAGCTGAACAATTGGTTGACGCTGAGGTATAATTTCGAACCAAGTAAAACTGAGGCTGACCTCCGCCTCAGTTTTGAAGAAAAGTGTCGTAAATTGAGCCAAACAAACCACTCGCTCGCCACCAACTATAAATAAACCTTGGCAAAACGACTAAATTTGTCTAAAATACTCAATTCGCAATCAGGAGAAGCAAAATGGCAGTTCAACAGAACAAGAAATCAGCATCAAAACGCGGTATGCACCGCGCGCACGACTTTTTGACAGGTCCAGCAATCGCAGTTGAGCCAGTAACAGGCGAAACTCACTTGCGTCACCACATCAGCCCAAACGGTTTTTACCGTGGCAAAAAAGTCATGAAAACCAAAAACGACGAATAATCATTCGTCTCAATGTCTCTCTGCATGATGAGCGGCATTACCGTTTTCAAACGACAAACAAGCTGGTTTATACCAGCTTTTTGTCATTGTATTTAAAGTTACCGTAGATTCAGTCATGAGCCCAAGCCCAACGTCAGCACCCACCCACAACACCATCACGCTGGCCGTCGATGTCATGGGCGGAGACACGGGACTCGCCGTCACCCTTCCCGCTTGTGCTGTATTTTTAGGCACTCACACCAATGCTGTCTTGCTGCTCGTGGGTGATGAATCAAAAATCCGTGCCAGTACACATGCTTCCCAATTGATGAATCACCCCCGTATACGCATCGTGCATGCCTCTGAGCTGGTGACCATGGACGACACACTGGAGGTCGCCTTGCGCCGCAAAAAAGACTCCTCCATGCGCGTGACCATCAATCAGGTCAAAGAAGGTGCCGCTCAAGCCGCGGTTTCAGCAGGCAATACGGGCGCACTCATGGGCGTGGCACGGTTTGTCCTCAAAACATTGGATGGCATTGACCGCCCCGCCATCGCCTCCGTGATGCCCAATATGGACAACACGGGCACAACCGTTTTAGACTTGGGCGCCAACGTGGATTGCAGTGCAGAGCATTTACAGCAGTTCGCCCTCATGGGCAGCGCCTTGGTGTCAGCAACCACACACACCATCCACACAGACAACCCTCGCGTTGGCCTACTTAACATTGGCCATGAAGACATCAAAGGCAATGAGGTTGTCAAGCAAGCGTCTATTCTTCTGCAAAACACCCCGATCAATTTTGTCGGCAACATTGAGGCCGACACCATTTTCGAGGGCGGCGTTGAAGTCGTCGTATGCGATGGTTTTGTCGGCAACGTGCTGGTCAAAACAGCAGAAGGCCTGAGCAAGATGATTCGTACGCGCTTAATGGATGAGCTGACCCAATCATGGTGGCGCAGGGCTGGCTCGGCCACAGCCATGCCCGCACTCAACGCTTTTCGTCACAAAATCGACAACCGCCGTTACAATGGCGCCGCTTTATTGGGTTTGCGAGGCGTGGTTTTTAAAAGCCATGGCAGCGCAGACGCATATGCATTTGGCTTTGCTTTACAACGGGCACATGATGCGGTGGCGCATAACATGCTGATGAAAACAGCATCAATGCTTGAAAAACTAACACCGTGAAGCAATTTTACTTTACCCCTCTTAAGCGCATCAATTTTGAATAGTGAATCGGCATAAAACTGACATTAAAGAATCGAATATCACTATCAAAGTCTCAACGTGGTCCCGCCATTTTTCTTACAGCCTCAATATCCAAAACATCCTCAGGTAAAAGTCTTTTTTCTACTCTATTTGAATAGTCAGACTCAGCGGCGGGCCTTTTCACGCCGTCTCCAACAAACACATTACCGCGATAAGATTGCAGCTCTTCTTTTGTATTATTAAGAAACAACAGGGCATCAGAATCACTTCCTTTAATAAAGTGGTTGTTATTTATTATCAATTTATTACGACCTGAAAATGCCATACCTGAGGTTTTCCATTTATAAACAACATTTCCTAATATTTCAACAAACGCATCTTGCACCCTAGGGTTTCGTTGCTGAGTTTCATCAAAAAAATTATTCAATACTTTAACTTTTATAGTTGGCTCCAAGCTTGACTCAAGCCCATTAAAGCTTCCTTTAATCAGAATCGATTTATTAACCTTACTAAATATATTATTTTCAATAACCACATTTTTTGGCGCATCTAAATCTGTTTGTATGACTGAAACACACTCATCCCCACAATTCAAAAATCGGTTATGACCAATTAAAACATTATCAGCGTACTCTATTACGGTAATACTATCCTTTAAACAATCATCTTGCACTCTCTCAGTCCACCAAGCAGGTGGATGGCCAAAATCATTCGAAAACGTTAAATTAACAACAGAGACATTATTTGCTTTCCCTCTAATATAGATTTTTGAGAAATCATTCTTATCTTGTGACAAAACACCAGCTTTCCTTAGACACTCCGCTCCAGAAGATGAAAGTTCAAAATCCTGCCAACTCACTTGACTACTGATAACAACATTAGCTCCTATGCCATCAATATGAACATCAGACCCAACCACTAAAGGTCTTTTTAAAAAAATCACGCCCCCCGAGCTCGTAAAAACAGATGGATTGAAAGTAATGTAAGCACCATTTTTTGCATTTTCAATAAAATAACGCAAAGAGCCCTGAATGGGGATTTCATTTCGTCCATAATCAGCGACATTTGTGACAACAAAAGAAGCTGCCATCAATAATGAAGTATTGAGCAACAACACAAAAAAAATACATATTTTTTTCATTGCATGTCTTTTTAAAAAAACAGATTCAACCGAGAAGTGAAATACGAACAAACTAAGAATTAGACAAATGTGAGTTAAAGTGTTTCACTTTGTATGCCAACTCGCGATTGAAAGTAAAACACAGCACATTACGAACTGGTATCAGCCAGAAACATGCAAGCCACCCTCTCGAAGCCACTTGCACGATATTTGCCAAAATATAATGAAATTAATGCAAAAAGCCATCTCTTTAGAGCTCCCTCATGCTTTTGCTCCAACATCAAAGGGCTAAAGCCGATGGTGCTACAGCGGTGGCGCATATGCAATAACCTCCACTTTTTACTTTTAGTCGTCTGCCGTTGCTTAAACGCTTTGCCGTTTTAGACGCTTTCCGGCTTGCTATTGATTAGGTTGCCAGCCTCGAAAGAACGAATTGAAGAGTTGACCAATGCTATTTATTGCTGTGTCATATGACTTTGTGGTTAAAGTTTAAGATGAGCTACATTAATGTTGCATTGCGCGCGAGAATCAGCCGCAAGATAAGCCTAGAAATACCACATGGCTAACTATAAATAAACGCACATGTCCCTTATTTGCACAGCCTAAACATTAATGTCACTACACAACACTCAAATACGCCTCCAAATACCACCACTTATGCGAGCATTCTCTGAGTGCTCCAGTAAAAAAATTTTCAAATTATCAAAAAAGGCAAGTCGCCAGCGATTACAAAAATCAGCCTCACTCTCATCATCTAAGGGCGATGGCATCACAAATGTAAAAAAGTTAATCAAACCATTTGACCAATAAGGTACAACAAATATTGATTTTGCATGTGATCGATACACCATTTTTGCGGCAAAATCAGAGTAGGTTACATTCAATCCTTCAAAATCCACCGTTGGCGCCGATGGGCTCATCGCACCATCAACAGCAATCGTAACTGCTTGTTTATTTTTTAATGCTTTCAAAACAGACCGAACAACCTGCGCCTCAGTTTTATCACTTGTCGAAATAAGAGATGAGGTATATGGCATGGTTGAGATACTTGGAGTGGATGCCAGCCATTTATTTTCTATACCCAACAGCTCCAGGGTAAGAGGGCCAGCATACAAGCACCCCACATGAGCTGATGCAAAGATCAAACCTCCATCAATGTTATTTTTTACTAAACCATCCAGTTGAGAAATATCTGAAAGAAATGACATGGCTTCATCAGACTGATGAGGGCGACACTCCAGCCAATCCAGTAAAAAATGATCCGCCAAGTGAGCCCACTTCACATCATCTTCCCAGATCACACGATCAACAGGTAAATTTGACGTGTTGCGCTCCAGAAATGCCCATAGCCAATCCAGTCGACTCTGAAGGATTTTCATATTTTGTGCTTTAACTTTTAAGCCGTCTAAGCCTTGTGCGAAGGTTTCTGGGAGGCCTTTTGAGCGAGCTCGGAGAGAATCTTCGAAAAAGACCAAAGCATCCTTCTCTCGCCCAGCTTGAAGCATTGCAGCAGAAGCATAACGCTTCCATTTATCAGAATCTGGCCTTAACTTGACAACAGCCTCCATTTCTTCTGCGGCCGACGTATAATCGCCTAAATACTTATACGCCCGAGACAAAAGAGCTCGGGTCTGCGCCAACTCTGGAGAAACCTCTAAAGCTTTCAATAAATGAGTTTTTGCTAACTCAGCATTCCCAGTCCTTAAACACAATTCGCCCATCAATGTATTGGCTTGTAGCAACTCTGGATTAAGTTTCAAGCTTTCTTTCAACAAGCTCAGCACTCGAGTGAGATCCTGATCCGACTCAAGTTCAATCTGAGCTTGAATCAAAAAAACGCGCGCATTGGCGATCCCCAAAAGTTTTGCTTTCTCACACACCGCATGAGCCTTAGTGAAAAACGCACCCTCAAATAAAACTTGAGCCAGTAAAGCAAAAACATCTTCACTACCATTCTCACCATCCAGCAGATCAGACAATGTTAAACACCCTTGATAATTTTTCACCCGAGACATCGCGAGCAAAGACAGTGATAACAATCGTTTGTTTTTCACCCAAATATGTTCACATGAGCGGGCAACTTCATCTGCTCGATTTGCCTTACCCAACTGCATATTGAGTTGAATGACTTGTGAGGCAACCTGGTCATTTGCTGAGTCAAAGTTCAAGGCTCTCTCTAAAACAGCCAATCCCTCCTCTCGTTTTCCAGCTCTAACAAGTACACTACCCAATGAGCCCAAATCAATAGCTGAGTCAGGATTTGCCAATACAATATAATTTAAAAAAGTTTCAGCCTCGACAAAGTGACGTTCTCGAATAAAAGGGGAAATAACAAACATCCTAAGCCATTTACAAATAGACTTATCAGAATAATCAATAGATTCAAAAACAGCATCGGCATTTTCAAAAGCATTTGTTTTGAACAAGCTAAGTCCGTAACGTAATTTCTCTCCATCCGATAAATTACGAGTCGATAACACTTCCGTCATTGAGTCAATGACATCACCCCACAAACCTTCAGATATTTTTTGATCCAAAGCATTCAAGGCCATCTTTTCACTCATTATTTCCCTCACGCATTAAGACCGCTCTGAAGATCGAAATCCTCGGAGCAACAATGATAACAGCCCATACAAGATCAAGAAAGACATCAGCACATACAAAATTGTTTTAAAAGGCCTAGGTTCTGAAGGAATACTTGAAGCAGCAGGCGGCACAACGAGGGAAAAATACCGTTTTTGCTGTATTGCCAAAGCTTTCGATGACTCCAAAGCAGTTAAAGCAGATGCCCAGCGCTGTTGAGCGAGGTCTTTTTGAGTTGACGCATATTCAAAATCTGATAATGATTGATTCAAAGATTGCTTACCACCTCCAACTAACTTTGTTTTAGCATCTTTTAACTGCTGCCTCAAAGCAACAAGCTGTTCATTTAAGCGCTCTACAATCGGCCCTTCTTTTACATTTGCCTTCAAAAAAATACTTCGTTGTCTATCTGCCTCACGAATTTTGACCTCAAGGTCATTAATCGAAGCGTAAACTGAAGCGATGGTTTGACGAGGATCGAGATCCCTGTGATCAATCTGCATATCAACCAATTTTTTTCTGGCAAACTCCAGCTCTCCTTTTGCCGTCATCAACTCCTTCTCCGCCAAAGAAACCTGTTCATCCCTCATGCGTTGAGACAATTGATTCACCCACTCCTCTGAGAATCCAAGAATTTTAGACGAGAACATTTCCGCATCAGCGGGAGAGCGAGCCTGAACATAAATCTTTAAAACCCCTTCTTGAACATCAACAGCAACTTTAACCCGTTTTTGATAGTAATCAAATTCATCTAAACCAAAAAAAGAATTTGTGGACAATTTAGTAAAAAAGTCCATGTCTTTATTTTTGAAATAAGTCATAAATCCAGACTCTTTTTCCATTTTAGACATCATTTCAGGAGATAAAATATATTCTCGCGCCATAAAGCCATCCTGCAATGCATTACCTCCTAAAGAGGTTCCGATTAACCCTGAAAGAGGAGTCGCCCTACCTTCTTGATTGGTTTGCACGGCAAAAACAGACTGAGATTCATACAATCGAGTTGTAAAAAAAATCAAATACGCAGAGACAATCAACGTTGGCAAGCCGACCCAGTAGAGCAAGTTTTTAATGAGTTTTTGTTTATCAGACCGTCTTTGCTCGATGAGCGACATCCTCAACGAATCCATTTCATCAACCGTCGGCAACGTACGCCTCGCCTCATCTCGAGCAGCTTTATCTTGAGCATCAAGAGTTTCTTGCCGCTCTTTTTTAGCAGTTTCAATACGAAGTTCTCGATCCAGCTCGGCCTGTGAGATTCTCTCCTGCCGGGAAGCCTCTAAAGCATCCAGCCTTGCCACTCGCTCAGCCTCGATTTGCTGTAAGCGCAACAAGCGTTCAGCCTCCGCCTTTTCTAATCGAGCTTTTTTTTCCGCCTCAGCTGCGTTCAAGCGGTTCTCGCGCCACGCCTTAATCCGGGCCTCGTTAGGACTTGTAGGTGGTTTATTGTTCGAACCATCGTTCCCGCTTTTGTCGTTATTGCTATCAACCATATAACTTTCAACCCTTACTCACTTCGTTCAAACAACCTAACTGCGTCATCATGACTATCGCAGTAAACGATCTGCCCATTAATTAATACCGCATGATAATCACACATTTTCTGTGTTAAACGCGGATTTCTAGAAAAAAAGATAAACCCTGATTTTTCAAGGCGCCCCTCCAACGCCACCTCACACTTCATACGGAATTTTTCTTCACCAACAGCGAAAACTTCATCCGCCAGATAAAAATCAGAGCTCACGGCAACACTTAAAGCAAACCCCAGCCTAGCCTTCATACCCGAAGAATAAGTGCTGATCGGCAAAAAATATTCGCTACCGAGCTCGGCAAAGCTTTGGCAAAATACACTTAAACTGTCTGAATCTAACTGGCATAATGCAGCAAGAGTACGAATATTAGAATCAGCACTCAAGGATGGATGGAACATTCCTGTAAAACCAAGAGGCCAAGAAATTGAGCCTCCTTTAAGCAAATGCCCACAATCCAAGCTATCCATACCAGCGAGTAACTTAACTATTGTGGTTTTACCTGTCCCAGCCTTCCCCAAGACCCCCACTCTTGCTTTCTCAGGAATCAAAAAAGAGGTTTTGTGCAATACAATTTGCACCCCCTCTTGAGAGACAAAGCTCTTTGATGCATCAAGGAAACCTATCATGCTAAACCTTTTTAGAGCCGCGAAGCACCAAGGAACTTACAACGTACCCAGCAACGATGAAAAAAAGTGAAAAGATAATGGGATACAGATAATCCGCCATTCTAGATTTATAACCAAGAAACATACCATTTCGAATGATCTCAATGGCTTGAAAAAGAGGGTTATAGCTCAAATACTTCATCATTGAATCTGGAACCTCATTCGCCGTATAAAAGATACCTGAAATCCAAAACATTGGTCTCATTATAACGGGGAGGACCCTAACGACAGTCTCACTCAAATTGGAAAGTTGAGCGAAGAAGTACCCTAATGAAGCGCCACTCAACCAAGCCAAGATATAACCATACAAAACGACAAAAAAAACATTCATTTCAACATATCCAAATGTTAAATAATTTAAAAGCGTAATGACCATATAAACAGCAGCCCCATTCATCAACTCGACCAATGATGCTGCAAACATAATTTCACCAACACCAACATTATCGATATGCAAAATGAAACGATTAATTTTATAAGCTTTCATCATAGATGTAATCGTATAACGAAAAACAATATAAGGCAAAATTCCCGCAACAACAAATGATATGGCATCTGTGCTAATCGGTGTTTGCCTTCCAATTATTACAAACGAAGCAACAATCGCAAAAACCCAAGCCAGCGGCGTTAACAACGCCCAACTGTAGCCCAGCAAATCACCTGAAAAGCGAGACTTCAAATCACGGACAATTAACGCCCCAATAACAGCAAGCATATCCAATTCCCATCATTTTAAAAATACTCTATTAAAACCGAGACACGGCAGTCGCAAATGGAAGCAACACACTCAACGCTTTCTTTATGCCAGCATCATATGAATTTGTCATAAAAATGGAGTCCCCATCCTTAACTTCAAACTTCTTCGAAGCAAACAACGCCTCCGAGCTGCGCATATTCAGCTCATAAACAACATCGACCATTCCATCGTGTGTTGCATAAGCATAAGAACTATCCAATGAACGTATAAAATCAGCACGTTCTCTGCGTAACAAGAAAACCCCTTGAGGGTTTGCAACATCATCAACCAAGCCTTTAGATAAGGCAATCGCTTCAAGTAAAGACACCCTGTTTTTAGGAAACTTAACCAAACCTTGAGCGCCAGCTGACCCCAAAACTGTAAACGACTTACTATTTTCGACGAGCTGAATCTGATCGCCTCCCACCAACGGAATATCAGGAACAACACCTGCCAATAAATCTTGAAGCGTAAAATCAACGGTACGCGAGTCACGGCTAAAGGTAATGCCCGTAAAGTCAGTTAAGCCCGTTGATACCCCCCCAGCAGCCGCAATCAAGGCACGCAACGTTGTTAAACCAGAATTAAGGGTATAAACACCAGGTTTATTAACCACCCCTAAAATATTAACTTTAGACTCCATGCCCTGAGTCAACTTGACCTCTACTTGAGGGTCAATTGTTTTGCGACTCAAACGACTAACAATTATTGCACGCACACCTTCAATGGTATTCCCTTTGGCCAAAACAGAGCCAACGTATGGGACGGTAATATAACCATTATCCGCAATTTGAAAAACGCCAAGATCAGCCACGCCTTTTTGAGCATTCGTAAACAATCCAAGCGAAGCACTTTCCCAAACATAAATATTTATCTTGTCACCGACCCCCAGCTTAACTGAACCAGGGAATGAGCGAGTCAGGAAGTCAGACACATTATTGAATGGCGACTCAACGAGCCTAGAACCAACAACATTTGAGTTAATTGGAAGTACAATCAGCCCAGGATTCGATTGCTGAGCGTCATGCAAGTCACTAAAAGAAGGCCCATTTCTTGAAACACACCCCATCAACATGCCAACCACAAGAAATAACAATAAATATTTTTTTTTATTAAGCACCGTGCCTCCCTTATTTTCAATACTGAAACTCATCAGCAATTCAATGTTTTAATTGGTATTTTTGAGCTATTTTAGGCTTTGCGTGAACTTTCCACTAAAAAACCTTAAAAGCAATAAGCTCAAAGTGAACATTCTTGTGATGGTTTAAAAGCATTCTAGCAATAAAAAACATCATTACTCACAATTATGAGCGCTCTTCAACTTGAAAGTGTACGAACAGTTTTTTCAATCATCTTTGGAATTGAAAAATTATTTTCGGCATATGACATACTCTCCAAAGATAATTCTTTATTTTCTCTGAAGCGTTGAATAAACTCTTCAGTTTTATGCGCGGCCTCAACCAAATCAGGCTCCTCCACAGAGGACAAAATAAAACCTGTTTTCCCATTTTGAAAACACTCAATCGCCCCGCCCGCAGGGGTTGATACGACAGGAACACCTAAGTGCTGAGCTTCTATCAGCACATTTGGTAAACCTTCAAACCTCGACATCAAAATTAAGGCCTCCATCTTTGATATCCAATAACCGACATTTGAACTCTTACCTACAAATAAAATTCGATCACTAACTTTGAGTTTTTTAGCAATATCAACACACTTATCAAAAAGACGCCCATAACCAACAAAAACAAACCGTGCATCTGGGTTAATATTTAAGTACTCTCTCACGTATTGAATCACCAAAATAGGGCGTTTATCCGTATCAAAACGAAACACCCCCCCGACAGTTGATGTAGCGTTTTTGGTTCTTTCAGCAAAATCATCCCAAATTTTACCTTCATCAACCGAATCGATTGTCGGCATTTTGGGCACACCATTATAAACAACCTCAAACCGCTCAACTGGAATATCGAGCCAATCCGCATAAGCAACTGCCGCTGCTTTGCTATTACTCACAAACGAAACACCTGGCACTTTAGATAAAGCACGGTACATAGGCTCATACTCAGGTCTCAGCAAATGAGTCCTTAAGCTTGGCGGCAAACCGCGAATATTAAGAACAATTTTAGGAACGCCTGCAATCAAGGCGGCTAAAGCAGCAAAAATAACGGCACCATCTTGCCATATAAAAGCCACATCGGTGGATGATTTTCTGAAATGGGAAACCAGCCGCTGTACACCGTACAATGCCGAACTGGGTAAAGCATTCAATAAATTAATCAACTCTGGGCTGTCTATACCTAATTTACTGACTGGTGTAATCTCCATTTTAATAAGCTCAAATACGCTTACATCTTCATTTTTCAAAACGGGTAAAAAGAAATTACTGTCTTTCTCAACACCATGTGTTTTAACAATGACCTCGATGGGGTGCGAGATGGCAACCCCTCCGATCTCACCACAGGTCTTTCTATATCGTTCAATCTCTGCTGCGGTACGACTCAATTGACGCTCCGCTCCGCCAGGCCCCAAACTGCCTGTGATTAATGCAACCCGGCCCAACTCCCCCTTGGCTCGCTCACGGCATACCCTATTTTGGAAATGCAACAAGGCGTACTTCAGAGACAACACATTGGAATTACCGTCTTTATGCACCCCACCCTCTAAAGCAGATATGGTTTCAACTGAGGATTTAATTTCAAGCAAGAATGTTTTATGTGCTGCCCCCAGCGCCATGGGATCATGTAATTTTTGAAGCTCATCCCATGCCTCAAACAAAAGCCCGCGAGATTTTAAATTTTTTGCATACAAAACTTTAGCCAAATCTTGCTTTGGGTGATCTTGAATTAAGCTTTTAAAAGCTTTATCGGACAACTCAACCTCTTTTAAATTGGCTAAGATTTCTGCTCGCGCCAGCATAAAATCATACGACTTTGAGAGAAAAGCCAGCTTCTCATCCAGAATTGACTTAACTTGATCGACCGCCCGACTTCTAATCAACCATTTTGCCAACTCTTTTAAGATATTTGAATTATCTGGAAAACGACCGTACAAAGCAGACCAAAAACTAACAATCTCAGCAGCTGAGACACCAAGTTTTTCCAAAGAAGCAACATAAACCTGCAACGGCTTGAGCGATACGAAAAAAATATCATTCAGTGTTAGCAGCTTTTCCAAAACAACCTGACAATCCAAAGCAAGGGCATCTTTCTTAAGAAAGAGCTCAAATGTTTTTATGTCATCGGAAATCTGAATATCTTGCGACTTAATTGAGTTTACCACGGTGAATTCCTTTTATTTTTTGCTTTACTTTTTAGTTTACTTGTTAGGCTACAGGGATTGATAAAAAATCAAAAAGACCAAAATGAAGTACCTGTGCAAGCATCAATTTTGTCCACTTAACAACTTTTCACATTTCAATATTTGATTTTTCACCGAGACAACCTCAGGGCTAATAACAAATAATTCTTTCCAGTGCTTCAGGGCGCCCTTGTAATCTTTTCTTCTCATGAGCTCTACAGCCAAAACTTTAATCGCAAATGCATTCGAAGCATCTTTTGAATAGATAGATCGCGCCAACTGAACACGCGTCCCTAAATCATCCTCGCCCACCGCCAACAGATCATCACGAAGCGCTCGAAGAATTTTATCTTGGAGTTTCACTGCAAACGCATTGTCTTGATCCTCGGCCAATACAAATTGCGTTAAATCCCAAGCATCATCGTATTGAGCCTCGTCACACAATTTACGTGCCATTTTGATAGCCCTCATTGGCATCGCATCAATATTGCTTTCCGCCTCCTCGACAATATTAGAATCACTGTCCCCCGCCATATCCAAGAGGTGTCTGTAGCATGTTAAAGCCTCTACAAAAACTTCAGACTTCACCGCAGCACGCGCCCTAAACACCCAAGCTGACACATTGACACCATCTTCGGCCGTTGCCAAAACAAACCATGGCAATGATTGTTGATACATGCCAAGTTCAAAGCAAGCTCGCCCAACCAAGAAATTCACGCCCACAAAATCACTGCCAATACGCCTTAAAAACACCCCCAACTCAATAACAACATCATATTGCTTCTCTTTAAATGCAGCTTTCAAATTATCACGTTTTTCATTGACCAAGACCCTCCAAGCCCGAAGCGCCTTGTTGTTCCTAGGTTGTAAAATCAGAATAGCCTTCAATTTTTTTGCAGAACTCAATGAGTCTAAAGTTTCAACAGAATCAATATCAGCATCCCATGCAATCAAGGTTTCCTCAACAAAAGTCCTGATGCTTCGATCAAGAGGAAAACGAGCCCTGAGTTCAACCAAACCTCGAGCTGCACCCATAAACATTTGTCGTTTTTTTGCGATCCCTATCAACCCAAGAATTAAAGCGGGTGGCACAGAAACAAGGTCTTTCAACAGTTGACTCAATTGATCTTCATCAAAAGACTCAGCCTGAAGTCGATAGAGTTGAGCCACAAAAGCGTCATCATCTGAATTGGCCTTAATCAACTCTTTTGTCCAGAAGATGGCTTTATCCAAGTCCCCTGTAGATTCATTTAATCGAGCCAAAGCAGACATGGCTTCAAATAAATATGAGTCTGCTAAATCAAAAACACGTTTCCAGTAAATCATTGCCTGAGCGAAATCTCCATGGATTTCAGCCACAACAGCACACACGCGAAACACATCCGCACTGTCCCTCTCTTGAGACAACAAAAGAGAGGCAATCTCCAAACTATTATCCCAATCTTCTATTTCAAAGTAAGACAACATTAAAATTTGAAGAGCATCGTCATTCAAATCACACGTTTCCCTAAACGAAGCCAGTCGCCTAACCACCCCCTCATAGTCACCAATCGCAAATAAAGCCTGCGACAGCTGAACATTCAAATCGAGCTGCATTGGCTCACGACGAAGTGCCGAAAAAAGCTCACGTAACGTTTCGAAATCCGAACCATGGCCTAGGCCTACAAGCGGATCATTGAACTTTGTTTTTGTATTTTCCAAATCCAAAGATGCCGATTTCGCAATTAAAGCACCACTTTCTGAAAGCGATGCAATGTAACGGTTGTTCCACTCATCAAATAATGCGCGCTCAAAAGACGGCGTATAATGCGTCAAATCCAGCCCCTCTTTTTCAAAGGCTTTAGACTGCCCCATACGCTCCATAAGCTCGGTGGGATCAAAAACCGCTAAACCCGTTGCCAATCCGACTTTCTTGACCAACTCAATCCACTCCGAACGACTTTTCAGCAAGCCACCATCAGGCGAGCGTCCGTTACAATGGGTAATAAACACAACATTATCAACCCGTTTAGAGATTTCCAGCATATCAGACTTCAACTCTTCCTCTGAGCATAAACGATAAGTCAAATCATGAAGTAAGCGCTGCTTGTCTGAGCTCATTTTTTGAAATACGGCTTCTGATTTCAAAAAAGCTTCTTTTTCATTGCCTTTATCACCACCCATTTTAGATAAAGACCAGAATTTCCTTGCTCGTACAGCATCTGAAAAAAAGTCCGCAAAAAACACAGATACGTAATTACTTTGCACGTATTCAGAACCGACAAACAAAACCTTTGCAGCTGACAGCTCAACAAGATACAAATCGGATTTTTTAGAACGAAGACCAAGCTCTGACTTTACTTTTACGGCTTGCCCACAAAGTATCGGACGTAAAAATTCTGAAGGAGCGAACTCACCTTGAAAATACTTGAACTGCTGAAGTGCCTCAGCGCTTGAATGGGTATAACCATAAACACCGTCCATATTTAACGTAAAATCAAACCGATGAGCGGCTTCTCTCAATGGGTTGGTAATACGGCATGAACCAATCGGGGTAATAGTAACAGGCATGGAACGCTCCTCTTTTTTAATTATTGGAATACAACAACTTCTTTACTAAGCTTATCTGCATACCACGGCATGGCAACTTTTAAACCATCATTTATATTGTGAGTGGGTTGATAACCCAGCATGGATTGTGCTTTGCTAATATCTGCTTGTGAATGCTGAACATCACCTTTTCTAAAATCTCTGTATTGTGGACGATATTTATCTAGATGTGGAAAATTCGGTTCCAAACAAACACGCATCCCTTCAAACAACTGATTCAAACTCGTGCGACCAGACACCGCAACATTAAAAACCTGATGATGCTCTTGAATTGAAGTATTTGTCGCTGCAAGTAAATTAGCCTGAACCGCATTGGCGACAAAGCAAAAATCTCTACTTGTCTCGCCATCCCCATTAATCCAAAGTTCTTCATTGTTAATCATGGCCGATGCCCACTTCGGAATAACAGCAGCATACGCACCATCTGGATCTTGTCTTGGGCCAAAAATATTAAAATACCTTAAACCAATCGACTTAACTCCATACGAGCGCCCAAAAACATCTGCGTACAGCTCATTGACCAGTTTTGTCACCGCATAAGGGGACAAAGGATTGCCAATTACACCCTCAACTTTTGGCAACGAAGGGTGATCCCCATATGTAGAGCTCGATGCAGCATACACAAATTTTTTAACTGACGCATCCCGTGCAGCAATCAACATATTTAAGAAGCCAGAAACATTTGTTTCGTTTGTGTTGGCAGGATCCTCTAATGAGCGAGGGACGCTTCCAAGTGCGGCCTGGTGAAGTACGTAATCCACGCTTTTGCAAGCCAAGTGGCAATCTTCAATATTCCGAATATCGCCTTCTATGAAATCGAATCCAGCCCATTGATCCGCGCTAACAACGCTTTTGACCAAATCCAAATTATGCCTATGGCCTGTCGCAAAATTATCCAAACCAACAACTTTTTGATTCAACTTAAGTAAAGCTTCTAATAAATTGCTGCCAATAAATCCAGCAACACCCGTGACTAGCCAAGTTGAAGGCTTTTGCCCCAACTCAGCGGTCAATTGTGAGAACACTGTGTCCATTGTATAATTCCTTAAAGACGCCAAACAACATGACCGCTGTCGATGATGGCTTTTGAATCATACGAAGATTTAATGTCCACAAACAAACCACCTTGGCTTAATTTGGACAAAACATCGTTCAAAGGCATGCTTAAAAATTGCTTATGGGACACAGCGGCAACAATCGCCTCAACATCACTTGGCAAATCATCCCATGACAAAAGGTTAATACCATATTCATGGCGTGCCTCATCAGCCTCGGCGATTGGATCGTGTACAAAAACCTCACAGCCAAAGTCTTCAAGCTCGGCAATCAAATCTGCAACCTTTGAGTTGCGCAAATCTGGGCAATCTTCTTTAAAACTTAAACCCAAAACAACCACCTTGGCTGACTTGACAACACCACCACTATGAATGATGCCTTTAACTGTTTGTTGGGCAACATAAGCAGCCATACCATCATTGATTCGACGACCCGCCAAAATAACTTGAGGGTGATAGCCCACGGCCTCTGCTTTGTGCGTGAGATAGTAGGGATCAACACCGATGCAATGCCCGCCAACCAAACCTGGTCGAAAAGGTAAAAAATTCCATTTTGTTCCCGCAGCCTTCAAAACCTCTAAGGTGTCAATTCCAATCTTATCAAACACAATAGACAATTCGTTCATCAATGCAATATTCAAATCACGCTGTGTATTTTCAATAACTTTGGCAGCCTCCGCAACTTTGATAGAGCTGGCTTCATACACCCCTGCTGTAATGACCGAACGATAAACATCGGCAACCTTAGACAAAGTCTCTGGCGTATCACCAGACACAATTTTTGTGATTTTTGTAATTGTTCGCTCTTTATCCCCAGGACTAACACGCTCTGGAGAGTACCCCACATTAAATTGCTCTTTCCATTTCAAACCTGAAAAACGCTCAAGAACTGGAATACAAACCTCTTCTGTGGCTCCAGGATAAACGGTTGATTCATATACAACCGTCGCACCTTTCTTCATGTATTTCCCAACAGTTTCGGAAGATCCGATCAAAGGAGAAAAATCAGGCATGTGGGCATCGTCTACAGGTGTTGGTACTGCAACAACAATGATATCTGCCTTTGCCAAAAACGATGGGTCCGTGGTAACAAACAGCTTATCAGCTGCCATCAGATCCTCAGAGCTCACTTCGCCCGTGGGATCGTTAAAATTTTTGTACGCATGAATTTTCCGGTCAGATAAATCATAACCAATTGTTTCAAACTGTTTACCAAACTCAACCGCAAGCGGCAAGCCAACATACCCCAACCCCACGACAGCAATCACATATGACATATCAACCTCTCATTTTTAAAAATTTAACCATTTATTTTTCACTTACCCCGTTAATTAAAGTACGAATAGCAATTTTCGTAGATTGAAAAAGGCCAAGTGAGT
>CALMCL010000113.1 GCA_937862905.1 uncultured Burkholderiaceae bacterium | reverse complement strand
GGTTAGTTTAAAGGGTTCTACTTTTAGGTGCTGGCTTTTTTAGGGGGTATTACCAGCACAGCCAATGGATGTAGCATGATGTATAGTTTTAATTTGTTCATGAACAGCTGCACCATTGATAAATCCAATGCGTAGCCCTGGGGAGATTAGTTTTGACAAGGAGCTACATAAAATAACATTGTCGTACTTGTCTTGAGCCTTAAGTGGTAATGGGCGGTCATCTAGTAAGTCGTGAGGTAACTCCCCAAAGGTGTCATCTTCAATAACAATTATTTTATTTTGGTAAAAAGTTTCAAGTATCTTTGAGCGCATACTGAACTTAATAGAGCATCCAGTAGGATTTTGAAAGTTGGCTTGTAATAGGCATGCTTTAATTGTTATGTTTTCAGCCTTTGATTTTTCAATTGCCGACACTAAGTGTTCGTGTTCTAGACCCTGATTGGGGTCAATTGCAATTGAAACTACATTAAGTTTTAAACTCTCCAATATTTGCAAGAACCCAAAATAAGTTGGTGATTCTACTAAAACACAGTCGCCAGCTGTAGTTGTACTTTGTAAAGCTAATGTTATCGCATGCGTTGCCCCATTGGTCATTAAAATATCTTCGGCTTTTAAATGACATCCTAATTTACTGTAACGACTAGCAATTTTTTTTCTTAGTTCAAAAAGACCTGAGCCCAAAGCATATTTTGTCAATACAGTTGGGTTTGATCTTATGACCTTGTAACTAACAGCTTGAAGATCGCGCGTGGGATAAAGCTCTGGCTCACCAGTCGCTAAATCCATCCGTACTTTTGCTTGTTTAGAGTTTTCAGCCCAACGTCGAATAATAGTTGCACGGTGAGTCAATTCTTGATCGCCACTGAAACTAAACACCCCAGTGCTGGAATGAACAGATGCTTTTGAATTGCATATTACATAACCACTTTTCTGCTCTGCAAAAATAACCCCCAAATCTTCTAAGGCTTGTAATGCTTTATAAGCTGTGTTGATGCCTACTTGATACATTGAAGCAACTTCTCTAATTGATAAGAAAGGCTCTCCTGCTTTGTAGGGGGCGCTTTGAATAAGCGACTGAAGGTCAATGACTAATTTTTCGTGTTTTTTCATCATAAAGCATCTGTATCTTTAATTAACTGTATATCTGTATCTGTCCATTATATCCACATAACAATAAAATCCATATTGTGATTGGTTAACTTCATAAAAACATGAATTTGTAATGATTTCATCGCAATTTTAAGACATTTTCCTGAGTTTTTATGCTGATCAAATTCAATTTATAGGGGGTATATGGAAGTTATGGAAATTTTTAAGGCAATAAGCAGCAAGCCGCTAAAGTCAGTGCGCGATGTTCAAGAGTTCGAAATCTCTTATGAGATGCGCGAGGATCTAAGAAATCGTTTACCAAAGATCACTGATGAGTCGGAAATTGAGGACTTAAATGTGCAAAAGGAGTGTGGTGATGTTGTGAGGGCGGTTTTGGGAGAGCAGCTTTCAAATGCAATTCGATATGCTGTAGAACATCAATGTGCCGCTATCATTAGGAACCTACCTATAGATCATGATTTACCTGCAACTCCAACAGAGAGTCGAATAGGGGTTGATCGGATCACATGTTCAGTGGCTTCAAATGTTGGTTTACATAATTTGGTTTCATCGTCTATAGCATCGTACCTAGGTGAAAATAACGATAAAGCATTGAGGCATGTAATACCTCATATCAAGTCTGCTCATGAAAAAAGCTCTCATGGTTCGCTATTAAGTTTCGGTATGCATGTTGATAACCCACACTTACCGCTTTCCCCAGAAAAAGACAATTCAACCGCGCAATGTCCTAGATACTTAGCACTAATGGCACTGAGATGTGACATTAGTGTGCCAACTAAAGTTGTCTTTTTAGATGATGTGCTTGGTAAGTTACCAGAATATGTTGTATCAATTCTTAAAAAGCCGATTTATAAACTCAAATGGCCAGATTCGTTTGGTGAAATTTATAGCGAAAAACCAGGTCCTGTGTTAGCTACTGATGAAGATGGCATTTGTTACTCTAGGTTTGACAAACAAAATGTAATTCCACTGAGTGAAGAGGCCGAGCTGTCTTTCTCTATTTTTCAGGCTGTGGCTGAGAGTGAGGGGCTGGTTAAAAAAGTAGTGCTCTTACCTGGGGATTTGATTATTTTTGATAATCAAAGAATGGTACATGCGCGTGATGGTTTCAGTCCAAAGATGAATGGATGTGATCGCTGGCTTATCAGACTGTTTGGAATTAATGCTTAATAAAATAAAGGAATAATATGTTCAAAGATTTTTCAATATCAGCAATCATTGCTGGGCTTATTGCGGTGGCAATATCATTTGCGGGCCCTTCATTAATCATTTTCCAGGCGGCTGCCCTAGCCCATCTTGACTTTGCTCACACAAGCTCATGGATTTGGGCGGTTTCCATTGGGAGTGGTCTATCAGGTCTGTTGCTCAGTTTAAGATTTAAAGTGCCTGTTATCACAGCGTGGTCTACACCAGGTGCAGCACTTTTGCTTGGAAGCTTGCCAGCGTTCAGCTTCTCAGATGCCATTGGTGCTTACTTGTTTGCAGCATCGTTGATTGTCTTTTTGGCTTGGAGCGGGTTGTTTGATTCACTGATGAAAAAAATACCTAAACAAATTGCAGCTGCTATGTTGGCAGGGATTTTATTTCGTTTTGCATCAGATGTGTTTTCAGCGATGCCAAAGCAAGCTTTGATGGCTCTACCTATGTTTGCTGGATTTATTGTTTTAAGAAAATTGCAACCGCGTTATGCAATCCCAGGTACTTTATTAATCGGCATTTTAATTGCGATCAGTCAAGGATTGTTTCATTTTGAAAACATTGAGTTCAGCTTAGCACAACCGATTTGGACGACTCCGACTTTTTCGTTAAGTGCAATTTTTACGATTGGACTTCCATTGGCTTTGGTAACAATGTCGGGACAGTTTGTTCCTGGAATTGCTGTTATGCGTAATGCAGGTTATACAACGCCTTCTAAACCAATGGTGTTATTGACTTCTTTATTTTCTGTGTTCTTAGCTCCTTTTGGCTCGCATGGTATCAACTTGGCAGCGATTACAGCGGCAATTTGCACTGGGCGTGAGTCTCACGAAGATCCGTCTAAGCGATATGTGTCTGGGATCGTTTGTGGATTGGCGTACATTGTTATCGGTTTATTTGGAGGTACCTTGGTGCTTGCCTTTACTGCTTTACCAAAAGTATTGGTTTCGACTATTGCAGGTTTAGCTTTGGTTGGGGCGTTAATGAGCAGTTTGGCAGGTGCAATGCAGGATGAAAGTGAGCGAGAAGGTGCTTTAATCACATTTTTGGTTACGTCGTCAGGTATGGTGTTGTGGGGTTTGGGTGCGCCCTTTTGGGGGCTTGCTTTTGGACTGCTTACTCGTGTAGTCCTACAATTCTCGGGCATCAAAATATTTACTCGTGTGGCGTCAGAAGTTAAATAAAGGAAATAAAAATGATTAACTTAAATAATTTGCATGACAGCGACTCTGAGGTGTATGGCTTCATGAAGCAAGAAGCTATTCGTCAAGAGACTCACATTGAACTTATTGCATCTGAAAACTATGTCAGCCAGGCAGTTTTAGAGGCCGCAGGTAGTGTATTAACAAACAAATATGCAGAAGGTTACCCAGGGCGACGTTACTACGGTGGTTGTGAGCATGTGGATGGTGTGGAGCAACTTGCAATTGATAGAGCAAAAAAATTATTTGGTGCTGAATATGCAAATGTTCAGCCTCACTCAGGCTCACAAGCTAATCATGCCATTTTTAATGCGTTTTTAAAGCCTGGTGACACTATTTTAGGGCTGGATTTGGAGCAAGGTGGACATTTAACACATGGAAGTTCTGTGAATTTGAGTGGGCAGATTTATAAGGCTATTAGCTATGGTTTGAATGAGAGAGAAGAAATTGATTATGAGCAAATCAAAGTGTTAGCACATTCTCATAAACCAAAGATGATTATTGGTGGCGCATCTGCTTACTCATTGAAAATTGATTGGAGAAAATTGAGGCAGATTGCCGATGAGGTTAAGGCAATATTATTTGTTGACATGGCACATTATGCTGGTCTGATTGCGGCTGGCGTCTATCCATCACCAGTACCATTTGCAGATGTGATTGGTAGTACAACACACAAAACCTTACGCGGGCCTCGAGGTGGATTGATTTTAGCAAAGCAGAAATATGCGAAGCAATTAGACAGTTCAATTTTCCCGCGTACACAAGGCGGCCCATTGTTACATATCATTGCAGCAAAAGCCGTTTGTTTTAAAGAAGCTCAGAGTCTGGAGTTTGTTGAGTATCAAAGCCAAGTGCTATTCAATTGCAAAATTATGGCCGATGTGCTCGTAGAGCGCGGATTTAGAATCATTTCTGGACGCACTGAAAGTCACTTAGTATTGGTTGACTTACGCTCAAAGAATTTGACAGGTAAAGAAGCAGAGAATTTATTAGCAACTGTGAATGTTACGACTAATAAAAATTCGATTCCAAACGACCCATTAAGTCCTATGGTGACAAGTGGTATTCGATTGGGAACAGCTGCTATGACAACACGAGGATTCGGCCCTAAAGAAATTATTGAGTTAACGCATTGTATTGCAGATGTGCTGGACAAACCAGAAAATCAAAATGTTCGAAATGAAGTTCGCAAGAAAATTAAAAGGCTTGCGGAGCATTTTCCTGCATATCAGTCGGTCAAATTCGAAAGCTACTCTATGGCAACAGCAGATTGATTTCAATTTTGCAATGCTCATAAATATGAGCATTGCAATCGTTACTGTCAAAATTAATAAAAAGGTTGGTTATGCCATTTACTAGAATAGAAGTGTCAAATGATATTTTGACAACACATGGACAAGCAGTAGGGAAAGCAGTTCAACAGGCGATGGTTGAATGTTTTAACGTCGATACAAGCGATCAATTTCAAATCATCTCAGGGCATGATTCTGAGTATATGAAAATTACACCTGAATATAAAGGTATTTGCCATACCTCGCCGTGGTGCTTTATTCAAATCACATGCAATAAAGGAAGGGGCTCTGTCGTGAAAACCAATTTCTTCCAGCGGGTTTCCCGTTTAATTTCGACTGATACGCCAATTAAATCAGAGAATGTCATTGTTAATTTAATTGAAGTTGAACCTGATTGCTGGAGTTTTGGAAACTGAGTTATGACAAGGCAGATAAAAGAAACTTCATTAAGCTTAAAAACAGCAGTTGTCATAGTAGCCACTTCAGGAGTTGGATTTGCTTACGTAAAAGCACTTTTATAAAACTGTACTTTACTAATTCAGACTGGCTAGTACATGGCGACCTTTTTAAGGGTTCCACTTTTAGAGTCTTTTCAGCTCTTTGTGCAGGATAAGTTATTTTTTAAGCAACGCTTACTGCCGAAGATGGAGGTGAAGCAACTTGAGATGTGAAAATATGGATGTTGGCATTTAGGTTAAAAGAAAATCCAAAAGCAACTACAAGAAGGATGGAAAAATCTTTCAGGGCTGACTCAAAAAGCAAAAAAAGCTTCATTCAATAAAATGAAGCCTTTTTTACTAAAATTTTTAACCGACAGTTACAATTTTGACAAATTAAATCATCAGGTAAGGTTTCATACCAGTTATAACTATTTGATTTTATTGTATTTTTGACTCAGAAACCCAGTAGCGTGTGTAAAAGAAAAAGGCGACTTATTCAAGTCGCCTTTTTTCATGTCATTCTCACCACTCCCAGCACGGCTATCACGGCCATCATTTCAGCATCATTGACATCAGCCCAGTTTCTTCAGTGCGTACAGCGCATCCAGCGCCTGTCGCGGCGTCATCTCATCGGGATTGAGTTGGGCAAACTCTTCCAACAACGGGTGCGTTGCGTATTCGATGTGTGCGGGTGTTTCCTCCTCCGCCACAGGTGCACTGAACAAGTCAAACTGCGTGTGCGCAGCCTGTTGCGCTTCAAGCTCCGCCAAATGTTTGCGCGCCGCCGCCACCACCACGCGCGGCACACCTGCAAGGTGGGCGACCTGCAAACCATAACTTTTACTGGCCGGCCCTTCTTGCACTTGATGTAAAAACACGATGGACTCACGCTCTTCGATCGCGGACAAATGCACATTTTTCACATGCAAGGCCGTGGTGGCCAGTTGGGTCAGCTCAAAATAATGGGTCGCAAATAAAGTTAAACTTTGTTGCATGTTCAATAAAGACTGGGCAATCGCCATCGCCAAAGCCAAACCATCAAAAGTCGATGTGCCTCGACCGATTTCATCCATCAGCACAAGGCTGTTTGGCGTGGCGTGCTGCAAAATTTGTGCCGCCTCAGTCATCTCCACCATAAACGTTGAGCGCCCGCCGGCAAGGTCGTCCGCCGCGCCGATGCGGGTGAAAATACGATCAATCGGCCCCAGCGTGACATGCTCAGCCGGAACAAAACTGCCACAATACGCCAGCAAAGTGATGAGCGCCACTTGACGCATGAAGGTCGACTTACCGCCCATGTTCGGTCCTGTGATGACCCACAACCGCTCATCTGCTGACAAATGACAATCATTGGCGATGAACGGCGTGACCTGCTGTTCAACCACAGGATGGCGGCCTTTGTGGATGTGGATGCACGGCACATCGGTCAAATGCGGCGGATGCCAATTCAATGTGCGCGCACGTTCGGCAAGGTTGCTCAGCACATCGAGTTGTGCCAACACACGCGCAAGCTGCTGCAAACCACCGACGAATGGCTGCAACGCGATCAACAATTGCTCAAATAAATATTTTTCGCGCGCCAGTGCCAACGATTGCGCCGACAAAGCCTTGTCTTCAAATGCTTTCAACTCAGGCGTGATGAAACGCTCCGCATTTTTCAACGTTTGTCGGCGTTGATAATCAACGGGCAATGCGGCATCTTTCGCCTGCGCATGGGTCAGTTCAATGTAAAAACCATGCACGCGATTGTATTCGACCTTCAACCCTGCAATGCCCGTGCGTTCGCGTTCACGGGCTTCCAAATCCAACAAAAACGCACCGCTGTTGGTTTGTAAACCACGGTATTCATCAAGCTGCGCATCAAAACCATCGGCGATCACACCGCCCTCACGCACAAATGTGGCGGGCTCATTCAGCACCGCTCGCTGCAACAATTCCAGCAAACCATCGGGTGCCCGCACCGCTTGTGCGAGCATGTCCAACAACTCACCACCTTGTGCATCAGGCAACACCGCACGCACCGCATCCAACTGCATCACGCTGTCGCGTAAAGCCGCCAATTCCTTTGGACGCACCGTATTCAAAGCAATGCGCGCACTGATGCGCTCCACATCACACAAAGCCGCAAGGTGTGGGCGCAAAGCCATGTGTGTGCGTTGATTTAATAAAGTCCCAATCGCCGTTTGCCGCGCCAACACCGTCGCTGCATGGCGCAAAGGATGATGCAACCAGCGCTTCAGCAAACGCGAACCCATGCTGGTCGCACAGCCATCCAACAAAGAAAACAACGTCGGCGACTCTTGCCCACGCAAAGTCTCAGTGATTTCGAGGTTGCGACGGGTCGCCGCATCCAAAGTCAAATAATGCTCGCTGCGCACCACGGTCAAGCCCTGCACATGGCGCAAAGCCTGTCCTTGCGTGTGTTGCGCATAATGCAACAAGGCACCGATCGCCGACAAGCCAACGGTCAGGTGCTCTGCATCCAAATTCGCCAAATGCTTCGCTGACAATTGCGCCAACAAAGCCGCCTCCCCTTTGTCGGCATGAAAAAACTTGTCGGGCAGCGGTGTGAATACACACTCAAATGCAGGGCGCACCGTGTCCGCCATATGTCGATCCGACAGCACCATTTCAGACGGATGAATTTGCTCCACCCAACTCGCCCATTCACGTGCAGGCACTTCTGTGACCGAAAACTCACCATTCGCCATGTTCAACCACGCCAAACCAAGCATCGCACCATTGCCCGAACCTTTGGTGTGTGCCGCCATCACATACGCATCGGATTTGTCCTTGAGCAATGCCGCATCCGACACCGTACCCGGTGTGAGGATGCGCATCACTTTGCGCTCCACGGGGCCTTTGCTGGTTGCGGGATCACCGATTTGCTCACAAATCGCCACTGATTCCCCCAGTGACAGCAGTTTCACCAAATATTGCTCCGCCGAATGGTATGGCACGCCCGCCATTTTGATCGGCTCACCGTTCGATGTGCCACGCGAGGTCAACGAAATGCCCAATAAGCGCGAAGCCTTAACGGCGTCATCAAAAAACAATTCGTAAAAATCGCCCATGCGATAAAACAGCAAGGTCTCAGGATGCGCGGCCTTGATGCCCAGATATTGCGTGATCATTGGAGAATTTTTAACAGGCGTGGTCATGCGTGTGCTTTTTAAAATGAAAAATGAAAGAGGCGAAAATGGAGTTCATTGTAAGTCCATTGCTTCAGCGGATCCATTCACAGGATCGAACAAGAACGGATCGAAACCGAGTCATCGCCTTTTGATGGTATTGAATTGACGAATGGATCTAAATGATTCTGGTACAAATTATACTCAGGCACAACATTCAAACCGACTCGGAGAAATCAAGGCTTACTTGGATGCTTTTTAAACAATTTGGCTGGATAAAATAAACAATCCAGCCGCCAAAAACAACACACCCCAGCCGATCAACTCAAAAGCAGATGTGCTGGGGTGCATGTTTTTTGCCAGCGAATCACAATTCGCTTGAAACTCACTCGGCAGGATTGATTTCGCGCAACAAGTGCGGCAAGATTTTGGGGGCGGCCGCCACAATGGAGCCGCTCATGAAGTCACCCTCACCCGCCAAATCGGTGATTAAACCACCCGCCTCTTTCACCAACAACGCGCCCGCAGCGATGTCCCATGGTGACAAGCCAACACCGATGAACCCATCAATGTGACCCGCAGCCACATACGCCAAGTCCAAAGCCGATGAGCCTGAGTAGCGCAAACCTGATGCATTAAAACGCAAACTGGTTTGCAAAGTCACCAACGATGGATTGATTTTCAACTCTTTAGAAGGAATTGCCGTTGACAACAAGGCGTCCGACAGGCGAATGCGACCCGAAACACGGATGCGGCGGTTGTTCAAAAACGCACCCGAACCACGACTCGCGGTGAACAAATCATTGGTGCATGGGTTATAAATCAAACCGTGCTCAACTTTGCCATCGATTTCCAACGCGATGCACACCGCATAGTGCGGGTAGCCATGAATGAAATTATTGGTGCCATCAATCGGATCAACGATCCATTTGTGGTTTGAATTGACATGACCTGTCAGCCCCGACTCTTCGCCCAAAAAAGCATGTTTTGGGTAGGCTTCCAACAAGGTCGCTTTGATCACATCTTCAGCTGCATGATCAATCTCAGTCACCAAATCTTGCACGCCCTTTTGGCTGATTTTAACTTGGTCAAGGTTCATGCTGGCGCGGGTGATGATTTGCGCTGCTGCGCGAGCGGCCGTGACGGCGGTATTGAGCATCGGATGCATGAGGGGGTCCTATCGGTCTTAATTTTATATGAGCAAAAACGCCAGCCTCGGAAGGAAAGCGCAATAACCGTGCTATTTTACTGTAGTTTTCGTGTATATTGCGCACTTTTGACACGCGATCGTTTGCTAAAATAGCAAAAAACACGCCCACATTCAAATAGATACCCCATCATGCAGACAAAAACCAACAATCCAAACACCCGTACCGACTGGCTCAAATCCATCCGCATCATCCTCGTGCGCACCAGCCACCCGGGCAATGTCGGCCAAGTTGCACGGGCGATGGCCAATATGGGTTTGAGCGAGTTGTACATCACCTCACCACGCTTTCCTGACATGTGTGCACAACCCGATGCGATTGCTTTGGCCAGCGGTGCGACTGACGTGCTGGAAGAAGCGGTCATCGTGCCTGACTTGGCAACCGCCTTGCAAGGTGTCAATTGTGCATTTGCGTTTTCCGCACGCACGCGCGACCTCGCACCGCCCTTGCGTTCAAGTGGTGAAGCGGCGACGGAGGTGATGGCGTTGTTTGAACAAGCAACGATTGAGGGCAAAACACCGCCTAAAGTGGCTTTTGTATTTGGCGCAGAGCGCAGCGGTTTGGTCAATGATGAGGTGATGCTGTGCCAACGCTTGTGCCAAATTCAAGCCAATCCCGACTACAATTCGCTGAACCTTGCGCAGGCCGTTCAAGTCATGACTTACAGCCTACGCCAAGCGGCGTTACAGGATATTTCTTGCGACAACATCCCCGCAAGCAGCCACTCGGGTGTGCTGTTGGATGCGGTTGATTTGGCACAACTCGATGGCATGCTGGGTCATTGGCAAGCCATGTTGACCGACATTGGCATGATCAACCCCGACATCCCGACCGAAACCATGGCGCGTTTGCGCGCGCTGTTTTCACGCACCCAGTTGACCACCAACGAAGTGAACTTTTTACGTGGTGTGGCGAATGCGGTGCAGCAGTTAAAAAAGCAGGGTTGAAGCATTTCACCCAAAATGCAAGGCACAGACGAACCGATCCGCAATCGGTTATGATGTGACCTTAAATGATTGTGTTTTTTACTGTGAAACCCCGCTTATGCTCATCGCCCACCTCAAAGAAGACATCCAAACCATTCGTCACAAGGACCCCGCCGCCCGTTCATGGTGGGAGGTGTTGACGTGCTACCCTGGTTTGCATGCTTTGTTTTTCCATCGCATTGCACACACGCTTTGGATCCATCGTTTTCGCTGGTTAGCGCGTTTTATTTCACACCTTTCACGTGGTTTAACGGGGATTGAAATCCATCCGGGCGCAACGGTTGGACGGCGTGTGTTCATTGATCACGGCATGGGCATTGTGGTTGGTGAAACGGCTGAAATTGGCGACGATTGTACAATTTATCAAGGTGTGACACTTGGCGGCACGTCATTAACCAAGGGGGCCAAACGCCATCCAACGCTTGAAGCTGGTGTCATCATTGGCGCAGGCGCAAAGGTATTGGGTAACTTCACCGTCGGTGCTGGTGCAAAAATCGGCTCAAATGCCGTGGTGGTCAAACCAGTGCCCGCGGGTGCAACGGCGGTCGGCAATCCCGCACACATCGTCGGCAGCAAACCCACAAATGAACACGAATTCAGCGCTTATGGTGTGAATGTCAACGATTCAGACCCCATCGTTCAAGCCTTACAATCGGTGCTGGCTCAGCTTGAGCGCAGTGATGCGACCACGCGTGAGTTGCGTTCAAAAATTGAACAAGCGGGCATTGATTGTGGCACATGCGAAGACGATGCACAGCGCGCGGCAAAAGACATCGAACGGATTCGTCAATTGCTGGCACGATAACAGGTAAAATACCAACAAAGCAAAGCAATGCCGCGCCGCCATGGATCAAGCACAGGCGGGGGAGCGCGGCAACCCCTTGCATATTGAGATGGGCGTGCACAATTCAACACAGTCAGAGAGTCGGCTGGACTCACGTTCATTCCACCACCTAAAACATTAGAAAAAACACCGTGAACGCAGCCCAATCCGAACTATTACATGCCGTCAGCATGGATGACAAATACACCGCCACCCAAGGTCAAATTTTTCTCTCTGGCATTCAAGCCCTCGTGCGTTTGCCCTTGATGCAGCACCAACGAGACTTGGCCGCGGGCTTAAACACAGCGGGTTACGTCACGGGCTACCGCGGCTCACCATTGGGCGGCTTGGATGAAGCGTTGTGGCGAGCAAAAAAACATTTAGAATCCTCACACGTGACTTTCGCGCCAGCAATCAATGAAGATTTGGCCGCGACAGCGTGTTGGGGCACACAACAAGTTGGACTGATCGGCCCCGCCAAATACGACGGCGTGTTCGCCATGTGGTACGGCAAAGGCCCCGGCGTGGATCGCAGCGCAGATGCGCTCAAACACCTCAACCACGCGGGGACAGCGAAACACGGTGGCGTGATTTTGGTCGCAGGGGATGACCACGTGGCGCATTCATCGTCATTGCCACACCAATCCGACCATATTTTCACAGCGGCGATGATACCCATGCTGTACCCATGCAATGTGCAAGAGTTTCTCGACTTGGGCATTCACGCATGGGCCATGTCGCGTTTTTCGGGCTGCGCGATTGGCTTCAAAGCCATTGCCGATACGGTTGAGTCGTCGGCCTCAGTCGACGCCAATCCATTCCGCGTTGATGTGAAAATCCCAACTGATTTTGCCATGCCCGAAGGCGGCTTGAACATTCAACTGTCAAGCGCAGGCGTGAATGCCGTCGCGCGCGCGCAAGAAGCGCTGATGCAAGATTACAAAATTTACGCTGCACTCGCCTACGCCCGCGAGAATCAACTCAACCGCATCACCATCGACTCACCTGTGGCGCGACTGGGCATCATTGCCTCGGGCAAGTCCTACCTTGATGTGTTCGAAGCACTCGAACAACTGGGCATTGACGAAGCGCAAGCGGCTGAAATCGGCATTCGCGTGTACAAAGTGGCCATGCCTTGGCCACTCGAACCCGACGGCGTACGCGAGTTTGCTCAAGGACTGGACGAAATTTTGGTGGTTGAAGAGAAACGCCAAATCGTCGAATACCAGCTCAAAGAACAGCTCTACAATTGGCGCGATGATGTGCGCCCACGCGTGGTCGGCAAATTTGATGAAAAAGGCGAATGGGTGGCGCCGCGTGGCGAATGGTTGTTGACATCGAAACTCGATTTTTCGGTCGCTCAAGTCGCCACGGTCATTGCCTCACGCATTGAAAAATTCTACACCAGCACGGTCATTGCCGAACGCCTGGCCATGCTGCAAGCCAAAGAAGAACTACTCAACCGCGCGGTCAACACGCCCCCTCGCCCACCGTATTACTGCTCAGGTTGCCCACACAACACCTCCACCAAAGTGCCCGATGGCTCGGTCGCCCTCGCTGGCATTGGCTGCCACGCCATGGCGATGGCGATTTACCCAGATCAAAACAAACTCATGACGCACATGGGTGGTGAGGGTGCGACATGGATTGGACAAGCGGCGTTTACTGAAGTGCCACATGTGTTTCAAAATTTGGGGGACGGCACCTATTTTCACTCGGGTTATTTGGCGATACGCGCCGCCGTCGCCTCCAAAGTCAACATCACTTACAAAATTTTATACAACGATGCGGTGGCGATGACGGGCGGCCAACCTGTGGACGGTGTGGTCACCGTGCCCTCGATTGCCCAGCAAATGGTTGCCGAAGGCGTGCAACGCATCGCACTGGTGACGGAAGATGTGTCGCGTTATGCAGATCGCTCCGTATTGCCTGCATCGGTGACCATCCACGATCGCGCCGATATGGATGACGTACAACAAGAATTGCGCACCGTCACAGGCACCAGCGTGTTGATTTACGATCAAGTCTGCGCCGCCGAAAAACGCCGTCGCCGCAAAAAAGGCACACTCGAAGACCCAAAAGTATTCACCTTCATCAACGACGCGGTGTGCGAAGGCTGTGGCGATTGCGGTGTGCAATCGAATTGCGTTTCCATTTTGCCTAAAGAAACCGAATTTGGGCGAAAACGCAGCATCGACCAATCGTCGTGCAACAAAGATTATTCGTGCGTCAACGGTTTTTGCCCCAGCTTCGTCACCGTCAGCGGCGACAATGTGCGCATCAAAAAATCCAAAACAGGCACAGCGAAAGACGACCATTTCGGCGACTTGCCCGACCCCGTGCGACCCACCAGCGTCACCCCTTACAACATCCTGCTGAACGGCATTGGCGGCACTGGTGTGATTGCAGTCGGCGCGCTCATCGGCATGGCGGCACACTTGGAGGGCAAAGGCGTGTCAGTGCTCGACATGACCGGGATGGCGCAGAAAAATGGCGCTGTCACCTCACACATCCGCATCGCCGACGATGTGGCCAAAATCCATGCCCAACGCATTGCCACAGGTGAAGCCGATGTGGTGCTTGGTTGCGACATTTTGACAGCAGGTGCACACGAAGCCGTCGCAAAAATGCTCAAGGGTCGAACCCGTGCGGTGGTCAACACGCACCAACAGCCAACGGGTAAATTCGCACAAGATGCCGATTGGCAGTTCCCCATGCGCGATGTGCAGAGCCTCATTGAGGAATCCATCGGACAACAAGCAGAATTCGTCGATGCCACCAAGCTCGCCACCGCACTGATGGGCGATTCGATCGCCACCAATGTGTTCATGGTTGGCTTTGCCTATCAAAAAGGCCTGTTGCCCGTGTCTGAAGCCGCCTTACTGAAAGGCATTGACATCATTGGTGTCGGTGTGGAGTCCAACAAAAAAAGCTTTCTTTGGGGACGCCGTGCAGCATTTGACCTCAAACGTGTTGAACAGATCGCCCTGCCCACACAAACCATCCTTGTGCAAATGCCTGAAAACTTGGATCGCCTCATCACCCGTCGCTACGATGAGTTGGTGGCGTATCAAGACATCGCTTATGCCGACACCTATTTGGCCTTGGTCAAACGCGTCCAAGCGATCGAATCAGAACAGCAATTGGGCAAAAAACTGACCACCGCCATCGCCAAAAATGCCTTTAAACTCATGGCGTACAAAGACGAGTACGAAGTGGCGCGGCTGTACACCCATCCTGACTTCATGAACAAAATCAAGCAGCAATTCGACGGCGATGTGAGCCTGACATTTCACCTTGCCCCACCGCTGTTTGCCAAAAGAGACAGCCACGGCCACTTGATCAAGCAAAGCTTTGGGCCATGGGTGATGCGTGCTTTTGGTTGGCTGGCGAACATGAAACACCTGCGTGGCGGGATGTGGGATGTGTTTGGCCGCACCACCGAACGGCGCATGGAGCGCACATTGCGCGATGAATACCTGCGCACAATGGGTGAATTGGCCTCGACAGTCAATGCAGACAACCACGCCGCATTGATTGAACTGGCCACCCTGCCTGAACACGTGCGTGGTTTCGGCCATGTGAAAGAAAAATCAGTGCTGGCGTATCAGAAAAAACGCACAGAACTGTTGCGCCGCATCGGCTAATGTCAAGCACTCTGGGGCATTGAACGCAGTGCCCTGCCTTGGGCATTAGACCTCCTTCGAAACGGCTATAGACTAAATCAAAAAGTAAACCAAACTTTTATCTTCGCCATTCGGCGCAGACGGGAATCCAGTCAAAAGCATTGCATGTGTTGGTGCTGAGTGTACATAGGGCATCAAACGCTGCGCTACGCACCCCACTGAACTCCCGCCTACGCAGGAATGACTGGTTAACAATTTGGTTTTAAAGAAAATCTATGTGTATGTGCATGCAAAGAGCACCTTTACAAAACTTTACATCCAACACACATTGCAACCACGCTTCAGCGATAAACTTGCTCACAACACAATCAACACAACAATGACCGCCCAGCAACGATAACCCCGCAACGACGACAATGACTGCAACATGTCGACCACAAGGAGGATCACATGAACCCATCACACACGCTCGCCTTAGCACTCATGACTTTGGCCGCCCCATCATTGAATGCGCAAGCGCAACCGACGATGCCAGAGACCCCATCCGTCGCCCCTCAAAATGCCATGACAAACAGCGGTGCAGGCGGCCGTGCAAACAGCACTTACAACCTGAATTTTGCCAACGCAACCCACACCTCAAAAACCTTGACCTTGGGCGGTCAAACGATCGCATTTCGCGCATATGAGCACATCGTTTATGTGCAACACCCTGTGGATGCAAAGTATGAACGCATGAACATTTACATTCCCGAAGCGTACTTCAAAGGCAAAAGCATCGGGCATTTCACAGCCCAAACCGCTCCCATTTTCATGCCCAATGCCGTCGGCGGCTACATGCCCAGCGAACCCGACAGTCCCAGCGTCGCACGCGATGGACACAACCCGAACGCCGCCTTCATCGCCTTGAGCAAAGGCTATGTGGTCGCCACCCCAGGTGCGCGTGGCCGCACCACGCAAGACGAAAAGGGTCAATACACAGGCAAAGCGCCAGCCGCCATCGTTGATCTGAAAGCTGCCGTGCGCTATTTACGCCACAATGATGCCGTCATGTTCGGCAATGCTGAAAAAATCATATCCAACGGCACCAGTGCAGGTGGCGCTTTGTCTGCACTGCTCGGCGCCAGCGGCAACAACACCGATTATGAACCCTACCTCAACGCACTCGGCGCAGCCAAAGCCCGTGATGACGTGTTTGCTGTGTCCGCCTATTGCCCGATCACCAATTTAGACCACGCAGACATGGCGTATGAATGGCAATTCAATGGTTTCAACACCTATCAAAAAATGATCATGCCGCAAATGATTGATTTTCATGCAGAGCGTAAAATGGAAACAGGAGCTTTGACCGCAACACAAATCAACACCTCAAATGCCCTGAAAACTTTATTTCCCGCCTACCTCAATGCTCTGAAACTCACACAAACAAATGGCCAACCACTGACCCTCGATGCACAAGGCCATGGCCCGTTCAAAGACCTCGTGAAGTCTTATGTGATCGCCTCCGCACAAACCGCTCTGAACAACGGCACAGACCTGTCCCCTCTCGCATGGGTGCACCTCTCCGGTAAAAAAGTCACCGACATTGACTACGACGGCTACATCCAAGCCAATGTCCGCATGAAAACCCCACCTGCGTTTGATGCACTGGATTTAAGCAGCGGTGAAAACGACCTGTTCGGCACAGCCAACACCCAAGCCCAACATTTCACAGCATTTGGCATGAGCAACAGCACCGCAGGCGGCACACACGCCGCACCCGCCACCGTCAACATGATGAATGCCATGCACTACCTGAGCAGCCCCAAAGGCAGTACCATCAGCGCACATTGGCGCATCCGCCATGGCACGGCCGACCGAGACACCTCGCTCGCCATCCCCGTCATTCTGGCCACCACGCTGAAAAACCAAGGCAAACGCGTGGATTTTGCCATGCCGTGGAATGTGCCCCACAGTGGCGATTATGATTTGGATCGGCTGTTTGCTTGGGCAGACACCATCAGCCATTAACAATACCCGTTAACGACAACCGCTAGCAACTGTTACAAGAACCATGCGGTGCGTCACACCCATTAAAAAAGGAGACTCAAGTGCCCTTGCCCAGCGACACCTTGCCATTTTTAAATGAGCTTAAACAACACAACAACCGCGAATGGTTTCATGACCACAAACCTCGTTTTGTCGCCCTGCAAACACAACTGTATGACTTCATTGATGCATTGATTTCTGAAATAGCCAGCATTGCCCCTGAGCACATGGGCATCGAGGCCAAGCAATGTTTGTTCCGCATACACAAGGATGCGCGCTTTTCCAAGGACAAAACCCCATACAAAACCCATTTTGGCATTCACATCGCGCCCAGCGGGCATCGTGCAGACTTTGGACGCGCGGGTTTTTACCTGCACATTGAGCCCAATGCGTCGATGATTGGCGGCGGTGCACACGCCCCAAGCAGCGCATGGCTGCAATGCATTCGCCAAGAGATTGCGCTCAATGGTCAAGTGTTGGAGCACCTGTTGGATGATCCGACGTTCAAAAAATGGTTTGGTGCGTTACGAGGTGATGTGCTGAAACGTCCACCTGCTGGGTACACGGTGGACTCTCCACACCTGAGCTTACTGAAACACAAAGCTTTATGGGTGCAGCACGATGTCAGCGATGCTCAATTATCAGATGCTGATTTTGTTTCACATTTTGCTGAAGCTTTCAGTGTGTATCGACCATTTCAAACATTTCTAAATGAAACAAGCGACCACTAAAATACGGTCGAAAATCCTGATTTACTTTACCAGGCAGCAACCACTCAGCCCACAGACAACACACGAACCAAAGCACCTCAAAACCAATCAACGACAACTCTAGTCACCACACCAAAATTGAATGGCTCAACCCATATCAACACAACATCTCACGCCACAACGCAAAGAAACAAGCCTTTGCTCAATTCATTTGATCTACTTTGGTCTTCGACTTGTACAAGGCATGGTTTATAATTCACCATCCGTAGAATGCCAATTGATACCAATGAAACATGCGCACAAAAAAACACATGAGAAATGCGCATGAGAAACGTTGATGTGATGAGAAAGTAGAACACCTTGAATGCTGTAGAAATTGAAGAAGCCATTAGCACCTTAGCCGATCAGCCGTTTGACGCGCTTGAGTTCCCCTATGCTTTTTTAGAAGCGTTTGGCAACAAAGCCACCACAATTAAAAGATTGCGCACAGGCTCATCCAACGACTCCGACATTCAAGGTGGCGTTCTTCAGCGCAACAACATCCACATCGCTGTATGTTCAGCAGGGCACATCAAGACCACATTGGCACAACTTCAAGCCAGCCCGGCAACGACCAAAGCCAAAGCCAAATTCATATTGGCAACCGACGGCATTGATTTAGAAGCGCAAGACCTCAGCACCGACGAAATCATCGCCTGCGCCTACACCGACTTTCCCAATCATTTTGGCTTCTTCCTGCCCTTAGCAGGTATATCTACCGTCAAGCAAATTCGAGAAAGCACGTTTGACATTCGAGCGACCAGCCGCCTGAACAAGCTCTACGTTGAGCTGCTCAAAACCAACCCAGAATGGGGCACGACCGAGCGGCGGCGCGACATGAATCATTTCATGGCACGGCTGATTTTTTGCTTTTTTGCCGAAGACACCGACATCTTCAACGGCACGGGCTTATTCACCGACACCATCGACCAAATGAGCAGCAGCGACGCCGCCGACACGCACAACATCATCGAAGAAATCTTTCGAGCGATGAACACCAAAATCGCAGACCGCACCAACCACGCCAGCAACCCAATCAAGCGCTGGGCGGACGCATTCCCCTACGTCAACGGCGGACTGTTTTCAGGCAGCACCGAAACCCCACAATTCAGCAAAATCGCCCGCTCCTACCTCCTGCACGTCGGGCGACTGGACTGGACGAAAATCAACCCCGATATTTTTGGCTCCATGATTCAAGCCGTCGCCGACGACGACGAACGCGGCTCACTCGGCATGCACTACACCTCCGTGCCGAACATCCTCAAAGTCCTCAATCCGCTTTTTCTCGATGCACTGCGCAACGAACTGACCGCCGCAGGCGACAACGCCCGCAAACTGCTCAACCTGCGCAAGCGCATGGCACACATCCGCGTATTTGACCCCGCCTGCGGCTCTGGCAACTTCCTCGTCATCGCTTACAAACAACTGCGCGACCTCGAAGCCGAAATCAACCGCCGCCGCAACGAAATCGAACGCCGCACCGACATCCCCCTCACCAACTTTCGCGGCATCGAACTGCGCGACTTCCCCGCCGAAATTGCCCGACTCGCCCTCATCATCGCCGAATACCAATGCGACGTCCAATATCGAGGACAAAAAGAAGCCCTCGCCGAATTTTTACCACTGGATTCAGACAACTGGATCACCTGTGGCAACGCCCTGCGCATCGACTGGCTCAGCGTCTGCCCACCAACAGGCACGGGCGTGAAACTGCTTGGCGACGACTTATTCAGCACCCCGCTTGAGCAAGCCGAAATTGATTTTGCGAACGAAGGCGGCGAAACCTATATTTGCGGCAACCCACCATATTTAGGCAGCACATGGCAATCCACTGAACAAAAAAATGACCTCAGAGCCATCTTTGACCACCGCTGCACCTCATGGAAATCGCTCGATTATGTCGCAGGCTGGTTCATGAAAGCGGCGGATTATGGCATGCACACACCCACCGTCGCCGCTTTCGTTTCAACCAATTCGATTTGCCAAGGGCAACAAGTGCCCATCCTATGGCCGCTGATTTTCAAGACGGGGCATGAAATTACTTTCGCACACACCAGCTTCAACTGGGCTAACTTGGCAAGCAACAATGCTGGAATTACAGTTGCAATTGTGGGTATTTCTGCTCAAGCAGGCGCATCACGTTTACTTTACTCCTTGGATGAGAACAGTCAAACAATTGTAAAAGAAGCTTTATACATCAACGCCTACCTAGTTGCGGCACAAAATGTTATCGTTGACAAAATATCAAAACCAATCAGCTTACTGCCAGATATGAAGTTTGGCAATAAGCCCGTTGACGGTGGGCATTTACTTTTGACTCACGATGAGCTTGATGCACTTGGTTTGACGAAGACACAAAGAAGTCACTTCATTCATCGCATCTACGGTTCGGCCGAGTTTACCCAAGGGCTTGAACGCTATTGCCTGTGGATTGAAGAGTCGGACTTATCTGAAACTTTAAGCATAGAGCCTATTAAAAAACGGATTGAGGGTGTCCGTACAATGCGTTTGACTAGCACAAAACAAGCTACCGTTGAATTAGCTTCACAACCACATCGTTTTGGTGAAGTACGACAAAAAGGGGCTGAAACTGTCATTATAGTTCCCAGTGTATCGACTGAATCACGTGACTATTTACCAGTGGGCTATCTTACAGTAGGTACAATTGTCAGCAACCTCGCTTTCGCACTTTATGATGCACCACTGTGGAGTATGGCACTTATAGCCTCAAAACTTCACCGCATATGGATTGCAACGGTCTGCGGTAAAATGCGAATTCATTATCGCTACTCCAATACCCTCGGCTGGAACACCTTCCCCGTCCCCAAGCTCACAGAGAAAAACAAAGCCGATTTAACCCGCTGCGCCGAAGACATTTTGCTGGCACGCGAGGCGCATTTTCCCGCGACGATTGCCGATTTGTACAATCCCGAATCCATGCCCGACAACCTGCGCCACGCCCACGATCGCAACGATGAGGTGCTCGAACGCATCTACATCGGCCGCACATTCAAGAACGATACCGAGCGGCTGGAGAAGCTGTTTGAGCTGTACACGAAGATGACGGCGAAAGCTTAATGACACAGCATCCAACAAAAATTAAACACAACATGACAAATGATGAGTTAACAACGGATTTCATTCGGATTAAAACGAACAAAAAAGCCTTGCCACTACAAACCCCGAACCATGCCATTGATCCATCGTCGTTTTTGATGCATTGGGTAGAGTCGTGGTCGCCTGCTGAGATTGAGGTGTTTGTGGGTCAGATCACATGGCGTGGGCCGCACACGTCATCTAGAAAATGGGTGAAGGTGGCCTGTTTACCTGAGGGTGCTGATCAAAAACGCATTAAAAAGGAAATTCGTCGGGTATTAAACCTTAAAACTTATTTTAAGGTGTGTGATGTCTGTGGCAAGAAAAAGCCGACGGGATGGATGGGGGGCTATACTTGTCACTCTTGTATGGAAGATCAGGGTGCTGTCTTTTGAAACCTTCAGCGAAAACGGTGTTTGATTTAGACGTGCAATTGCTTTTAAACGTGCCATGCTCAAAATAATGGCCAAAGTAAAAAAGAAGGTCATGTACTCGCAACCAGCAAAAACACCAAAAAAATAAACATCAAATGACAACGAATATGACAGAAAATAAACACCAACAATTGCCTTTGTTTGACTTTGCAGATGAGGCCAATCCTATGGAGATGACAACCGCACACTCCACGGGTTTTAGTGACTATGTGGTGTATGTCGATGAAAGCGGTGACCACAGTTTAGCCAGTATCAATCCTGATTATCCCGTGTTTGTATTGGCGTTTTGTATTTTCCATAAGCGACATTATGCGGAGCGGGTCATTCCGAGCGTCGAGAAATTCAAGTTCAATTATTTTGGTCATGATGCGATTGTGTTGCATGAGCATGAAATTCGCAAACAAACAGGGGATTTTACGCCCCTGATTCAGCGTACGTTACGCTCATCTTTCATGGCAGATTTGTCCAGAGTAATGGATGCAAACCATTATGTGGTGGTCGCTTGCGTGATTGACAAGCATCGTTTGAAAGAGACAAAGCCCCCTTTAGGTGACGACAATAATCCGTACCACATTGCTTTGGATTTTTGCTTGGATGGCTTGTATGATTTTTTAGAAGAAAAAGAACAATTGAGTCAACGCACCCATGTCTTGGTGGAATGCCGTGGCAAAAAAGAGGATAAAGAGTTGGAATTGGAGTTTCGCCGTTTGTGCGATGGTAATCAGCGTAAAGGTGTGCCTCTGCCGTTTGATGTGGTGTTTTTGGATAAAAAAACCAATGCGGTGGGATTGCAATTAGCGGATTTAGTCGCTCGTCCGATTGGGATCCACTACTTACGCCCCAATCAAAGCAATAGGGCTTTTGAAATTATTGAGCAAAAATTTTTGTGCCGTGGTGGACGGCAACAAGTGGGGGAGAACTATGAGGGGTATGGGTTAAAAATCGTCCCTCTGCAAGCAAAGGATACTCCATAAAAGCGAAAGGCCTCCGGGAACCCCCAGAAGCCATAACGCCGATCGGGAAACCCCCAATCCACTTGATTGAATTGTAACATCGTTAAGACTCACTATCAATCGTTAAACAGTATTTAAGTACTGTTTAACAACTACTTAACAACTATTTACAACACATTAACAATCATTTAAAGGAGATCTCTAAAAATTGTTGTTTGAGTAGACAGTAACGATTTTACAGCCTACTTCATCATTCCCGTATGTTTTTAGCGGGAATCCAGTGAGGCCTTGGATATAATATTCACCTTAAGTCTTTGATTAACAAAGATAAGATTGAGGGTTTTCGTTTGGCCGGATTCCCGCTAAAAACATACGGGAATGATGGCTGAAGTCATGCTGGAATCAGCTTTTAGAAGTCACCTAAACACAATTTAATACAGCAATCGTACTTATGCCATCAGTGCATAAGTTCATTTTCAGGAAATTTAATTATGACGCATGTTGTTCCTTCTGTTTCGGTGTCTTATGCACAAAATGGCTCATCTACACGCCCTAATGAATTGGGAATGCGTGTGATGCAGGAGCGCGCTTATGAGAAGCGTGGTGAGCAATATTTATTAATCAAGTCGCCGCCCGCTTCGGGCAAAAGCCGCGCGTTGATGTTTGTCGCGCTGGATAAATTGCACCATCAAGGGGTGAAAAAGGCGATCATCGTTGTACCTGAGAAGTCGATTGGCTCTAGCTTTAATAATGAGCCGTTGAGTCAGCTTGGCTTTTATTGGGATTGGCAGGTTGAGCCGCGTTGGAATCTGTGCAATGCGCCCGGTGAGGATGGCGGGAAGGTGAATTCAGTTGAGGCTTTTTTAAAGTCTGATGATGTGATTTTGGTCAGTACTCATGCGACATTTCGGTTTGCGGTGGATAAGTTTGGGGTAGAGGCGTTTGATGGCTGTTTGATTGCGATTGATGAATTCCATCATGTAAGTGCGAGTCCTGATAATAAATTGGGGGCACATTTGGCGCAGTTTATGGCACGGGATAAGGTGCATATCGTGGCGATGACAGGGTCGTATTTTCGCGGGGATGCGGAGGCGGTGATGACGCCGGAGGATGAGAGTAAGTTTAAAACCGTGACGTATACGTATTATGAGCAGTTGAATGGGTATGAGTATTTGAAGCGTTTGGACATTGGTTATTATTTTTATACGGGCTCGTATGCGGATGAGATTTTGAAGGTGTTGAATCCGCACGAGAAAACCATTATTCACATTCCGAACGTGAACTCGCGAGAGAGTACAAAAGATAAAATCAAGGAGGTGGAGCACATCACTCATGAGCTGGGTGAGTGGTTGGGGGTTGACCCACAAACGGGGTTTCATTTGGTAAAAACCTTAGAGGGGCGGGTGCTGCGTATTGCTGATTTGGTCGATGACGATGCGGCGAAGCGCGATAAAGTATCGGCGGCGTTGAAAGATGTGGCGCAAAAAAACAACCGCGATCATGTGGACATCATCATTGCTTTGGGGATGGCGAAGGAGGGCTTTGATTGGATTTGGTGTGAACATGCGTTAACGATTGGCTACCGCTCGAGTTTGACGGAAATCATTCAAATCATTGGGCGGGCGACGCGTGATGCTGAGGGTAAAACACATTCGCGCTTTACGAATTTAATTGCGGAGCCTGATGCGTCTGAAGATACGGTGACGGATGCGGTGAATGATACGTTGAAAGCGATTGCAGCGAGTTTGTTGATGGAGCAAGTGCTTACACCGAAGTTCAACTTCACCAGCAAACGCGCTGATGGTCGCCCTGTTGATGGCTATGATTATGGTGAGACAGGTTATCAGCCGTCGAAAACCAATGTGGGCTTTAATCAAGAGTCTGGGCAGTTTCAAATTGAAATTAATGGTTTGGTCGAGCCAAAAAGCAAGGAAGCAAGTCGCATTTGCCAAGAGGATTTGAATGAGGTGATTGCGGCGTTCGTACAGGATAAATCTGCGCTTGAGCGCGGTTTGTTTGACGCTGAAGTATTGCCAGAGGAGTTGACTCAAGTCCGTTTGGGTAAAATAATTAAGGATAAGTATCCAAACCTTGATGCTGAGGATTGGGAAGCGATCCGACAGCAGGCGGTTGCTGCGTTTGTTTTGACGCAACAAGCCAAAAAAATGGCGAATCCCAATGGGGGAGTCGAGAGCAGTGGGAATACGGCGTTAATTTCAGGGGTACGGAAGTTCTCGATGAATGTTCGCGATTTGGAGATTGATTTGATTGATCGCATTAATCCTTTTGGTGAGGCGTATGCAATTTTAGCCAAAGCGATGAATGAAGACAGTTTGAAACAAGTGGCGGCAGTCATTGCGGGCAAAAAAGTGAATCTAAGCCTTGAGGAGGCGCGTGAGTTGGTCAAACGGGCGATTTCGTTTAAAAAAGAACGAGGGCGTTTGCCTGAGCTGACTGCTGCGGATCCTTGGGAGGTGAAGATGGCGGAAGGAATTGCCTTTCTTGCCCGCATGAAAGCGGAGGCAGCTCATGGCTAAGGCAAAATTCACGGCTGAAGATGATGAGCTGTTGGCGGAACTCGGCGTTGAGGTGGAGGTGCGGCGGACGAGCGCTCATTCGGCACGCGATGAGCGGGTGATTGCTGGGTTTGATGAGATTGTACGCTTTGTGAAACAGCATGAGCGTATGCCTGAACACGGTGAGGATAAGGATATTTTTGAGCGTTTGTATGCGGTCAGGTTGGATAAACTTCGTTCATCGGATGAGTTCTTAACGCTGTTGGCGGAGCTGGATGTTCATCAGTTGCTTTCTATACCCACGGTACTGGGCGAGAATAACCTTGATGATTTAGGCGATGACGAGTTGCTCGCGGAGTTAGGTATTACAGTTGAGAATCAACATGACATCACCAAGCTCACGCATGTGAAGCCTCGCGCGGAGAAAAAAGCAGCGGAGGAAATCGGGCAAAACACGCCTTGTAATGACTTTGACGTGTTCAAGCCCTTGTTTGACTCCGTACAGGCAGATTTGAAATCGGGCTTGAGGAAAAGCCGTCGTTTTAAACTGGATGCTGAAATTAGTAAAGGTGAGTTTTATATTTTGTTTGGTCAAATCGCTTATGTAGCGGAGATGGAGCCCCTAAAAAAAGATAGCTTCGGTAAGTGGGATGGGCGTTTGCGTGTTATTTATGACAATGGTACTGAAAGCAATATTTTACTTCGCTCATTGCAAAGGGCTCTTTACCGAGATGAGGCGGGTCGTAGAATCACAGATTCAAATGCGGGGCCGCTGTTTGATAGCACCTCAGAACACTTGGAAACCAGCAGTGACTCTGAAAAATCGGCATTATTTTCTGATGATGTTGAAGACGATGACATCGGCAGCGGCGTGATTTATGTGCTGAGAAGTCAATCTGACTTACCAGAGATTAAACAAAATCGAAACTTAATCCATAAAATTGGCGTGACAAGTGGCGATGTCGTTCGACGGATTGCCAATGCAAAGCTAGATCCGACGTTCCTCATGGCAGAGGTTGAAGTTGTGGCAACCTATGAGTTGTTTCATATTAACCGTACCAAACTTGAGTATTTGTTGCATCGTTTTTTTGACTCCGCAAGATTGAATATTAAAATCAATGATCGGTTCGGACATCCTGTTATGCCAAGAGAATGGTTCTTGGTGCCCATTTTTATTATTGATGAAGTTGTGGCGCGGATTAAAGATGAAACGCTAGGGCAGTATCAATATGATCTATCAACAGCGATGTTGGTTAAAAGATAAGATGTAGGAAATCGTCGCGTTGTTTACACTTTTTTCTGTTGAAGAGGCTGAAATTTTTGCTTTCATGATTTTGAGTCAATTTTCAGGGTTATCAAGGACTACGTGGCTTTGCCGTGAATTCCTCATCCTTGACAATCCTCACAATTAACCTTTTGGTCTGTAAGCAAAATTTCCAAAAGTGTAAACAACCCGCCAAAATTTTACAGAAAGGAATTAAGTTTTTCACAAACTTGACCTGAACAGCTTAACCTCTGTAAAAATTGACAAGCCATTCAGTGACTTGTCAATTATAACGCCGAGGGAAGTCCTAGCCGCAATTAGCCAATCTATTTCGTCAACGCACTTGATTTACCGCTCATCCGCCCCTTCATCGCCATCGATTTTTGCTTTTAAGTCCGATGTGCAATATTTGCATTTAATCGCATCCACCGCGACGAATTCACGGCAATACGGGCATTCGCGACTGCCTTGGGCACGGAAATTGGCGAGTTTGTATTTCATGATGACTTTGACCATCATGAACAGCACAAAGGCCAGAATCAAAAAATTAATCACTGCGCCGAGGAAGTTGCCGACGTGGATTTGACCACCATTGAATTCAACAACCAGTTCGCCCAAATCAGGTGCACCGCCCAGTGCAGCGATGAAGTCACCAATGATGTCTTTGCTCAAGCTTTCGACCACGGTGGCAAACGCACCACCGATGATGACACCGAGGGCAAGGTCAAAAATATTGCCACTGCTGGCAAAGTTTTTAAATTCTTCTAGAAATTTTTTCATGATGAGCTTTGTTTAAAATTGAGGATCACGGACGGTTTACCAGCCATTGCAAACCCTTCGTGGCGAAATATCAAGCGCATTTTACAGTGAATTGACCCAGTCAAAGGCCCATTTCATCAACGGCCACAGCATGTTTTTTTACAGCGTATCCAGCCGATCACCTCGCACAAAACCTTGCAGCACATCGTCCTCGGCAAAATCCACCCCTTTTGCCCAAGCCATGACTTTAAACAATTCACCCATTTCTGCTTCGGACATCAATTTATGCGCGCGGTTGGCGGCGGCGCGGGTTTCTTCGGGCGGCAGTTGCGTGAGCAAATCAAGTAGGCCGTTGTTGATGAGGAAGTTGGCTTGATTGGTGTAACCGATGGCGGTGAGCCCTTTGGGCTGTTTGAGGGCAGAAAAATTCACGTGTGCGGTGATGTCCTGCACGCCCGTATGGTACAGCGCGTCGTCGTGGGCGACGTGTTGGATGTGGCACATGAGTGTGCCGGTGTTGCGTTGCGGATGGTAAAACTCGTGAGCAGGGAAGCCATAATCCAGCATGAGCACCACGCCTTTATGCAAACATGCACCGAGGCTGTTGATGAAAGCCATTTGCTGGCCTTGGGTTTCGCTAAGGTAAGATGCGCCACTGTTTTCAAGGGCGTGCATCCAATCGCTGGGCATGGGCAAGCGCGTATCGGTGGGGCGATCCACATAAACGAGCTGGTCTTTTTCAAAAACCACACCCCGTTCAAACCACACCCCATCGTTCACGCCAATGAGCTTCACCGGCATTGCGTCCAGCACCTCGTTGCCAATGATCAAACCCTCATAATCGGTGGGCAGCGCATCCAACCATTGCACCTGATGAGGGCTGTCGGGCAGCGCGTCAGCGATGGTCGCTTGCTGTTGGGCACGCAAAGTGCCTGAAAGCTCCAAAATATCGTAATGAACGGTCACACCGCACGCGCTCAGGTGCGCAAGGATGTCAGCGGCGAGGCGACCCGTGCCTGCACCAATTTCCAAGACATGGAATGCCCCAGTCCGTTCAAAGACCTCCAAGGCTTGCTCTGCAAGGCAGGCGCCAAACAATGGCGACAGCAGCGGTGCAGTGATGAAATCACCGGTCGCAGCAAAAGCTGAAAAAGGTGAGGCGTCATTGCTGTAGTAACCCAGATTCGGCGTATACAGCGCGGCATTCATGTAATCATCAAACGGCAGCCAGCCGCCCCGCGCATCGATGAGGCTGCGAATGTGTTCAACAAGCTGGGTGCTGCGAGCGATTTGTGTGGCCGAGGGTTGGGGCAAAGTCGATGCCATGTGCGGTGCTTTCTTATGGTCAGTGATGCGCGTACAATGGTGCTGCGCATTTTTAATTTTGGATTATAACAAATCGAACCATGACCGCTTTTGCTTTTGACCCTTCTCTTCCCCGCACCGCCCTTGTCACAGGTGGGGCGCGACGCATTGGACGCACGTTGTGTGTGTCCTTGGCGCAGGCGGGTTTTAATGTGGCCGTGCACTATGGTCAATCGATGGATGCGGCGCATGCGTTGGTCAATGAGCTGCGAGCACTGAATGTACAGGCCTGCGCATTGCAAGCGGATTTGAACGATGAATGCGCTGTCGCCCAATTGATCGCTTCGGCCACCCGTGACCTCGGGACGGTCGGTGTGCTGGTGAACAATGCGTCTCATTTCAATTACGATGTGCTGACCCAGCCAGAACCTTTGTCCTTGGCGCATTTTGAGCGGCATTGGCGCACCAATACGTTTGCGCCTTTGTTGCTCACGCAACAACTTGCACAAGGCTTGCATGTGACCCAAACGGGTGTGGTGCTGAATATTTTGGATCAAAAACTGCACAATCCAAACCCTGATTTTTTATCGTACACATTATCCAAATCGGCATTGGAACACGCCACCACACTGGCGGCAATGGCGCTTGCGCCACGCGTGCGTGTGGTCGGCATTGCCCCGGGCTTGAGCTTACCATCAGGTGACCAAACCCAAGACGACTTTGCTCATGCGCACAATGCAACCATTTTACAGCGGGGTTCAACGCCCGATGATGTGGCGCAGGCGATGCTATACGCCTTGTCCGCACGCAGCATGACCGGCACGACGCTGTTGGTGGATGGTGGGCAACACCTGTCCGCACAAGCGCGTGATGTGATGTTCACGCATCGGGCAAATTGATGCCCCATCTGATACCCACTTATTTGTCAAATTCATGTCATCGGCATGTCATCACCAATGGGTACGGTGCACGCATGCCCCAACACACCCTTATTTTTTAACTTCACTTTAGACGGATCCTCATGCTGACCCATCCCATCACCCCAGAACTCGCTCACGTCCTCATGGATTGTCGTTGTATTTTTGTGCGCGATTATCACCTGCAAGTCTCCATCGGCGTGTACGACCATGAAAAACTCGCGCCACAATCCATGGTGTTCAATGTCACGGCATTTGTGCGCCGCGCTTCGGCTTCACCCAAACACGACGGTTTGGATGAAGTGGTCGATTATGACTTTGTGCGCAACACGATTTCAGCTCAAGCGGCGATTGAACATGTGCAATTACAAGAAACCTTGTGCGACCGCATTGGTGAAGCCTTGATGCAAAAACAAGCCATCATTGCCGCTTACATTTCCAGTGAAAAAACGGACATTTATCCAGATGTGGATGCGATTGGTGTGGGCGCATGGTATTTTTCTGACCGTTCAGCACAATAAACCATCCCGTTGGGGATACAACAGCACTCATCTGTGTGTTTAAAACCATTTAATCAGTGAGTGAGGAGAATCGTCCGTTTTTTTAAATGCGGTCTCTCCACACATCCGATCACGCTCTTTGAATGCACCGTCAACAATTCGACAATTCGCGTAAAATAGCAGGTCAATTTGTTTTGTAAAGAAAAACCATGAACACCGCTGCCATCGAAGCCCCTGCCCAAGCCCTCAGCAAGGCTGAACAAAAAATTCAATACGAGAACAACAAGCTCGAAAAACGCCTGTGCCGCCAAGTCGGTCAGGCGATTGGTGATTTCAACATGATTGAGGATGGCGATAAAGTCATGGTTTGCCTGTCGGGCGGCAAGGACAGCTACGGCTTACTCGATGTGTTGCTCAAACTCAAAGCACGCGCACCGATTCATTTCGACATCATCGCGGTCAATTTGGATCAAAAGCAACCAGGCTTTCCCGAGCACATTTTGCCCGAATATTTAACGAAATTGGGCGTGCCGTTTCACATTGAAACGCAAGACACTTACAGCATCGTCAAAAGCATCATTCCCGAAGGCAAAACCACATGCAGCCTGTGTTCACGTCTGCGTCGTGGGATCTTGTATCGTGTCGCGGATGAACTGGGCGCCACCAAAATCGCCCTCGGTCATCACCGCGATGACATTTTGCAAACCTTTTTGCTCAACATGTTTTATGCCGCCAAGCTCAAAGCGATGCCACCGAAACTCGTGTCCGACGACGGCAAGCACGTTGTGATTCGCCCACTGGCTTACGTCTCCGAAGACGACATGGAGCGCTACGCCGAGGTGCAGCAGTTCCCCATCATCCCGTGCAATTTGTGCGGATCGCAAGAAAACCTACAACGCCAAGCCATGAAAGCCATGCTCAATGAGTGGGATAAAAAGCACAAAGGCTGGATTGAAAGCATGGCATCGGCCATGCACACCGTTGTGCCATCGCACCTGATGGACAGCAATTTATTTGATTTCAAAAATTTAACCATCGACACCGAAGTGGCTGAAGGCGATCTGGCCTTTGATGAAGAGCCGTGCGAGCCCCGAACGGTTGAGGCCAATGAGGATGACACAGAGATCAAAATCCAAACCATTTCATTTGTGCGAAATTAATTCAAACGCACCACAGATCCAACCATAAAAACCATACAACCAGTTCACACAAACAGTAACACCCACTTACTTTTTTGAAGGAATTGCCATGCCCGCTTTATTGCCCAACATTGATCCCGATGGTTTATTGGAATTTTCCGTGGTCTTCACCGATCGCTCACTCAACCACATGTCCGCACAGTTTCAAGGTGTGATGAAAGACATTTCCACCACATTGAAATCGGTCTATGGCGCACAGGCGGTGGCCGTCATTCCCGGTGGCGGCACGTATGCCATGGAAGCTGTGGCGCGACAATTGGCGCAAAATGAAAAATGCTTGGTGATTCGCAATGGCTGGTTCAGTTTTCGCTGGACACAAATTTTAGAAACAGGTCACATCGCCTCATCCGTGACCGTGCTCAAAGCCAGCCCAACAAGCAACGGCTCACAAGCCCCTTTCACACCCGCACCGCTTGATGAAGTGCTGGCCGCGATTGCCAAAGAGAAGCCCGCCGTTGTCTTCGCCCCTCACGTTGAAACCGCTTCAGGCATGATGCTGCCCAACGACTACATCACCGCAGTGGCCGATGCGGTGCATGCCGTCGGTGGGCTATTTGTGCTCGACTGCATCGCATCGGGTGCGATGTGGGTCAACATGGCGGACACGGGCGTGGATGTGCTCATCAGCGCCCCCCAAAAAGGCTGGAGCGCATCGCCGTGCAGTGGTTTGGTGATGCTGAGCGACGCTACGGTGGCCAAAGTCAATGCCACAACCAGCAGCAGCTTCTCCTGTGATTTGAAGAAATGGTTGCACATCATGCAAGCCTACGAACAAGGCGGTCATGCGTATCACGCCACCATGCCCACCGATTCGCTGAAATACTTCCGTGACATGATGAAGGAACAGGAGGTTTTCGGCTTTGAGCTGATGCGTGAACGCCAAATTGAGTTGGGACAAAAAGTCCGAGCACTGCTCGCCAACAAAGGGTTCAACAGCGTCGCTGCACAAGGCTTTGAAGCCCTGGGTGTCGCGGTGTTCTACACCCACGACGACCTCATCCACAACGGCAAAGCCTTCATTGCACAAGGCCTACAAACCGCTGCAGGCGTGCCCTTGCAATGTGACGAACCTGCGGATTACAAAACATTCCGCATCGGCTTGTTTGGCATCGACAAACTCCGAGATGTCGATGCAACGGTGGCACGTTTTGAGCAGGCATTGAATGCATTGGCTTAAATAACACCACGCCACACCTCAATACAAATACAATAAAAAAGGACGGGCTTTAACCCCGTCCTTTTTCGCATTTAATTTACACTTAGAAATGCAAGCCGTCATGTCATCGGTCGCAAAACAGGCCTGCATTGCAAATAATAACACCATCGCACTTGCCTCACTTCACCGTACGTATGGCACTCGACACCTTATACCGACCATATGGCAGCAGGGCATTCAAAAAGGGTTCCAATTCATCGGCGTGCTCGCACACAAACACCACATGGTAACAGCCCTCACCCGTGACTTTATACGCCTGCTCAACCGATCCAATGCCTTTTAAAAAACCCTCAAACACATCAAACTGAGTGGTGGCCATAAACACGGTGATGAAGTGCCGCTGAACCTGCCCTTGACGTATGGTGTAACCCTCAATGATGCCTTGATCCTCCATCTGCAACACCCGCGCTGCAACGGCTTGCCCCGTCAAATGAACGTGTTTGCCAATGTGCTGCCAGCTCGCACGGCTATTGGCTTTGAGGCATTTCACAATGGCTTGATTCATTTTATCCAACATTGATCCTTTCAAACTGTAAGTCAGCCCACCCCAAGTCGCACAATTCACAATTCCAAAGCCATTGGATGATCCGTACAATTCTAAACAACACGGACACCTCTGTGCTTCAGCACATTGTCTCAACTGACAACCTCGCATCATTTCTTCCATCAAGGAGCCACATATGAGCACTGCATTGCTGGTCATCGACCTACAAAATGATTACTTTCCAAACGGTCACTTCCCACTGTGGAACGCCGAGGCGACACTGTCGCGCATCGAAACCGCGATTGCCAAAGCGAACGCTCAACACATTCCAGTGATCCTCATTCAGCACATCGCCAATCCAGCCAAAGGCATTTCACCTTTTTTTAACGAAGGCACAGAGGGAGTGCGCATACACCCACGCATTTTGGCTGCGGCACCCGATGCACCGATCTTGGTGAAACAACATGCAGACAGCTTCATTGACACCACATTGGAAGCCACACTGTCGGCGCTCGGTGTAACCGAACTGTTGGTCTGCGGCATGATGACGCAAAACTGTGTGACACACACGGCCATTTCAAAATCCGCAGAGAAATACACGGTGTCGATTGTGACCGATTGCTGCACAACCGTCGATGAAATGATTCATGGCATCGCGCTGAATGCCGTTTCAACACGCCTGCCCTTGGTCAAAATGGATGATGTGCTTTAAGCACGGGTGACATCACGCGCACAAGTCAAGCGTGAACCTCCTCACCCTGTTCATTCGTCGCAACAAATTTGCTGAGAGGTGCGCGAGCGATAGTCTTCGATGAATTCATCAAAGCTGCCTGTTTGCTTGCGCTCCATCTCAGCCTGCTCGATCCGCGACGTTTCAGCTGATTTTTCAAATGCAGATTGCTGTTCCGCATCAAGCGGGCGCGCACGGAAAGCATCCGCCAGCACCGCACTTTGTGCCGTGGCAAAAGCAATGAATGAGCCACCATGCGCCTGAATTTCTCGCAACACACGTGCCGATGGTGTGTGCTCGGGATGCAGCAATTTGTCTTTTTGCACCGCCAAACTGTCGGCAAAGGCACTACCGCTATCTTGTGCATCCAACAACGCAGCAACGGGCGCAATCCGCTCAATCAATTCCAAACCCCATGCTGGCAAAGTCACATCCTGACCATCACGGCTCAACATCAAATCAGGACGGCGACCTTGCTTTACTGTTCGAGCAAAATTTTCAGTGTTGGCATGGCCTTCGGCCTCATGGGTGAGTGGGCTGTCATTTAAGGCGCAAAACAGCAAAAAGGCATCCAAAAAACGTGTGGTTTGCAAGCTGATGCCCACGGGTTCAAATGGATCGATGTCCATGCAACGCACTTCAATGTACTGCACGCCACGGTCACACAGCGCTTCAACAGGTCGCTCACCACTGCGAATCACACGTTTGGGGCGAATCGTGGCATAAAATTCATTTTCGATTTGTAAAATATTGGTGTTGATTTGCACCCATTCACCATCGCGCTTCGTGCCCAAAGCCTCATAGGGTGGATATGGTTTGCGCACGGCTTTGGATAAGTTGCGCATGTAGTCCATCAACGTGTTATACGGTGGCACGAGGCCATCCTGTGCATTGTTTTGGTAGCCCAAATCACTCATGCGCAGGCTGGTGGCGTAAGGCAAATACAAAGTGTCATCGGACAATTGTTCAAGGCTGTGTGAACGACCCCGCAAAAAATCTTTTGACAGTGCGGGGGATGCACCAAACAAATACATCAACAACCAACTGTAGCGCAAAAAATTGCGGATGGTGGCCACATAAGCTTCCGACTGAAAATCTTGCGCACTGCCTTGATCGCCCACATCTTTTTGCAGGACAGCCCACATGCGTTCAGACAAAGAATAGTTGTAATGAATGCCCGCAATGCACTGCATGGCTTTGCCATAACGCAGCGCCAAGCCTCGGCGATACACGTGTTTAAGCATGCCAATGTGCGATGTGCCATACCATGCGATGGGAATCTCCGCCTCGCTCGGCAACACGCACGGCATGGATTGGCTCCACAGCATTTGCCCATCCAGTTTTGAGTACACAAAGCGGTGAATGTCATCGAGTTTGTTCAATGCAGACTCGGCGTTGTGTTCAGCAGGGGTGATGAATTCAAGCAAGGATTCTGAATAATCGGTGGTGATCTGCGGGTGTGTCAGTGTGGCCCCCAATGCCTCTGGGTGCGGCGTGACATTCAAATGGCCATCGGCATCGACGCGCAAAGTCTCTCGCTCAATGCCTCGCAAGCCTTGCGCCAACAACTCACGGTGCGATGGGTGATTCAACAGTTCAAGTCTGTGCTGCAATTGTGCGGAAAGTGTCATTTGGCCTGCTTTATGATGTGGTGATAACGCCCTCATTTTACACCGCATTTGTCTCATGGGTATTACGACGATTTTTATCCCCATTGCGACCCAAGCCCATTGGGCAAGAGGCTGGTAGAATGAGCGGTTGTCACACCACTTTGACCCTTTTTTATAAGTTCAAACAATGTCCCGCTCTCCCCGCAACGCCCAGCCATACGATGATTCAAAAGACCTGCGCGTCAATGAACGTTCTGATTGGCACACCATCAAAAGCCTTTGGCCCTACATTTGGCGCAGCAAATACCGCGTCATTTTCGCATTCATCGCCTTGACGTTGGCGAAACTGTCCAACCTCGGCATTCCCGTCGTTTTGAAAAAGATCATCGATGGCATGACCCCAAACCCGACAGTGCAGACCGCATTGATCGTGCCAATCGCCTTGCTGATCGCTTATGGCGCACTGCGCATTTCAATGACCATGTTCAATGAGTTGCGTGAAATTGTGTTTTTCCGTGTGTCCGAAAATGCCGCGCGCACGGTGTCGTTACAGGTGTTCAACACACTGCACAATTTATCACTTAAATTTCACCTCAGCCGCCAAACAGGTGGTTTGACGCGCGACATCGAACGAGGCACTCGCGGTGTGCGCACCTTGATTGGCTTTTCTTTCATGACCATTGTGCCCACATTGATCGAGATGTTCATGGTGCTTGGGTTCCTGTGGGCAAAATACGACGCGGTGTTCGTCGGCATCACCGCCGCTGCGTTGATCTGCTACATCGCCTACACCGTGGGCATCACCGAATGGCGCACCCAATACCGCAAGCGCATGAATGAAATGGATTCCAAAGCCAATCAAAAAGCAATCGATTCATTGTTGAACTTTGAAACCGTCAAATACTTCAATAACGAGCAATTTGAAGCCGTGCGCTACGATCAAGGGCTCAAACAATTTCGCAACGCAGCGATTCAATCACAAAACTCGCTGTCGCTGCTCAATTTTGGCCAGCAAATGATCATCTCCATCGCACTGATTGTCATCCTTTGGTACACCACTCAGGGCGTGGTGGCTGGACGCTTGACTCTGGGCGACTTGGTCTTGGTCAACACTTTGATGTTGCAACTGTATGTGCCGTTAAACTTTCTCGGCGTGATGTACCGCGAACTCAAACAGTCCTTGGTGGACGTGGACAAAATGTTCAACTTATTGCACAGCGCCCCCGATGTGATCGATGCCGCTGATGCGGTTGACTTACGAGTGACAGAGGGCAAAATCGAGTTCAAGCATGTGAATTTCAGCTACAACCACAACCGTCAAATTTTGCATGATGTTAGCTTTGTGGTCGCACCAAACACCACTACCGCCATTGTCGGTAAAAGCGGTGCGGGCAAATCGACGCTCTCGCGCCTGTTGTTCCGTTTTTACGACATCAATTCTGGAGAGATCGCGATTGATGGTCAGTCGATTGCGCACGTCACGCAAAGCAGCCTGCGCCGCGCGATTGGCATTGTGCCGCAAGACACCGTGCTGTTCAACGACAGCTTGGGTTACAACATCCAATATGGCCGCCCCGATGCGAGCGTGGATGAAGTGCGTGCCGCAGCAACCGCTGCACATTTGGATGACTTTTTAAGCCGTCTGCCCGAAGGATTGGAAACAGCAGTCGGTGAAAGGGGTTTGAAAATCTCTGGCGGTGAGAAACAGCGCGTCGCCATTGCCCGCACCTTGCTCAAAGGCACACCGATTTTGATTTTTGATGAGGCCACATCGGCACTCGACTCGCATGCCGAAAAAGCGATTCAATCGGCATTCGATGAAGCCGCACAAAATCACACCACGTTGATTGTCGCACACCGCTTATCAACCATCATCCACGCCAATCAAATTCTGGTCATGGATGCGGGTCGCATTGTCGAACGCGGCACGCATGGCGAGCTCTTGGCCAAAAACGGCACTTATGCGGCCATGTGGGCGGCACAGCAAGATGA
>CALMCL010000112.1 GCA_937862905.1 uncultured Burkholderiaceae bacterium | reverse complement strand
GTCACCACCATAACCACGGCCATAGTCAAACTGGGTGTTAAAGGCCAAAGTAAAGTATTTTGAAACAGGTACAAATTTTTGGAATTGATAACTGGCTTTATAGTAATTGATGTCACCCACGGGCGCCACTTCCAAATTCACCCTTTGGAGTGTGCCTCGGCTTGGAGAAAAACCAGAATCGCGCGTGTCGTGCGACCAACCTGCGGTCAATGCATAGGTTGTAAAGCTGTTTTTACCGTTGGTGTACTGCGTATAACTGGCGGGCACCTCTCCGGTGCTGGCCAAGGCGATTTTGTTACGCTCTGGATTCACACCCAAAAATATTTTATTGTTTTCAGAGATGGGCACACCAAAACTTAAGTTCACACCCGTTGTTGTGTATTTCACATCTGAAATGTTCAGTTTTGATGCATCATATTTACGATAGTACACGGAGAAATCACGACTGACACCGTATTTGGTCATGTACGGGTTGCGGGTCGTGATCGTTGCATTGCGAGAAGAACTGCTGGTGTCAATGTCCAAGCCCAATGAGTTGCCTGTGCCCATGAAGTTATTCTCATTGATCGAACCCGACAAACTGACTTTATCTGACGTGCTGTAACCCAAGCCCAATTTCAAATCACCTGTCGGTATTTCTTTCAGTGAATAATTGACATCCACTTGATTGTTCACGCCTTCAACAGGCACGGTGTCGACAGTCACTTCACTGAAATAGCCCAAACGGTCAATGCGATCACGCGAGGCTTGGACGCGCTCGGCACTGTACAAAGCGCTTTCCATTTGACGAACTTCGCGGCGGATCACATCGTCTTTGGTGCGGCTGTTACCGGCCACATTGATGTGGCGCACGTAAACACGCTCAACGGGATCAACAGTGATCGCCACATCAACCAAATGGGTGTCTTTATGAACATTGGGCACCACATCCACTTTAGCCAATGCATAACCATCATCGCTTAAGCGGCGAAACACATTGTCCCTAATGGCCGACATGGCAGTGCGTGAGAACACATTATTGGTTTTGTATTTGACCAGTTTTTCAACGTCTTTACGTGGCGTCCCTTTGGTATCGCCTTGCAGAACGATTGAGCTCACACGGTACTGCTCACCTTCACTCACCGTCATGGCAATTTCAATGCCCTTGCCATCAGCGGTCTCTGGTGTATCCACATTGGTGAAATCAAAATCCAGATAACCTTTGTCATAATAATATGAACGAATGGCATCCAAATCCGCTTTCAAGCGTTCAGGTGCGAAACGGCTGTCTTTTGAGTACCAAGAAAAAATACCGTTTTTATTCAACTCCATGATGGAACGAATTTTATGAGCGGACACAGCTTTATTGCCACTCACTTGAATTTTACGAATTTTAAGGTATTGACCTTCATCGACATTGATGGTGACTGCAACTTGCTTGCGGTCTTGTTCTTTGACTTCTGAAGTCACTTTGGCATTGACCAAACCCGCTTCTTGGTACATGGTTTGAATCTCAGTTTTTACTTTTTCCAGCAAAGCGGGGTCGTAAGGGTACCCTTGGGCAAAACCATAGTTTTTTAAATTTTGAGCAATTTCTTTTTTGTCAAAGTTTTTCATGCCTTTGATTGTAAAGTCAGATACGACAGCACGTTCAGCCAATTTAACCACCAGCACTGAGCCGTTCAAACCGACACTCACATCTTCATATAAGCCTGAAGCATACAATGCTTTGATGATGTCTTGGGATTGCCCAGCGTTAAATGTGTCGCCCACTTTAACGGGTAAAAAGCCAAACACCGTTGATGGATCAGAACGTTGTAAACCCTGAACCACAATATCGGTCAATTTCACGCTTTGAGGTACTGCGACCGCAACAGCTGAATTTGCTGCGGGCACTTTTGATGAGGTGGTTTTTGCCATCGCTGGCGAACTGACAAATAAACCCGCAACGACAAGGGCAACAACCGCTTTAGCGGGTTTATAAGAAACAATTTGGCTTACCGACATAATTTTCCTAATCCATGGTGAACAGGGTTCAAACAACACAGTGCGCTTTATACCGTGCAAATGTGTTTAAAAAACGAGGACAGATCGAGCTTTACGGCTTACTTGGAGGGGGTTAACCCAACAATTTCAAAGCATCATTATAAAACGCAATCCCCATCAAGCACAGCAAAAATGCAAAGCCAATGCGTTGGCCTACTGCCAAAACCTTTTCTGACACGGGCTTTCCCGTCAGAACTTCGATGACATAATATACCAAATGCCCGCCATCCAACATAGGAATCGGCAATAAATTTAATGCACCCAAGCTCACCGACAGCATCGCCAAGAAACCAATAAAACTACCCCAGCCTGCTGAACTGCTGTCACCTGCCATTTGCGCAATGGATACCGGACCACCAATGTTCTTTAAACTCATTTGCCCCGTGAGGATTTTAAACATGCCTTGAAAGGTCATGAGTGTGGCGTCCCACGTTGCTTTTGATCCGATTTTAACCGCATCCCATGCATTGTGATGGACATCAATCATGTTAAAACCCGTGATGCCCACGCCAAGACGACCTATTTTTTGTACGGTTTCAACACCATTGACTTTGGTTTTTTGCTCTACCAATGCGGGTTTAACGTCGATCACCATACTTTTTTCACCGCGTTTAACCGTCAACGCCATGTATTTTTCAGGGCTTTTCGTGATGGCCTCGCGCAAAGCCGCCGAACCATGAATCGCCTGACCATTGATGGCGATCACTTCATCGCCTTCGAGCAATCCTGCCGCATCCGCAGCACCATTGGGCACAATGCGCCCAAAACGTGGTTGTGTTTCTTGCGGCATCAAGCCAATTTGATCCATCCATGTCGGATCCTCAATGGATAGACCCGCCGTGTTGAGCTGTCCTTGATGGTTTGTGCCATTGGCACTGCGCCAGGTCACATCGATTGTTTTTTGATCAAACAATGCCCTTGACACCCCTGAACTCACATCGCCCCAGCTGCTCACGGGTGCTTGATTGATTGAAGTGACGGTATCACCTGTTTGCATGCCCAGTTGGCTGGCCAAACTGCTGACCACAGGTGCCTGCGCCACAGGGGCGATGGCTTGTTGCGTGCCATACGAAAACACCATGAAAATCAAAAGTGCAAACATCAAATTCACCAAAGGCCCAGCCACCACAATGGCCATGCGCTGCCAAACTGAACAAGCAGCAAAACTGCCTTTGGGTTGAACTGCTCGATCTTCAGCCGTGGTGATGGCATATTCACCACGCATTTTGACATAACCTCCCAATGGGATCATGGCCAAACAAAATGTTGTGCCTGCTTTGTTTTTCCAACTGATCAAAGGCTGGCCAAAACCGATTGAAAACTTTTCAATCTCCACTCCGCAGCGTTTGGCAACCCAATAGTGTCCCCACTCATGAATGGTCACCAGCACCAAAATGGCCGCTATAAAACTCCAAAGACTTGTCATTTATTTATTCCCAATGATTTCATGATGAAACTGTCCATCAAACAAGCGCGTGCAAGACATGGGCATTCATCCATGCCCGTGTGCGCGCATCGGCCTCAACAACATCTTCTAAGGTCAGGGGGGTGGCCAAATCCAACGCATCCAATGCCATTTCGTTAAATCGGGCAATGTCCAAATACGCGATGCGCTCATCTAAGAAAGCCGCCACCGCACACTCATTGGCGGCATTCAGCACAATCGGCGCCGCCCCTCCCGCGCGTAAAGCCGCAAAAGCCAAATCCAAGCACCTAAACTTATTTAAATCAGGTGCATAAAACTCAAGGGAACCTTGTGCAGCCAAATCCAACAAAGGAACACCCGATGCAATCCGCTCTGGCCATGCCAATGCGTGGGCAATCGGCACACGCATGTCCGCGTGACCCAATTGCGCCAAACTCGAACCATCGACATAATTCACCATCGAATGAATGATGCTTTGCGGGTGAATCACCACATTGATTTGCTCAGGCGGCACGCCGAACAACCAATGCGCCTCAATGACCTCCAAACCTTTGTTCATCATGGTCGCAGAATCCACTGAAATTTTGCGACCCATCTGCCAACGTGGATGAGCGCACGCCTGATCGGGCGTGATGTGATCTAAATCAGCCAATGAAGATTTTAAAAATGGACCGCCTGAAGCCGTCAAAGTAATGGAAGCGACCGCACGATTGTCAACCTCTCCACGTGCGTTACAGGGCAAACATTGGTAAATCGCATTGTGCTCACTGTCAATCGGCGCAAGCTGCGCACCAAATTGACGCACGGCGGCCGTCATCAAACCACCTGCCATGACCAGCGCTTCTTTATTCGCCAACAAAATTCGCTTGCCTGCACGTGCCGCAGCCATCACAGGCAATAAACCCGCCGCCCCGACAATCGCCGCCATGACGGTGGTCACCTCAGCCGCACTGGACACCTCACACAAAGCCTGCGCACCCACCAAAACTTCTGTGCTCAAAGCCGCATGATGCAAACGTGCCCGCACATCCTGTGCGATACGTTCATCCAACACCACCGCAAAACGCGGTTTAAATTGCACACATTGAGCCACCAAACGTTCCACCTGAGCTGCGCCCGTGAGCGCAAACACCTCAAACTGTTCAGGGTGCCGTGCAATCACATCCAATGTGCTGCACCCAATCGATCCTGTTGCCCCTAGAACCGTCACCACCTGTTTCTGCATGACTTTTTCTGCTCCACTCACGGCATGATCCAATTCAGCAACAACACCTGCAAAGGCAAAGTGGACAAAATGGCATCAATGCGATCCAAAATACCACCATGACCGGGCAAAGCACTGCCACTGTCTTTCACGCCGGCACAACGCTTGAGCCAAGACTCAAACAAATCGCCCACAATGCTTTGGTACGTCAACAAAAACCCCAGTAACAGCAATTTACTCACGCCCAAGTTAATCGGCAACCAATGCATGCCAATCGTCACCACAGCCAAATACACGGTCACACCCACCCAAGCCCCTGCAGCACCTTCGATGGTTTTACCGGGGCTGATGCTGGGTGCCAACTTATGTCGCCCAAACGCACGCCCCGTAAAAAATGCGGCCGTATCAGCAATCCACACCACCGCCAACAGACCCAACAACATCCATGCAAAATCCGCATCGTGACGCACCAGAAGAAAACACCAACCTGTCGCCAACAACACCAAGGCACCGACCGCAGCCAAGAGGGGTTTCGAAGTCACGTGCCAACCAAAATACAGCCACAACGGCACCACCAACATCCAAAAAGCGACTGACGCGGTGATCGTCGAACCTAGCAAATTAGGCATGTGCGCGCTGAATGCAAACCCAGCGCCGAGCATCACAGGCAAAGCGA
>CALMCL010000111.1 GCA_937862905.1 uncultured Burkholderiaceae bacterium | reverse complement strand
AGCAGCAGAGAAACGAGATTATGAACATCGCCGCAACTTTTGTCAATAGGTATTTTCATAAACTCGTGTTTTTTATTTGATACGCCAGCTTGTTTGAATTTGCGCCGCATTTATATACCGCAACCAATCAAAGTGTTCTCCTGGGTCGGTTTTGCGACCTGGTGAGATTTCACTGTGTCCAGCCACGCCCTGAATACTTGGGTAACGATGGAGAACGGCTTTGGTCAAAGCATGAAGCGATGTGTACTGCGCATCTGTAAATGGGCTGAAATCATCGCCTTCAAGCTCGATGCCAATGGCAAAATCATTGCATCGTGTTCGATCTCGCCAACACGATGCGCCTGCATGCCACGCTCGATCATTGCACGACACATATTGGGTGATGCTGCCATCGCGCTTAATTAAGAAATGCGATGAGACCTTAAAGGTATGGATGGTTTCAAAATAGGGATGAGCCAAAGGGTCAAGTCGATTGAGAAACAGATCATCAATCCAATCACCGCCAAACTGGCTTGGCGGCAGGCTGATGTTGTGTATGACCAACAGCTCAACCGGCATTTCATCGGGACGCGCGTCAAAGTTAGGTGATGGCAAACAACGAGCGGCATTCGCCCAGCCATCTGCATTGATTTCAAACAGCGACGCGGTCATTTGACATGCTCTGCACAGCAATAGAACTGCCCCCCCACCGACACCCCCTCACCTTGCGGCACATGCAAACCACAGGTCGCGCAAGGCAACATTAATCCGCTGCTTGTCACGGGCGCCTTGGCAGAAAAGCCGCCGTTTTGCTTGGCTTGTTTTTTTGCTTGGCGCATTGCGCCTGCCATACCAAATATGGCGCCCCACAATTGTTTAGTTTGCGGCGGAATGCGTTGCCATTTTTGCCACAACGCATAAGCCACGATGAACAACACAACCAAAATCACCAGCAATTTCATTTTCACACCTCTATTCGTACTAACGTCATTGATGCTTGAGCACGACATCCATTACAAAATGTGTGCCCGCATACGCCAAAAACAAGAGCGCAAAGCCAAAAACAGTTGCGCGCACCGCCGTTAAACCGCGCCAACCCGCCAATGAACGCCCCGCCAGCAACACACCAAACAGCACCCATGCCAAAGCTGTAAAAACCACCTTGTGACTGAGCACCAAAGGCCGCCCCCAAACCTGCTCACCGAAAAACATCCCTGACAGCACCAGTACACTCAACAACACAAACCCAATCCACAGCACACGAAACAAAATACGCTCCAGCGACAAGACGGGCGGCACGCGATCCAACCAGCTTGATGCGCCTTGACCGCCACGAATGTCGTGCAAACGACGCGTTTGCACCCACAGCAAAATCGCCACACCGAACGCCGCCATAAAAGCAAAAGTCGTTGCAATCGCAATGGCAATATGGATAAAGGGCAAAATCCCAACAGGAGGCAACGCAACAGCCTCTGCGGCCAAAGCAACACTCTGCGCACTGAGCACGCCAGCGAACAGCAAAGCCCCTAAAAGCGATCGTGCGAGGTACAATAACGTTTGATTCATATTTAGAGTAATCTTTAAAGTTCAGCCGCGCCCAATGAGCGACTGGAAATAGAAGTACAGCATACGCCATTGAAGAATGGCTCGCAATGCCCGCTCTCATTTTATACCATTCGCAGGACAGACACCATGCTCGACAATTTAAGTAATCGTTTTAGTAAAATCATTAAAACCATGCGCGGCCAGGCGCGCCTCACCGAAGAAAACACCGCCGAAATGCTGCGCGAAGTGCGCATGGCCTTACTCGAAGCCGACGTTGCTTTGCCTGTGGTGCGTGACTTCGTCGCTAAAATCAAAGAAAAAGCCCTCGGCGAAGAAGTCATCAGCAGCCTGACGCCAGGTCAAGCCCTCGTCGGCATCGTTCACGGCGAGTTGGTCAACCTCATTGGCGGCGAATACGATGCACGTGCAGTCGAACTCAACCTCGCCACCACGCCGCCTGCAATCGTCCTCATGGCGGGCTTACAAGGTGCGGGGAAAACCACCACCGTCGGTAAACTCGCCAAACGCCTTGTTGAACAAAAGAAAAAGGTCATGACCGTCTCGTGCGACGTCTATCGCCCCGCCGCGATTGAACAGCTCAAAAGCGTCACGGGTCAAGCGGGCGCAGAGTTTTTCCCCTCAACGCCCGACCAAAAACCACTCGACATTGCCGCCGCTGCGCTGGACTATGCGCGCAAGCACTATATAGATGTGCTTTTAGTCGACACCGCAGGTCGCCTTGGCATTGACGAAGCGATGATGAACGAAATTTCAGCATTGCATGCGCAGCTCAAACCGATTGAAACATTGTTTGTCGTTGATGCGATGGCGGGTCAAGATGCGGTCAATACCGCCAAAGCCTTCAATGATGCATTACCGCTCACCGGCGTGGTGCTGACCAAACTGGATGGCGACTCGCGCGGCGGTGCAGCGCTGTCCGTGCGCCACGTCACAGGCAAACCGATTAAATTTGTCGGCATGTCTGAAAAAATCGGCGGCCTCGAACCCTTCCACCCCGACCGCATGGCGCAACGCATCCTCGGCATGGGCGACATCGTATCGCTGGTTGAAGAAGCGCACAAAAACGTCGATATGGAGCAAGCGCAAGCCCTCGCCAAAAAAATCAAATCGGGCAAAAGCTTTGACTTGAACGACTTCAAAGAACAACTCGCACAAATGAAAAAAATGGGCGGCGTCTCCACCCTCATGGACAAACTGCCCAGCCAAATGACCCAAGGTGCAGCCAACATGGACATGGACAAAGCCGAACAACAACTGCGCCGCACCGAAGGCATCATCAACTCAATGACCCCGCTCGAACGCGCCAAACCCGACCTCATCAAAGCCAGCCGCAAACGCCGCATCGCCCAAGGCGCGGGCTTGCACGTGCAAGAAGTCAATAAAATGCTCAAACAATACGAGCAAATGCGCGACATGATGAAAAAATTCCAAGGCGGCGGCATGGGAAAAATGATGAAAATGATGGGCGGCATGAAGGGGATTAAAAATATGATGGGTGGTGGCGGTGGAAAGATGCCTTTCTGACAATCAACTAACTTTTTGACCGAGGAATAAGCATGTTTTCCAATCACGTTACTGGCGGTGTACGCACTTTATTGCGCTTAGAAGCTACAATCGTCATGGCATTGGCTTTTCTTTGCTATGCTCATTTTGATTTTTCTTTATCCACATTTTTTATCTTTTTCCTTGCACCAGACATTGCCTTACTCGCCTATCTGATTGGCACAAACGCAGGCGCGTTTGCATACAATGCAACGCATTCATATATTGCCCCACTGATGCTTTTAGCGTTTCATATCGTTCAACCAACACCTGTGCTTTTTCAGTTCGCTTTGATCTGGTTAGCTCATATCGGTTTTGATAGGGCTTTAGGATATGGTTTGAAATATAAAACAGCCTTTCGGCACACCCATTTAGGGCTTATTGGCAAGATTAAGAAAGATATTTAGCACATTACCCTAAAGATTGCAGAACCAGAGCCCTTCTCTTGAGGGAGAGGGGCTGGGGTGAGGGCTGGCCTTGGAAACACAGCCACACCCACACCTAGACTCACCCTCACCCTTAATCCCTCTCCCTAGGGAGAGGGAGAGGGAGAGCCCAATGATTATTTGATTGTGTTTAATTGATATCCCAACATCAAACCATACAAGTATTCAATATGAAAACCTACACATTGCCGCCGCACCTTTTACAATATGCTCGAAATATGCGTCATCAACCAACCGATGCCGAACATGTGCTGTGGCAATTTTTACGGGCGCGACGTATGGGCGGTTTTAAATTTCGTCGTCAGCACCCGTTTAAACACTATATTTTGGATTTTTATTGCTTGGAAGCCAAACTGGCGATTGAGCTGGATGGCGGACAACACAACGAGTCGAGCCAATTGGAATATGACCAAAAACGTACTTTATTGATTGAGCAGCACAGCATTCGTCTGCTCCGCTATTGGAACAATCAAGTTCTACAAGCGTTGGATGACGTTTTAGAAAACATTTGGCTGCATTTACACACCATTCCCCTCACCCCAACCTCTCTCCTCGAGGAGAGGGCTTTTTTAAGCTGAGATTTATTGATGACCACACTCAACCGCACCTTCCCCCACACCCGCCCGCGCCGCATGCGTCACGATGCTTTTTCACGCAACTTGATGCGTGAGCATACTTTGACCGCGCATGACTTCATTTACCCCGTGTTCATCACTGAGGGCGAGGGCATTCGCCAGCCGATTCCGTCGATGACGGGGCAGAACCGTTTGTCGCTTGATGAGCTGCTCAAAGTCGCGCAAGAAGTGGTGGATTTACAGATTCCTGCGTTGGCTTTGTTCCCTGTGATTGAGGCGGATAAAAAGTCGCTTGACGGCAAGGAAGCGTACAACCCCGACGGACTCGTGCCACGCGCGCTTCGATTGTTGAAACAACATTTCCCACAACTCGGCCTCATGACCGATGTCGCGCTGGATCCGTACACTTCGCACGGGCAGGACGGCGTGATTGATGCGAACGGTTATGTGCTGAACGATGAAACCACAGAGATTCTGGTACAGCAGGCGGTGTGCCACGCGCAAGCAGGAGCGGACATGGTTGCGCCGTCGGACATGATGGATGGGCGTATCGGTGCGATTCGCGCGGCGTTGGAAGATCACAAATTGATTCACACGCGCATCATGGCGTATTCAGCGAAATACGCGTCGCATTTTTACGGGCCGTTCCGCGATGCGGTCGGTTCGGGCGGCAATTTGGGCAAGGCGGATAAAAAGACCTATCAAATGGATTTTGGCAACGTCAATGAGGCTTTGCATGAGGTGGCGTTGGATTTGGCTGAAGGCGCTGACATGGTGATGGTCAAACCCGGGATGCCGTACCTTGATGTGATTCGCGCTGTCAAACAAGAATTTAAAGCGCCGACATTTGCTTATCAAGTCAGCGGCGAATATGCGATGGTGCATGCGGCGGCGGCGAATGGTTGGTTGGATTTAGAGGGCTGCATGATGGAGTCTTTACTGGCGTTTAAACGTGCGGGTGCAGATGGGATTTTGACGTATTTCGCTTTGGATGCGGCGCGCTTATTGCAGTCGGGTCATTCTTTTTAAGGATTTCACATGCGAATGTTACATACGATGTTGCGCGTCGGTGATTTGCAGCGCTCAATTGATTTTTACACTCACATTTTGGGCATGACCTTGCTGCGCACACGCGACAACCCTGAGTTTCAATATACGTTGGCGTTCGTGGGCTACGCCGATGAGTCCGAGCAAGCAGTGATTGAATTGACCTATAACTATGGCGTGAGCACGTACGAACTGGGTACAGCGTACGGTCACATTGCTTTGGCGGTGCCTGATGTGGCGGCGGCGTGCGAACGCATTCGGGCAGCGGGTGGGCGAATCAGCCGCGAAGCGGGCCCTGTTAAAGGTGGGACAACGGTGATTGCGTTTGTCGAAGACCCCGATGGTTATAAAATTGAACTGATTGAAGAGCATTTTCACACGAAAGATGTGCTGTAAACCATGGATATTTTCGCCTTTAACAATGTGGCGCACGAAAGCACTGTGAAACAAGTCGAAGCTGGTGAACATGCGCCGCATGATTTCCTATGGATTGATGTGATGCGCGAGGACATCGCACGCGACCCGCAAGCATGGCAAAATCAAATCTTTGAGCGCACACAATGCCGCATCAATGATTTTCACCTTGCGGATGTGCTGAATGCGCAACACCCATCGTATTTTGACCTCACGCACGAGTACGAGTTTTTAATTTTTCGCAAATTACTCAGCCGCCACAATGACACGGTGACGTTGGATCCAGCGGCGTTGACCACTGCGCCCGTGGCTTTTATTTTGTTTAAAAACACCTTAATCACCGTGCGTGAAGCGGACAGCCAAACGTTTAATCTGGTGCGCCAGCGCATCACCAATATGGATGTGCCGCGCGGCATTCGCTTGCCGACCACGCCGCTGGATTTGATGCTGCGCATTTTAAACGCACTGGTGGATAAATATTTGGAGTTGCGCACCCCGCTGACCCGCAGAATTGATTTGTGGCAAAACTTGCTGCTGCAAGGCAATCATCGCTTTAACAATTGGTCACAATTGCTCAATGAACGTTTGGCGTTGCACCAGCTGGACAATTTGTGTGAAGAACAATTGGATGCCCTGCAAGAACTGCGGGATGAATACCTCGATAAGCAATCCGTCACAAGCCCCAGTGAGCCACAATCACGGCGCGACATGATGATGGTGCGCATGAATGATTTGATGGAACACGTCACACGCGTTCAAAGTCACGCGGCGCGTTTAGAAGAAGCCCTCAAGTCTGCTGTGGAGTTACACTTTTCAGCCACCGCCCATCAAACGAATGAAAACCTGCGGTTTTTGGCGATCCTGTCAGCAATTTTTGCACCACTGACATTGCTCACAGGCGTCTACGGCATGAATTTCGATGTCATTCCTGGCTTGCACAACCCCAATGGCTTTTGGTGGATGATGGGCGGGATGTTTTTGGTCACTGGCGGCCTGTTGTATTATTTCCGCTATCGCCGCTTGGTTGGGCGTGGAGATTCAAGCGTCACCGCCCTGCTCAATGCGGCCAATGAGAAACCGAAAAAGTGAAGCTTTTTTGGCGGGCTCCCAATGACGCACCGGATCATCGGATGATTTGAGGCGACAACCAATTGAAGCCAAAACAGAAGGCAATCGCCATAAAAAAAGCAGCGTGTATAAACACGCTGCTTTTTTGTGCAAAAATTCACGCAACACGATCGCTTCGCCAATTAAGAAGCCGACTCGGTTTCTAACTCTGGATAATCGGTATAACCCACCGCACCAGGTGTATAGAATGTCGCAGGATTGGGCGCATTCAAATCCGCACCGACGCGTACGCGTGCAGGGAAATCAGGATTGGCCAAAAAGCCCGTGCCGAAAGCCACCGCATCGAGCTTACCGTCTGCAATCGCTTGATCTGCTTCCGCTGCGCTGTAACCCATGTTGCCAATCAACACGCCTTTGTAATGCGCGCGGGCGGGGCTCATGACGTCGCCTGTTTGCGCTTGAAAAAAGTCTGAGCGCATGACGTGCAAATACGCCAAGTTAAACTGATTGAGGTGCTGCGCCAAATAGGTGATCAAGCCGACAGGGTCGCTGTCCACCATGCTGTTGTAACTGTTCAGCGGTGAAAGGCGCACGCCGACGCGGTCACTGCCGATGGCAGCGGACACTGCGGTTAACACTTCGCTCAACAAACGGGCGCGGTTTTCAAACGAGCCACCGTAGTTGTCGGTGCGTTTGTTTGCGCCATCGCGCAAAAATGAATCGAGCAAGTAACCGTTGGCGGCATGAACTTCAACACCATCAAAGCCCGCAGCCATTGCATTTTTAGCGGCATGTGCAAATGCAGCCACAATGGCGGGGAGTTCGTCTGCGCTCAATGCGTGCGGCACCACTTGCGCTTTTTTGCCTTCGGGCGTGTGCACTTCGTCATCAATTGCCAACGCACTTGGTGCAACAGGCGCTGTGCCGCCGTTGAGCAGCGGATGTGCCGCGCGACCTGCGTGCCAAATTTGCATAAAAATTTTGCCGCCTTTGGCATGCACCGCGTCAGTGGTCAGTTTCCAACCCGCGATTTGCGCGTCGTTGTAAATCCCCGCCTCGGTGGCAAATGCCGATGTGTTGGGTGCAATCATCGTGCACTCGGTGATGATCAAACCCGCGCTGGCACGCTGCGCATAATACTCGGCCATCAAAGCATTGGGCACATGGCTTTGGTCTGAACGAGCGCGCGTGAGTGGCGCCATTAAAATTCGGTTGTTGAGTGTATTTGCGCCAACAGGCAGCGGTTGAAACAGGTGTGATAAGTGTGTGGTGCTCATGGGTTTCCTCTTTCTATGTTGAAATGAAACGATAGCACGGATTAATTTTTGGTGCAGAGCTGCACATTAAATGTGGCATGGTTCGTAATGTCAAAACGTCTAAAAATAGGCGTTTTTCAAATGTTGTTATTGCGCTTTAGAACAACTGTGGCATGCGCCCTCGCTGCTCATAATCGATGTTTGCAGGTCTATGGGCTGGGTTCAATACTCATGCAGCCGGTTAATTTATTTTAAGCTGTGATAGTATGCCGAATCAAATACGCGCTGCCGTGAGGGTCGTATTTGATTTAAAAATAGGCGTACTATGCGGTTTTTTTAAGTCACACCCGTCCGATGGCTTGATGCTATGGGTTTATTGGGTTTTATTACAAAGGATTGCAGCGAAATGAAAACAGGATATCAGTGTGTTTTGACGCATAACTTGCGTTATACATCATGAATCGCGTCCGTATTTATTGCAACTCCTGCGGCACAGAAACTTGGCATGCTTTGGCGGCAGAAACAAGAGTTACACGATATGCCTCCCTATGGGGGTATGAGCAACTTATCGAAGCCGCAATACTGCAATGCTGCGGGTGCGATGATTTTTCATTTAGAAGCATTACACATCCGTTTGAGTTTCAGGACGAGAAAGACAAACCGGAGGAGCAACTATTTCCCGATCGGAGTTTTAAAAAACGCCGCCGAAAGTTCCTTCCTATGCCTGTGCACATTACAAGGCTCTACCAAGAAACCGTAACAGCACACGACGTAAAGCTTACTTTATTGGCTACCACGGGCTTGCGCTCACTTATAGAAGCGGTCGTGGTTGACAAAATTGAAAAAGCGAAATATGGACGAACTCTGGAGTCGAAAATAACAGCCCTTACGGGAATTTTTGACAACGGCATCATTGCTGTTCTACAAGAGTTCCGAGAAATGGGAAATAAGGCGATCCATGCTCAAGTGGAGTCAGACCACTTGGACATTCATCGCGCCCTCAATGTGGTTGAAGGACTACTCGAATATTTTTACGGCATTGCGGACAGTGCGGACACTTTCCAGAAATGGAGAACAAAACCAAAGGTCAAACGTGTATCCACGAAGAAAGTGACTCAAAATGATGTCTAACTAGCGGTTCAACGCGGATGCCAACACTGGTCATGCCTTCGGCATTTTCATATCCAGTGAGTAGATTGGGGTGAACGTTTTTTGTGAACCCCAACAAATGTACTCAATTATTTCGACTTCGCTTATTATTCGCAGTTTTTTAAGATTGAGATGTTGGGGTTCGCGGGGGTTATGGCACACCAAGCTGCACTATCAACGGAAATTAAAAAACGCCCAAAATCGGGCGTTTTTCATATTAAACAATGCTACAACTTAAAACATCCCATTACCATGCGCCATTTGCGCTGGGATTTCTTGCACCACGTCC
>CALMCL010000110.1 GCA_937862905.1 uncultured Burkholderiaceae bacterium | reverse complement strand
TTCAACGTGGAATGGCTGTGCCTGTGCTGTAGTCGCTGTGCATGTAAGGTGTCATGTAAGTTAAAAACAGCAGCCAATGGCTGCTGTTTTTAATCATCAATCAACAGAATGTGCCAAAACAGGATGAAATCAAAACAGGATGCAGTCAACTTGATGCCGATCACCCCATCACTCGCCCTTCACCGTTCCTTCGCGCCGTGCATCCGCACCACCCAAATAACCTTTTTTTGTTTTGACAATGGCCGATAAGCCGCTGGTCATTTCACCTTCAACCGCCTCTTCGCCTTTGGCTTTGAGTTCGGGAATCAAAGCCGCCAAGCCAGTGCCCTTTTCAACTTCTGTTTTGGGGCCGTTACGGCTGCCATAATGCGGGGCATTGACGGCGGTTTGTGGATCCATTTTCCAATCGATCAAATTGAGCAGTGTTTGAGAGACATAGCCGATGATGCGTGAACCACCCGGTGAGCCGACCACCATTTCAAGCTTTTTACCTGATTTGTCAAAAACCAAAACGGGCGACATGGATGAACGCGGTCGTTTGCCCGCTTCGACGCGATTGGCGATCAATCCATTTTTGTCTTTGTCTGAGAAGGAGAAGTCGGTCAGTTGATTGTTCAGCAAAAAGCCTTTAACGAATTGGCGCGCGCCGAATTGATCCTCGATTGAAGTGGTCATCGAGACCGCATGGCCTTTGGCATCGACAATCGAGATGTGCGATGTGGAGGGCAACTCTGGAGAGCCAAGGTCAAGCTGTGCGATTTTCGCACCGTGTGGCTCGCCTGCGGGGGCTGTGCCGAGCGATTTGTCTTCGCTGATCAATGCGGAACGTTGCGCAATGTATTTGGGATCAATCAAGCCCGCTGTGGGGACTTTGACAAAATCGGGATCGGCCAAGTATTTGCCACGGTCTGCAAAAGCCAAACGCCCCGCTTCAGCAAAATAATGCACCGCTTGGGCGGAGTCGGGCTTGATGGCGGACAGGTTAAAACGTTCCAACACGCCTAACATTTGCAAGACCGCAACGCCACCCGAGCTGGGCGCAGCAGGGCCGCAGATTGTGTGATCGCGGTAATGGCCACATGTGGCTGTGCGGATTTTAGGTGTATAGGCCGCCATGTCGGCCATGCTCAGCTTGCCTGGATTGGTCGGGTGATGATTGACTTTGTTGACGATGGCTTGAGCGACCTCACCCGTGAGCAGGCCTTTCGCACCCTGAGCGGCGATGGTTTTGAGGACAGCGGCGTACTCAGGGTTCTTTAAAATGGTGCCTGTGGCTTTGGGTGTGATGCCATCTTCTTGATAAAAGTAGGCTTTCGCAGCATCATCTTTGTTCAAGTATTTTTCGCTGGTGAGCAAAGTATTCAAGCGTGGTGAAATGGCAAAACCTTCGGTTGCCAGCTTAATGGCCGGTTGAAATAAAGTCGCCCAAGGCAATTTGCCCTCACGTTTGTGAGCCAGCTCCAACATTGCCACCGCACCAGGAACACCGACGGAGCGACCACCCACCACGGCATCATAAAATGCCATGTCTGCACCGGCGTCGGTTTGAAATAGTTTTTCAGTGGCGGCTTTGGGTGAGGTTTCACGGCCATCATAATTGACCACTTTCTTGCCATCAAACGTCAACAAAAACGCGCCGCCACCGATGCCCGAAGATTGTGGCTCGGTTAAGCCCAACACCATTTGTGCCGCAACGGCGGCATCCACAGCCGAGCCGCCTTTGGCGAGCATGTCATAGGCGGCATTGGTCGCCAGAGGATTGGCGGTGGCGGCCATGAATTTTTTCGCGGCAACTGCGGTTTTGCCGGTGGTAAAGCCACTGGCCGCCTCAGGATTGGCATCATACGCCAGTGATGGCAGTGAGAAACCAAGCCCTGTGAGGGCGAGCAATGTAAGAAAAGGGGAATGTTTGAATTGGGCGTGTGCCATGTGTCTGACTCCATTGGTGAATTTCAGCACGTGTGGGTGCTGCTGAATTATTATTGTGCATGGGTGTGGCGTTGAAACATGCGACACCACCGTTAAACAGTATCAGAAAAATGGAGTCAGAAAAAGGGCTTTAAAAAACTTTACATGCTGCTGTGCAAACTACGTAACACAATGGGTTTAGAGCTGCGCCAAACGCGACAACAATGGCACTGTGGCAGGCAAAATGGGCTCGGTGGATGGCGTGTCAACCGAACCATCGGCATTGACCCGCAATGTTTGCCAATGCAGGTCTTGGTTTTCGCGGCTATGTGGTTCACCTTGCCACTCTGTGATGAGGCGAAAATGCAACAGCACATGGGCATGTGGATAGACATGCTCAACCTCCAGCCAGTGCCTTGAGTCGCCAATGTCGATGCCCAGCTCCTCATGCAACTCCCGCGCCAATGCATCATGAATGGATTCGCCCGCCTCCACTTTGCCGCCTGGAAATTCCCAGTAACCCGCCATGGGTTTGCCCTCGGGGCGTTGTGCAAATAAATATTCACCCTGTGCATTGCGCAGCACGCCGACCGCGACATCGATGCGTTTGACTGGAGTTGTTGTGCTCACTGTCATGCTTGAACCTGTTTGAATAAATGCTGTCCTGCCCATTGACGGGCAAAATGTTGCGCCACGCGTGCACTGCGTGAACCGCGCTCAAGGGTGAACTGTAAAGCCTCTGTGCGCATCGCCAAAGCCTCTTCGTCATTGCTGGCCGACCAACCCAAACGCTGGAGCGCATCGGCAACGATGTCCAAATAATCATCCTGCTTGAAGGGATAAAAGCTCAACCACAGGCCAAATCGCTCAGACAGCGCAATTTTCTCCTCCACCGTTTCGGATGGATGCAGTTCATTGTCTGTCGTGTGCGTATAGCCCAAATTGTCCGTGTCGTACTCAGGCAGCAAATGGCGGCGGTTTGATGTCGCGTAGACCAAGACATTTTCGGCATAACCATTGAATGAACCATCGAGCACGGTTTTTAAAGATTTGTAACCCGTGTCTTGCGTTTCGAATGACAGGTCATCGCAAAAGACAATGAAGCGTTCGGGTCGATGGCGAATCAAATCAACAATCAGCGGCAGGTCATGCAAATGGTCTTTTTCAACCTCAATCACCCGCAGCCCTTGTGCGGCATAGGCCGCCAAGCACGCCCGCACCAATGACGATTTACCCGTCCCGCGTGCGCCCGTGAGCAACACATGGTTGGCAGGCAGTCGATGAATGAATTGCAAGGTGTTTTGTAACACCGCGTTTTTTTGCCGATCAATGGATTTAAGCTCATCCAGATTTTGCAAGCGCGGCTCTTGCAAGCCTTCGAGGTAACCGCGTCCATGGCGTACTTGCCAGAGGTAGGCGTGGCATGACCAATCGACATCTTGAGCCGTTGAAGGCAGTAAAAGTTGGGCGCGATCAAGTGCATCGCTGAGCTTTTGGAGGGTGTGATTTAATAAAAAGTTGTTCATGTGGATCAAGTTCGATTAAAAAAATGCATCGCGGGGCGATGTGTCCCAAGCTGAACTGTGGTCAAAAAGGCTAAAGAGAAACGGGAAAAGCCAGTGATTGCTTTTCCCGTTTTTTCTATGTGCATCAGCTCCGATAGTCCGCATTAATCGTTACATATTCATGTGAAAAATCACACGTCCACACAGTGGCATTGACCTCGCCGCGATTCAAAACAATGC
>CALMCL010000109.1 GCA_937862905.1 uncultured Burkholderiaceae bacterium | reverse complement strand
TTCAATCTACGAAAATTGCTATTCGTACTTTAATTAACGATTAAATAATTATATTTTAAACAAATCAAATACTTATTTGATTTGTTTAAATTTATTTCTACGGTTTAAACTCAATTTAATTGAAAATCAAATGAGTTCCATGTGATTAAAATATTTATTGAAAATCTATAAACAATAATTGTTTTGTATATTTTGGAGTATATTATATATGTGGGTGCTGTTGGTTCTTTTGACCTGTTTCACAAACCCACTGAAAGTCAATTGACAATTTTTTGCGATATTTTAAATTTTTTAACTGGGAGGTTAATATCATGGCAACAATTATTGATGGTACATCTGGTAGCGACACATTGGTCGCTGGTTCTACTGACACGCAACTGATTGGTCGTGCAGGGAGTGACAGCATCACAGGTGGTGTGGGTGACGACACGGTGAACGGCAATCAAGGGTCGGATGTCATTAGCGGTGGTGCAGGCGATGATGTCCTGAAGGGCGATGCTGGTACGGATGTCATTAGCGGTGGTGCAGGCGACGATTACTTGATGGGTGGTAATGGCGCGGATTCATTGAATGGTGGGGCGGGCGATGATACATTGTCTGGTGCCAAAGGCGATGACTTGCTTGTTGGCCTTTCTGGCGATGATATCGTCAACGGTGGTGCGGGCAATGATGTGATGAATGGTAATGCAGGCAATGACACCATGGCTGGTGGTGCGGGCAATGATTTCATCAAAGGCGATTTGGGGGATGACAGCTTGGATGGTGGCGTGGGCAATGACATGTTGCAAGGCGGTCAAGGCAATGATTTCCTGAATGGTGGGGCTGGTGATGATGTGTTGAGTGGCGGTGATGGTGCCGACGTTCTGTACGGTGGTACTGGTGATGATGTTATTTCTGGCGGCAATGGTGCCGACATCATTTACGGTGGTGCAGGCAACGACTGGCTGGATGGTGGTGCAGGTGACGACACGTATAAGTTCTTGGGTTCTTTTGGTAACGATACGGTCAAAGGTACGTCTTTCAGTGACGTGGATGCGAGTGTGTTCAGTGTCAGTGCCAGTCAGTTGTGGTTCAGTCATGCGGCTGGAAGCACCAGTTTGGTGGTGGGTGTGATCGGCACAAGCAATCAAGTGACTTATACCCGCTGGTATGAAAGCACATCGTTCCAAGGTGATTTTGTGGATGTCAATGGCAAATCCTTAGACAACAGTAAAGTGGAGTCTCTGGTCTCGGCCATGGCTGCTTTCTCACCACCTGCCTCAGGACAAACCAGCTTGCCGACTGCCTATAACACGGCCTTGAATCCAGTGATTGCAGCCAATTGGGTGTAGTGCATGTGAAAATTGAGAACTGTGCGGCGGTCAACGTCGCTTGGTAGCAACAACACAAGCCTTTATGGCATGTTGCTTTTTTAGCTGTTAAGGAAATGTGGGAAACCTTTTTTATTTGAATGACGTTTTGCATTTCTTCTGTGGTTTAAGTTGAATTTTTGATGAGGAAAATTCTCAGAAAAATTAAACACAATCATGTGATTCAGCTGAGTTGTTTGCAGGCTTTTTGGCTTATTTATAGAGGCCTGCAAGCAGGCTCATTTTGCATTTCCTTAACTTTAATGTGGTTTTAATCAAAGGGATAATCATGGCTATAACAAACACAACAAATGAGCTCACATCGGGTGCTGACGAAGACTCATTGGAGAACATCATCAATGACAGCATCTTGGCCGCTACAGCTGCCACTGTCATTGATGGCACGGCGGCTGCCGATATTTTAACGGCCTTGGCTGGTGGCAGCCAACTGATTGGTCGGGCGGGCGACGACATCCTTGTGGGGAAAGCCGGCAACGACACCATGAATGGTAATCAAGGGGCGGATACGCTGATCGGTGCCGCAGGTGACGATGTGCTGAAAGGCGATGACGGCAACGACATTCTGATGGGTGGAGACGGTGCAAATTATTTGATGGGTGGCAATGGCACTGATTTTCTCATTGGTGGTTCGGGCAATGAAACCTTATCGGGTGGGGCGGACAACGACGTGATGTATGGCTTTGCAGGTAATGATTTGCTCAAAGGCGGTTCAGGCGATGATCAAATCAACGGCAATGCGGGTGATGACACATTGACGGGCGGTGATGGCGATGACCTCCTCAAAGGGGATGCTGGCAATGACCGCATAGATGGTGGTTTGGGTAACGACACCTTACAAGGTGGCCTTGGCGATGACTACCTGAACGGCGGCTATGGCAACGATGTGTTGAGTGGTGGCGATGGTGCCGATGTGCTGTACGGCGGCATTGGCAACGACACGGTCTCTGGTGGCATTGGGAGTGACATCCTCACTGGTGGCGCGGGCAACGATTGGCTGGACGCTGGCGATGGCGATGACACCTACAGTTTCTTGGGTTCATTTGGCAGTGACACGGTCAAGGGCACGTCGTATTTGGACTCTGACGTCAGCGTGTTCAGCGTGAAATCAAGTCAATTGTGGTTCAGCCATGCATCGGGTAGCACCGATTTGGTGGTGGGTGTGATTGGCACCAGCAACCAAGTGACGTACACCCGCTGGTATGAAAATGCAGCATTCCAAAGTGATTTTAAGGATGTCAATGGCAATACCTTGGACAACAGCAATGTTGAGGCTTTGGTGTCGGCCATGTCGGCATTTGCACCGCCTGCATCGGGTCAAATCAGCTTGCCGACGGCATACAGCACCACCTTGTCACCTGTGATTGCAGCAAGTTGGAACAGTGTGGGTTAATCGATTCGATTGATTGGCCAGCATCCATAAATTAATGTGTTCTTTTCAAGCCCATCGATGATGGGTTTTTTTTTGATTTAAATGTAATGATTTTTTAAACGTGTCAAATTAAAGCACATGTAAAGTGTCGAGCCAAAATACAAAAAATCAATTCATCTGCGAGATCGCGCCATGCTCAAACGGCGAATTACATCCTTAGCTTTCACATTCATTCGCCCCCAACTTGTCCAACAATGCGTGTGCAGAGAAAACACCTATCAAAACACCTTGTCACGAAAAAGTGTGTGTCAATATGCGCGTTCAAGACTTGTATGACCCGCCAGAACATGTACAATCGGCCGTACAAAAATGGACTGATTTTTTGATACAAATCCATGACACATCATGGGTGGGGCGCGGGTAGGCTAAATGATATGGTTCAATTGCTGTTAATTTTGTTCTAATTTATTTTAATTGTTCCTAAGCTTAGAATAAGCGTGCTCAATGGTAAAAAACCATGTTAAAAAAGCCATCGATGACCGATGGCTTTTTTGAGGAACTGTGTGGTGGTGATTACGCCAATAAGGTGACGCCCGTTTTACTTTGCAACTCTTCAAATGTCACATCTGGTGCCAATTCGACCACTTTCATTCCCGCATCGGTCACATCCAGCACGCCCAAGTCGGTGATGATGCGATCAACCACACCCACGCCTGTTAAGGGCAAAGTGCAAGCGGGTAAAATTTTGAAATCCTCGCCAGAACCGTCTTTGCGTTTGGCCGTGTGCTCCATGAGGATGATGACGCGCTTCACGCCAGCGACCAAGTCCATCGCACCGCCCATGCCTTTGACCATTTTGCCTGGAATCATCCAGTTGGCGAGGTCGCCTTTTTCGGACACTTGCATTGCACCCAAAATGGATAAATTCACATGACCGCCACGAATCATGGCGAATGAATCGCTGGATGAAAAGACCGATGAACCTGGCAAAGTGGTGATGGTTTGTTTGCCCGCATTGATCAAATCGGCATCGACTTCTGCTTCAGTTGGAAAGGGGCCAATACCAAGCAAGCCATTTTCGGATTGCAGCCAGACTTCTTTGTCTTCATCGACAAAGTTGGCGACCAAGGTCGGCAAGCCAATGCCGAGGTTGACATAAAAACCATCTTCGAGTTCTTGTGCCGCACGTGCGGCCATTTGTTGTTTGTTCCAAGCCATGGGGACTCCAATAAATCAAGTGTTGATGAAAGCGTGATGCGTTGTTGCACACGAATGGTGCTTAAGCACTCAGTGTGCGTTGCTCGATCCGTTTTTCAGGCATCGCATTGAGCACAATGCGTTGCACAAAAATCCCAGGCGTGTGCACTGCATCTGGATCAAACGTGCCATTTTCAACAATTTCCTCAACTTCAACCACGGTAATGCGACCTGCTGTCGCCACCATGGGGTTGAAATTACGTGCGGTGCGACGGAAAATCAAATTGCCTGACTTATCGGCTTTCCATGCTTTGACCAAGGCGATGTCAGCGGTCAACGCACGTTCCATGATGTACTGCTCACCATTGAATTCACGCACTTCTTTGCCTTCGGCGACCAATGTACCCACACCTGTTTTGGTGAAAAATGCAGGGATGCCCGCACCGCCCGCCCGCAATTTCTCAGCCAATGTGCCTTGTGGCGTGAATTCAAGTTCCAACTCACCGGCCAAATATTGGCGTTCAAATTCTTTGTTTTCACCGACGTAGGATGAAATCATCTTTTTGACTTGACGGGTTTCGAGCAGTAAGCCCAAACCAAAGCCATCCACACCTGCATTATTGGAAATGCAGGTCAAATTTTTCGCACCTGTGTCGCGCAACGCAGCGATTAACGCTTCTGGAATCCCGCACAGGCCGAAACCGCCGACAGCAAGGGTTTGTCCGTCTTGCACGATGTCCGCCAATGCCGCTTGGGCACTTGAAAACACTTTATTGGCCATTCAAATCTCCTTAAATTGTTGCGCTGCATAAAAAAATGATAATGGCATATTAACTTAAAAAAGGGCATGAATAAACATTTTTAGACAGGCTTTTATGGGCGGGGTGTTGCATCCGTTCAACAGACCCTAAATGAAATAAAAGAACGGTCGTACTTTTTTGGTTGCGCGTGACGGCATATATGGTAATATTCCACAACTTTACTAAATTATTTTTTCGGAGCAGACATGGACACCACAATCGAACGCGATATCATGGAATATGACGTTCTTATCGTCGGCGGCGGCCCTGCGGGGTTGGCAAGTGCGATTCATTTAAAGCAACTGAATGCAGATTTGAACGTGTGTTTGATTGATAAAGGTTCTGAAATTGGTGCACACATTTTATCGGGTGCAGTGATGGATCCGATTGCCATGAATGAACTGTTTCCAAACTGGAAAGAGCTTGGCGCACCGTTGAATGTTGAAGTGACCGAAGATCAGTTTTTGTTTTTAAGTGAAACGGGCGCAAAATCGACGCCGAGTTGGTTGTTGCCCGAGTGCTTTCAAAATCATGGCAATTACATCGTCAGTCTCGCCAATGTTGCACGCTGGATGGGCGAGCAAGCCGATGCGCTGGGGGTGGAAATTTACCCAGGATTTGCAGCGGCCGATGTTTTATACGACGACAATGGTGCGGTTAAAGGTGTGGTCACGGGCGACATGGGCATAGGCAAAAACGGTGAACCGACCGATCAATATCAACCGGGGATGGAACTGCATGCAAAGTACACGGTGTTTGCTGAAGGCGCGCGTGGGCATCTGGGCAAACGTTTGATGCAAAAGTTTGATTTGAACAAAGGCCGTGATCCTCAGGCATATGGCATTGGCATCAAAGAAATTTGGCAGGTGCCTGCGGAACAACACAAAAAGGGTTTGGTGGTGCACACCGCAGGTTGGCCGTTGGACAGCGACACTTATGGTGGTTCATTTCTGTATCACTTGGACAACAATCAAATCGCCTTGGGTTTGGTGGTGGGTTTGGATTATCAAAATCCTTACCTGTCGCCGTTTGAAGAATTTCAACGGTATAAAACCCATCCTGAAATTGCTAAATTTCTCAAGGGGGGTAAACGCCTGAGTTATGGCGCGCGTGCGATCACGGCGGGTGGTGTGCTGTCTTTGCCGCAGTTGTATTTTAAAGGTGGCGTGTTGGTGGGCTGTGAGGCGGGTTTCTTGAACGCCTCGCGCATCAAAGGCTCCCATGCGGCGATTAAGACGGGCATGATGGCGGCGCAAGCGATTGCCGATGCCATTAAAAATGGACGTGAGCGCGATGAGCTGCCTGAATACGAAGTGGCATTTGATGCATCATGGTTGAAAGAAGAATTGTGGAAAGCGCGCAATTTTAAACAATGGTTTAAAAAAGGCCGCACCGCAGCGATTGTGATGACGGGCATCGAACAAAAGCTCCTTGGCGGCAAGTTTCCATGGACGATACACCGCACCAAAGCCGACCATGAATGCCTGTTGCCTGCGGCGCAGTGCACGCCAATCCATTACCCAAAACCAGACAATGTCTTGACCTTTGATCGCTTGTCGTCGGTGTTCGTGTCCAACACAAACCATGAGGAAAACCAGCCTGCACATTTGACTTTAAAAGATGCATCCGTTCCGGTGAATGTGAATTTGGCGATGTACGCAGGGCCTGAATCGCGCTATTGCCCAGCAGGGGTGTATGAGTTTGTGGACGATGCGGACAACGCAGGCAAGCAACGCTTACAAATCAATGCGCAGAACTGTGTGCATTGCAAAACCTGTGACATCAAAGACCCGACACAAAACATCATTTGGGTCACACCTGAGGGCTCAGGTGGGCCGAATTACACCAACATGTGATGGGTTGCAATACGGTTAAAGTCGACCACAATGGGCGTCACGGGGTGGCGCCCATTTTTATGTGTCATCATATGCGTATTGTTCATTTTTTTAAGCCATCAAGTAGTTTATTTAAAAAATCAGATCCATACGATTTTGATAAGGATTGATCAATTAATTTGTGATCTGCATTGGGATAAATATTAATCTCAATATTTTCTTTATCTTGATTCTCCAAATTATTTTTAAGATTTTTTAGTGACTCAATCGGTACGCTTTTGTCTTTTTCGCCCATCGCAATAACAACAGGAATATTTAAAGAGTAAACCAAGTCGCCAACATTGACGTCCAAAATTGAACTCCAATATTTATAACTATGCCCCCAAACTGTTTTATCGATGGATTCTTTGTTTGCCTCAATCTCTTTAAATTTACCATCTGGATTTCTAAATAAAAAACTTCCTTTTGAGAGTAAGCGCAAATTGTTTCTCAATGAGTCGCCGCCGCTGCCGATTAAACCGAGATGAGTGATGCTGTTGTTAATGTTCGCAATTTTTGCAGCCACTACAGCCCCTTCAGATGCCCCAATTAACACAACATGTTTGGGCTTTATCGGTAAAGCCGATAACATTGATTTAATAAAGAGATTTTGTTCTTTGACGACCCCGTCAAAAAAGTCGTTTTCTATAAATTCATTTGAACAGGTGTTATCATTATCGTCTTGATTGACGCCTATTTTTTGTAAGCTGTAAAGCACCCCATCGAATTTATTGTGTATTGGTTTAAAGTAATCATAAAGTTTATTTTTGATGTTTTGACAGCCCGAACCGTTAATGAAGAAAATGACATTATTAGTAGAAGGCGCATCACTTAAATTAATTTCATAATATTGAGTATTTTGATGATTCGTTTTAAAAGGAATGACATTCACATTTTGCGCTTGTCCAAATGCAGAGGTTGAAGTTAGAGCCATGGTTAGTAATATTAGGTTACTTAGGTTACTTAGGTTACAACGGCTGTCCCATAGATTATTTAATAGTTTGTTGT
>CALMCL010000108.1 GCA_937862905.1 uncultured Burkholderiaceae bacterium | reverse complement strand
GCCTCGGTTTTATCAAAGACACTTTTGGCGAAAGGGCACAAAGGAATGATTTTGATGCCCTTCTCACGAGCAAAGGCAACCGCTCGCTCAACCATTTGGCGACCAACGCCTTGGCCTTTGAGCGATGCATCCACCGCCGTGTGGTCGATGATGATTTTTTCATCGGCCAACCAAACATAAGTCATTTCAGCCACATCTTGCTGATCGACTTGAACAAAAAAACGACCTTTTTTACCATCATCGTGTTGTTGAATGTCCATTTAATTCCCCTCTTTTTCAACTGTTCTATGCCACATGGCATTGATTTCATTTGAATAAATTAAATGCCACCCATCTTGTCCTGAACATTTCCTGAACAATTAAAGACCATGCGCACCATACCCATTTACTTTGTGATTTTACCCAACACCCTGCTCACCGATTTGGCCATCAGTGCAGATGCGTTGCTGTACAGTAATCGATTTCAAGATGATGTGCAATTCAAATTGCATTTTATTGGCACGACACCTCAAATCAACACGTCCATTGGACTTGCGTTGATGAACATACAACCATTACCACCCCAGCTGCCAATTGATGCCGTGGTCATCGTGCCTGGAACGGCGGGAGATTGGAACGAGGATGCAACATCCACCTCAGTCACGGCCGCGTGGTTGCGCACATTGCCCATCAAGCAGCCCTTGATTTGTATTTGTGCGGGCAGCATTTTAGCGGCAATGGCGGGTTTACTTAAACACAAGCGCTGCACCACGCACCATGCCCATTATGACGACCTGCGTCGCATCGAACCCACCGCAGTGGTGGAAATGAACCACATGTACGTCGAAGATGGACACATCATGACCAGTGCAGGCGTGACCGCTGGGCTGGATGTGACTTTACGCTACATCGAAAAAACCACAAATGCCCACTGTGCTGCCAGCGTCGCGCAACACATGGTGGTCTATCAACGCCGAGCCAGCCTTGATCCAGAACCATCACCATTGCTGCAACACCGCAACCACATTCACCCTGTGGTGCATCGCGTGCAAACCGCCATGCTCGCCAACCCCACACACCCGTGGCATAAAAATGACATGGCCGACGTGGCCTGCGTTAGCCCCCGACATTTGACACGATTGTTCAAGCAAGAGGCTGGGATATTGCCACATGAATACCTGCGTAAAATCCGAGTCGGTCTCGCGCAACAATTGAACTCAGAACGGCGGCACAGCCAAGAAGAGCTCGCCTATCGGGTGGGTTTTAACTCAGCACAACAGTTGCGGCGAGCGATGAAACTCAGTAAAACCAGCCCGTCCTAAACGACACCCCAATAACAGCAAACAGAACAGAAATCAGCGTCACAGGAACAATGTGCCAAGCCATGACTGTTAAATTGTTGGCCGACAATGTGGGAATGACACGAAACCTCGCATGAACTGCAAAAGCGGCCATGATGGTGAGCAACAACAACTTGACCGCAATCAACCGAGCCACAGGGTTATTGAACGCCAACCACTGACCGACATCGGGCAACATGTGATGCGCCAACCACACACCGGTCAACACCTGAAGTAACAACGCGGGCATGCCAATGCGCTCATACCCCGACTCAAAGCGTGACAGCTGCTCAACGGATTTTTCCTTTAATGCCCGTGGCAACACCGTCAAGGTGAGCACCAAATGCCCGCCCGTCCAAACCATCGCCCCCAAAACATGAAGCAGTAATATCATGCCGTACATAGATCCTCCTCTTGATTACACAACCTGCAAATATTGGATCCATTCATCTCAACCCTACCATCTCAACCATCATCGTCAAATCATCATCGAAAACAAGCGCGTCTCAGGCTGCTTCGCCCACAACCGCACATCAAAAGCCATTGCAATATTACGAATAAATGGTCGTCCTGACTCAAGCACGGTGAGGCTGTTGTCGGTTAAAACCAACAAGCCATCGACACGCATTTCCTCAAGTCGCGCAATGACCTCAGGCAACTCAGCAATGCGCATCGCCTCATCGGACCAATCGGTGTGCATACGGCACATAATGTTCAAGATGTGCTGACGCACAACGAGGTCTTCCTCGGTCAGTAGGTGACCGCGTTGAATCGGCCATTCATCCGCCTCAATACGCGCCAGATAATCGTCCAAATCTTTTTCATTTTGAGCAAAGCCCGACCACGCATCCGAAATCGACGACACCCCAAGGCCAATCATCAGCTGCGTATTGGTTTCGGTATACCCCATGAAGTTGCGATGCAGCCTCGCTTCACGCATGGCAATGCATAAACTGTCCGTCGTGCGGGCAAAATGATCCATGCCCACTTCCACATAACCCATGTCATCGAACAGATCCTTGCCCAGTTCATACAAAGCACGCTTCACAGAACCGCTCGGTAAATCGGCTTCATCAAACCCGCGCTGGCCATTGCCTTTGATCCACGGCACATGTGCATAACTGTAAAATGCCAAGCGATCAGGAGTCAACTCAGCCGTCTTGCGAATTGTGGCCTCAACAGAAGCGATGGTTTGGTGTGGCAAACCAAAAACAAGGTCATGGCTGATCGAGGTGTAACCGATCTCACGCGCCATGTCATGCACACGCTGCACCTGTTCAAATGGTTGAATCCGATGAATGGCCGTTTGCACCTTGGCATCATAATCCTGCACACCGAAACTCACCCGCCGAAAACCCAAGTCGTACAAGGCTTGCAGGTGTTCGCGGGTCGTGTTGTTTGGGTGCCCTTCAAAACTAAATTCATGCCCCTCAGCACGCTCGGCATGCTCGAACAAACCATTGATCAGCGCTGTCAAATGTTCTGGACTGAAAAATGTCGGCGTTCCACCGCCCAAATGAATTTCTCGAATGCGCGGCGGCTCGCTTGAATGCTGCGCCAACAGGTCGACATACATGCGCCACTCTTTCAACAACGCAGCAATATACCGCGCCTCAACCGAATGCTTGCGCGTGATGCGCCGATTGCATGCACAAAAAGTGCACAGGCTTTCACAATAGGGCAGGTGAATGTACAAACTCACCCCTTGATTGGCATTGCTGGTTTTAAAGGTGTCAATGGCATTTTTTAAATAAACCGCCGTATTAAAATCAGCCTCCTGCCAATATGGCACCGTCGGGTAACTCGTGTAACGTGGGCCTGCGACATTGTATTTTTCAACCAAGTGATGCGGTGTTTTCATAGGTAAAATTTTAAGTGTGAATTCATCAAGGCGACGCAGGGCTTGCTCCAATCGCCGCCTTAGAGGCATTGATCCGACCCATGCCTCCATAAAGAAATCAATGAGGGATCAAATGAGGAATAAATAAACGGTTCATGACCGAGTTTGCTCGCTCTCACGCGCTGCCGTGAGAAGACATGCATAGGACATGCTAAGGCATGCGTACAAAAAATGAGCCCAAACACATCTCCGCAAGGGCATGGGGGCGGGCACAAAGAACTTTCGCATGTCATCACCCTCATGTAAGGTTGAAGACGAAACACCCTGAAAGCAAAACCATCGCAAAAGGCATCACGCCCAAGGCACCAACCAATCCGCCAATGGCTTGCATTGCTCAATCAAACGCGCATTGGGTTCATCACTCGCCATCACCCACGCCCGCGCCGCTTCTGGTGTACGCCCAAATTTCACATGACGCTCAATCAGACGAGGCACGCGCAACGCCTCATCCACATCGACATACCAAGAAGCATCCAGCAAAGGACGCACATGCCGCCACGCGCCTGTTTGCAATAACAAATAATTGCCCTCAGCAATGACCAGAGGCGTTTCAGGTGAAATCGCAATGCTGCCCGCAATCGCCGCCTCTAAACTGCGGTCAAACTCAGGCGCATAAATCACGTCATCCGTCTGATCGCGCACACGTGACAACAACGACACAAAACCGGCCGCATCAAAGGTATCCGGCGCCCCCTTGCGCTGGTCGCGCCCCAAGCGACGCAACTCTGCATCCGCCAGATGAAAACCATCCATCGGCAAGACCACCACCTGTGAGCCAAAATGCTCAACAATGTGCGCAACCAGCGTCGATTTTCCAGCCCCTGGTGCGCCGACGATGCCAAGGATTTGGCGTTGTTGCGTGTCGAGTAAACGTTGGATGCCATGCTGGATGTCAGTTCTCATGTCGTTCAATCAATGGGTTAATAAGGTTAATCAGATTAAAAAACTTAATCGCAAAACAAAACCCGCTCAATCAACCTCGGTTTCTTGCGCTGAGCTTGTCAAAGCATGCATGTGCTTCAAGTGGCTGTTTGAGCAGGACAACAAGCAAGACGCAGCAGTTTTTTCACTTTTGCACCACTTGCGTTTTTGTACTGTTTAATGTGCCATTTGCATTTCATATGTCTCAACGCGATCAAGCCTAAGCTGCCAAACGGCTTCACCAGATTTGAGTTTGTACTGGAGCTGGCGCATGCCACCTGAGGCTTTGGTATGGGTGTCCGTGTCTTTATAAACTGGAAAACGTTGCACAAGTGTGTTTTCAACGACAGAAAACTCATCATGGCCCGCATAACCTTGCGCCCATTTTTTATTGTCTGTCACAGGCGGAAGATAAATTTCACTCAATGATTGACGGTGATTGGCCGCATAAGCCACCACCGAGCCATATGAACCACTGCCCGCAGAAGTCACATACACATACAATTCGGGCGAGCCATCCACATTCAAATCCGCCACCTCGGCTCCAGTCACAGTGCCATCAATGGTCTTAACAATAGGTGAATTATCCAATTTCAAACCCGACGGCACAATGCGCAAAGTGTTGACGGCCCCCTGATGTGTAACGCTCACATGAAAACGAATCCCTTGTAAACTCAACATCTGGTCAAATGATGTTTCATCTTGTGATGACACCAGCGATGAATCACGCATCTGTTTCACAGCCAAACCATACCGTGCCATCTCATTTCGCCGTGCCGCACTGCGCATTAGGTAAACGCGAATCGTGTAAACACCACCCTCTGCCAAAGTGAGCTTGGCCTGATCACCTGAGGTTGAACCGACAAACACAGCCGTTTCACTGTTGGGAGGCAGGACATTAAAATAGGCCGATGCATTTGTGGTCTGTAAGCGGATGTTTAAACGCTGCCCAGCCTTGGCTGAAAGGGCATAATCAACAAATTGATACCCTTTAATCGCCCCTTTGACACGCTGGTTTTTTGTTTCTTTTTTCAGCTCGATTGGGCCATGTCGAACCCCATCATTTGCAAAGGCCAGAGATGAACAGGCGCACACCATGCACAGCATGATTTTAGTCCACAATAATTTCATTTAACCTCTCCTCCTTCAGAACACATGTGTCACGATCGCGTCCAAAGCCACTACAGGTGATCAAAAACCTCATCAAAAGGTAAACAGTTCACCTGCCTACCGAGTGTGACCATTCACGACCCTAAATAACACCTACAGCCTCCTGCACTGGTTTGTGTGAGGTCAAACAATCACCTTCAATCAAGCCAATTTCAATCAACACAATTTCAACCAGCACAACTGAGCGGGTTTTATCCTTTCATTCACAATACACTTTGGCACAATCACGCTCATCTGTGGGGTCTACGCAATCCCGCTGGACTGCGCGAGCCCATTTCATCAGCGTTTTTGCCACGTGTCCTTCAACCCGACAATCCGATTAAACACCAATCCAGCAGCTTTCGAATCAACTTTATCGGTCACAAAATAGCCGTGACGTTCAAATTGAAAATGCGTTTCAGCCGCGGCATTGGCAATGCTTTGCTCCACCATGCCTTGCGTGATGTGTTTGGAATCGGGATTGAGGGCTTGCAAGAAGTCTTTGCCACCGGCATCGGGGTGCGCGTCGTTGAACAAACGATCGTACACTCGGATCTCAGCAGGGACTGCAGAAACATCGGACAACCAGTGAATATTGCCTTTGACTTTGTAGTTGTTTGAGCCTTCAGTACCGCTTTTGCTGTCGGCAAAGTAATTGGCGTGAACGGCCGTGACGTTGCCATGTTCATCGGTGTCAAATCCAGTGCACTCGATGACGAAACCGTAACGCAGCCGCACTTTGTTGCCAGCAAACAAGCGGAAAAACCCCTTGACAGGCTCAGCCATGAAATCATCTTGCTCAATCCACAACTCGCGAGTCAGCTCAAAATGACGCTCGCCCATATCTGGATGGTGCGGGTGAACAGGGGCTTTGCACGGTTCAGCATGGTCAACGGGATAATTGTCCAAGATCAGTTTCAATGGCTTGAGCACCGCGACCGCACGCGGGGCTTTTTCGTCCAAATCATCACGCACCGCTTGTTCCAATACGCTCATGTCAATCCATGAGTCGGCTTTTGATACACCGATGCGTTCACAGAACAGGCGGATCGATTCGGGCGTGAAGCCACGACGGCGAATGCCGACGAGGGTCATCATGCGCGGATCATCCCAACCATCGACCAAGTTCTCTTCGACCAATTGCAGCAATTTGCGCTTACTGGTGATGGCGTAGGTCAAATTGAGGCGAGCGAATTCGGTTTGCTCAGGCAGTGGTTGCTCAAGTGCGCCCACTTCGACCAACCGCGCCAGCACCCAATTGTACAAAGGGCGATTGTTTTCAAATTCCAGTGTGCACAGCGAATGAGTGACTTGCTCAATTGCATCGGAGATGCAGTGGGTGAAATCGTACAATGGGTAAATGCACCACGCATCACCCGTGCGGTGGTGATGCACGAAACGAATGCGATAAATCACAGGGTCTCGCATGGCGATGAATGATGAGGCCATGTCGATTTTGGCACGCAAGACATGCTCGCCCTCTTTAAACTCACCTGCTTTCATGCGACGGAAGAGATCCAAAGACTCGGCCGTTGGGCGATCACGATGAGGGGAGTTTTGTCCCGCTTCATGCAATTGACCGCGCTGAGCACGAATGGTGTCCGCATCTTGACTGTCAATGTAGGCGTGACCGGCTTCGATGAGTTTTTCTGCAAAAACATACAGTTGCTCAAAGTAATCGGATGCATAGTGCAAATGTTCACCCGTCGCATCCGCCCAATCAAATCCCAACCATTTCACGGTGCTTTTAATTGAGTCAACATACTCCGTTGATTCTTTTTCAGGGTTGGTGTCATCGAAACGCAGGTTGCAGCGCCCCCCATAAGTTTGCGCGAGGCCAAAATTAATGCAAATGCTTTTTGCATGACCGATGTGTAAATAACCATTCGGTTCTGGTGGAAAGCGGGTGATGATCGGCGGCAAGCCTGCACGGTCATATTTGTGTTGCGCCGCATCGGCTTCAATTTTTTGACGGATGAAATTGGATACAGTCTCAGCGTGGTGTTCTGTGTGTGTTGCGGTATTTTTTTCAGTCATGGTTTATTAAACATTTAAATTCAATCGTTAGATTGAAGTGGTGGATTGGGTTTCACACGGCAAGCATGTGGTGTAAAGTGATTCGAGGCCGTGCTTCATGTGTGAATCGAAAGCGGTTGGATAGCCCATTTGTTCAACGAGTGTTCAAGTTTCAAGTGGCTTGGCATTTAAAAACACATGTCGCATTTCACTTTTGGATGTCAATCGACATACATTTCATCAACACCTGCCGACACAACACATCGATCACGGAAACAGTGGGTTGATTTCTGTCTTTTTCCCTCAATGCGGTTTTTGGTTCAAGTCTTTGATCCGCTGTCGAATCTTGGCTTGTTCATATTGAAGCAACACATCTTCAGCGATTTTTCTGCTTTTTTTAGAAGAGGCTTTGAGCACACGCTCTTTGACACTCAGAATCTGTGCAGGCTGCATCGAAAATTCACGCAGACCAAAGCCAAGCAGCAAGCGCGTCAGCTTGGCATCGCCAGCCATCTCGCCACACACTGAAACGCCCTTTTTCGCGCGGCGACACAAGTCAATGGTATTGAAAATCAAGCGCAATACTGCGGGATGCGTTTCTTCATATAAGTGAGTGACCTCAGCATCACCACGGTCAACCGCCAAGGTGTATTGCGTCAAATCGTTGGTGCCGATGGACACAAAATCGATCAAAGGCAACAGTACGGGCAAAATAATCACAGCCGATGGAATCTCAACCATGATGCCCACCTGAATGCTGCGGTCAAAAGGGATGTTTTTTTCAGTCAACTGCTCGCGCGCTTTATAATACAAATTGAGCGCCTGTTGCAGTTGTTCAAAACTACTGATCATGGGCAGCAAAATTTTAATTTTGCCGTATGCCGAGGCACGCAGAATCGCCCGCAACTGCGTTAAAAACATGTCAGGATGCGCCAAACTGTAACGCACGGCACGCAATCCAAGGGCTGGATTCAGTGGGGTGACGTAATCATCAGTGGCCAAGTTTTTATCCGCGCCAATGTCAAGCGTTCGAATGGTCACAGGCTGCCCCACCAATGCAGCCACAACGGTTTTGTAAGCAACGAATTGCTCTTCCTCTTCGGGCAAGTGCAAGCGATTCAGAAACAAAAACTCGCTGCGGAACAAACCCACACCATCAGCACCGACCTGCTGCACGGCCTGCACATCACTGGGCAACTCAATGTTGGCCATCAACTTGATTTCGCTGCCATCCAAAGTCTCGGCACGCTGGTACACCAGATTGCCCAAACTGGTTTGATGGATGTGCTGTTCAACCTGTAAGCCTCGGTAATAATTCAGCAACAACTCATCAGGGTTCACCAACACCACGCCATTGGCACCATCAATGATGACCCATTCATTTTCTCGAATGAGGTCTCGGGCTTGACCTGTGGCCACAACAGCGGGTACACCCAAACCACGGGCAACAATCGCTGTATGGCTGGTCGTCCCGCCCAGATCGGTGATAAACCCAGCCAAGGCGCGGTCTTTGAATTGCAACATGTCCGCAGGCGTGATGTCGTGCGCCACCAAAATCATGTCATCGTCAAAGGCTTGAGGCCGAACATTGTTTTCAATGACCAAACCCGCGTGCTCTCGAATGGATCGCATGATGCGCGTGCCCACCTGCATGACATCTTGTTTGCGTTCACGCAAATAAGGGTCTTCAAAAGCCTCGAACTGCTCCACCAACTCATTCACTTGCGCTGACAATGCCCATTCTGCATTGTAGCGTTTGTCACGCATGAGGGTTTTCGGGTTTTCAATCAGCATGTTGTCTTGAGCGATCATGGCGTGCACTTGCAGCATGGCACTCATTTCATATGGTGCATCGTCATCCAAGCCTTCTTGCAGTAAAACGAATTCTTCTTGCACATCACGAACCGCTGCTTCAAAGCGTTTTATTTCAGCATCAATGCGGTCAGAAGCGATCAAATAATGGGGCGCCTCCAAACTGACGTGAGCGAGCAAATGCGCTTTACCGATCGCAATTTTTTCACTGACACCAATCCCATGAATGCTGAACGTCACGAGTTACTCCCCTTCACCAAACTTATTGGCAATTAAGGCAAGCACAGCTTCCATTGCAGGGGTTTCATCTTCGCCATCGGTTTCAATCGTCACCACCGAGCCTTTACCTGCTGCCAGCATCATCACACCCATGATTGATTTGGCATTGACGCGACGGCCATTCCGTGTGATCCAAATTTCACTTTTAAATTTGGTTGCTGTTTGGGTCAACACACCCGAAGCACGTGCATGCAAACCCAGTTTATTCACAATGGTTGTTTCTTCTTGAATCATACAATCCTTTATCAAAAACAGTGAAAACCGCTTTGTGGCTTTCCGTCTGAAGGCCGATGTCACTCAAGTCATGAATGACCGAGCACAGCCTCCTTCTTTTCATTCCCTAACAGCCGCAATGCACCCAAAGGCATCATTGCGCACAAGTTGACATTGAGGTTTCATCTGCGTAACTCGCCACCCCATTTTTACCACCGTCTACAGCTTTTTCAACCACTTGCACCAAAGGCAAATGACGATAATTCAATGCGCGCAGCAACATGGGCACATTCAAACCATAAATCAAACGGGTGTTTGAACTTAAATTGGCCATGCGCTGTGCACAATTGGCTGGGGTTGCCCCACAAATATCCGTCAAAATCAATACACCATCGCCATCATCCAACTCCAGCAGTGCTTGCGCGACCAATTCATTGACCTCATATGGGTCTTGGTCGGCAATCACATCCAGCGCACGAACATGGTCAGGTGCTTTCTTATACACATGGGTGGCCGCAGCTAAAAAAGCAGCGGACAAGGGTGTATGCGTCACCAATAAAATACCAATCATCTTCTCTCTCACAAAAAAAGCAGTTACTTTTTTTGAATGTACAACTCCCATGTCATTTTAACGGAATTTCCAAGTCGAGATGGTGCAAATACGCACCGGACACACGCCAAATAAGTGAAGATCATTCAATTTCAACGATCATGTTTCAATGCATCGCTTGCCCATCGAAGAAATAATCCGTACACTGAAAACATGAATGATTTTCTGGCTCCTCCTTTGCCTCCAAGAGACGGCATCAATCCAAGCGTGGTTTGGCTGCCTACAGGCCCATGGCTCACCCTCATGGACTTTTTATTAGAACGTTTTCCTAATGTGTCCGCCAGCGTTTGGCGCAACCGCTTAGACAAAGGTGAAGTCATTTCATCAAACAAGGAGCGAATGGCTTCAAACAGACATTATCAGGCGGGCATGTGTCTGTATTACTACCGTGAAATCGCCGATGAGGAGAAAATACCTTTTTTTGAAACCGTGCTGCACGAAACAGAGCACCTGTTGGTGGTCGATAAACCACATTTTTTACCTGTCACCCCATCGGGCATGTACCTGAAAGAAACACTGCTCACCCGATTGCGTCAGAGATTCAACAACCCCACATTGTCTCCCATCCATCGACTGGATCGTGACACAGCAGGGGTGATCTTATTTTCAAAAAACAGCGCGACACGTGGCGTCTATCAACAATTATTTGCCGAACGGGTCGTTCATAAAACCTACCACGCCATTGCCAAAACACAACCAAACCTGATTTTTCCATTGGTTTATCGCAGCCGTCTGGTGGAGGCCAACCAATTTTTCATCATGCGTGAGGTTGAAGGTGAAGCCAACAGTGAAACACGCATCAGTTTAATGAAATCAAACGATACATTGAGTTTGTATCAATTGGAGCCCTTAACGGGCAAAAAACACCAGCTTCGTGTGCACATGTCCAGCCTCGGCATGCCGATCATCAACGATGCCTTTTACCCATTGAGCCAACCCAAACAGGCCGACGATTACCACCACCCCTTGCAATTATTGGCAAAAAAAATTGCGTTCATCGACCCGATCAACCATTGCCCTTGTAACTTTGAAAGCATGCAAGCGCTCCAACTGGGGTAAGGCACACAAGCCCTTTTATTTCCAAAGCCGATCCCATTTAATGCCACGCCCCATAAAAAACGCCGCCCCTAAGGGCGGCGTTTGATGATGTGCATGGATCCATGTGCACAACCTTGCTTACTGCTCAACCACTTCCAGTTTCACTCTCGCAGTACCTGAACTTGTTGAACCGATCTGCTTGGCTGCAGCAACCGATAAATCAATCACACGACCACCGACATAAGGTCCGCGGTCATTCACGCGAACAATGGCACTTTGACCATTGTTCAGGTTCGTGACCTTCAATCGGGTTCCAAACGGCAAGGTTCGATGGGCAGCGGTTAAGGCGTTCATGTTAAATGTCTCGCCATTTGCCGTGCGTCGGCCGTGAAACCCTGGACCGTAATACGAGGCCACACCTGTTTGTAAAGCGCGTAACCTAGCGTCCGTAGGTGCAAAACTGGTTTTCTGCACCTTAGCGCTTGGCGCCTTGTATCCAAATGATGTTGGCCCGTTTACTGGGTAATCGGCAACCACCATATTGGGGGTTACCATTTCTTTTGCAGAGGTCACCGCACTTGTAAATCCAACTGCTGCGAATGCTGTGACACTGACTGCGAGCGCAATGCGCTTGCGTATTTTCAAACGAATCATACCGTCCTACTCCTTGTAGACGGGGTTTTAGACTGATCGTTATTATTATAGGAGGTCGTCTTACCCGCAAGTGTGCATCATCTGATTCGATGGTGGCGCACACTCATTAACATGCCACAACCTACGCCTAAGGTAATTAACGCAGTTCCGCCATAACTCATGAACGGCAGTGGCACTCCAACCACTGGCAACATCCCTGCCACCATCCCCATATTGACGAAAGCATATGTGAATATAATCATGGTGATGGCGCCTGCCAGCAGACGTTCAAACCTCGTGGACGCGCCATGTGCAATCGACAAGCCACGAAAAATGAGAACAGAGTATAACACAAGCAATAACAATACTCCAATAAGGCCAAATTCCTCCGACAACACCGCCAGCAAAAAGTCCGTACTGCGCTCTGGTAAAAACTTCAAATGGGTTTGCGTGCCCTGCTCAAAACCCTTGCCCAGCCAGCCCCCTGAGCCAATTGCAGTCTCCGCTTGAAGGATGTGGAAGCCTGCGCCACGGGGATCAGAACTTGGATTAAGCAACACTTCAATGCGTGTGCGTTGATACGGTTTTAAAAATTGCCACATGATTGGAAAGCTGACCACCGCTGTGGTCAAAAGCCCCACAATGACCTTCCAACTCAGGCCTGCGAAGAAAATCACATAAGAACCCGCAAACACCACCAGCAATGCAGTGCCCAAATCGGGCTGTTTGGCAATCAACAAAAAAGGCACCAACAAAAGCAATGCGGCAAGACCAAATGCAGTCCATGCCCGTTTGCCGCTGATCACACCGGTGAGGTGAAAATAATACGACAGCATCAGTGGCACCGCAATTTTCAGCAACTCGGATGGCTGAATCACGATGCCGACGTTCAACCAACGCTTTGCCCCCAAGCGGGTCTGCCCAACAACAGCCACCCCAATCAACAGCACAACACCCAGCGCGTAGAGCGGCACTGCCACTTTCATCAACCACTGCGGTGGAATGTATGCAAAAGTCAACATCACAAAAAAGCCAATGACGAGGTTTCGAATGTGATCGGGAAAGCGATCAGGAATATCCGATGATGCACTGTACATCGTCACGACGCTCAATGCAGCGATCAATATCAAAACAAAAATCATGACCCCATCCAGCGGGGCAAATACTTTACGAAGGCCCGACAACTGGGGCTGAGCACTCAATCTCATGGCTTTTTAACCTGTGTTGTGTCTGTATTCTTAGAATCCGACTTGATCGTTGAAGCCGCCACAGCCGCATTTGGATTCATGATGGTTGGGGTGTTGAAACGTTTACCCGCCTGTGACTCATTAAACGCTTGCAATGCACGGTGCACCACAGGTGCTGCTGCTGAAGCACCAAACCCACCATTTTCAACAATCGCCGCAACCGCAATTTTTGGATTATCCGCGGGGTAAAACGCAATGTACAACGAGTGATCCCGAGAGAACTCGCCTTTCACACTTTGCTTGTAGGTCGAGTTTTGTGCCACAGTAAACACCTGCGCTGTGCCCGTTTTACCGGCCACTTGCCCGGGCAAATCATTAAAAATGCCGCGACCTGTACCTGAAATATTCACTTGCACCATGGCTCGACGAATCAGATCAATGTCCGCTGGAGGGATTTGCAAATCCAAAGCCACCTGCGGCTGCGTTTCCACCTCCTGACCACTCACGGCGTCCATTTTTGATTTAAGCAAATAAGGCTTCATGCGCACACCACCATTGGCAATCGTGGATACGCCGTTGGCCAATTGCAATATGGTGAAAACATTTTCACCTTGCCCAATGCCTAGATTGATGCTGCGCCCTGGAGACCATTCTTTTTTCTCACGTTTCATCGCCCACTCACTGGATGGCAATAAACCCGCTGATTCACCAATCAAATCAATGCCTGTTTTTTGACCAAAGCCAAAACGCGAGCTTTCTTGGTGGATCAAATCAACACCCATTCGGTATGCCAAATCATAGTAATACACGTCAGAGGACACCGCAATTGAAGTGAACATATTGACCGCACCATGCCCGCGCCCACCCGTTGCATCGCGGTATTTATGACCGCCAAACACATAAATCCCGCCATCCTGCATCACCATATTTCGGTCGCGTGCACCCGAATGCAAAGCCCCCAAAGCCATAAAAGGCTTGTAGGTTGAACCTGGCGGATAGCCCCCACGCAAAGCACGGTTTAACATGGGTTTATTTTTGGACTCATTGAGTGCTTTCCAATCCTCATCAGAAATGCCATCAAGAAACAGTTTAGGGTTGTAAGTGGGCGAGCTCACAAAAGCGAGCACCTGCCCCGTTGAGGGCTCAATGGCCACCAACGCACCACGACGACCTGCATACGCTTTTTCTATCTCCGATTGCATGTAAGCATCAATGGTCAATTTAACGCTTTGGCCATTGACTGCAGGCTCACTGCCCAGTTCGCGTAAGCTTTGACCGCCCGCATACACTTCCAGCATTTGATAGCCCGCCTTGCCATGTAAGATGGATTCATAGCTTTGCTCAATCCCCGTTCGACCGATTTGTGAGGTGCCGCGATAAGTGTCACTGAGCTGCTCCTCCTCCAATCGGGCTTTGTCTTGTTTATTCAACCGCCCCACATAACCCACCACATGCACCCCCATCCCTTCGTTGGGATACTCACGGAAGCTGCGCTTTTTAATCTCAACGCCTTTAAAACGGTATTGTTCAACAGAGAAGCGAGCCACTTCCTGCTCCGTCATTTTCAAACGAATGGGAATGGAATCATGCGCTTGTGCATCTTCTTTGATTTTTTTGAAACTTTTCAGGTCCGCATCGGTGATTTCAATGTACTGCTTGATCTGCTCAATGGTGCGTGCGATGGTATCGGCTTCTTTTTCTTTGGGATCCAATTTGGGCAAATCATCGGGCGTAATCTCCAGCGAAAACCCCTCGGAGTTTCTCGCCATCGGCACCCCCCAACGATCGAAAATCGAACCACGCTCCGGCGCGACAGGCACCATCGACGTGCGATTGCTTTCAGCTTTGATGTCAAAGGCTTCGTGGCGAACCACTTGCAAATAAACAAAACGCGCCACCAAGGCGCTGAAACACACAAAAACCAACAATTGAGCAACCATCAATCGTCGTTTAAACAGCTCTTGCTGTGAGGTATTATTTGAGTTATCGAAATTCATGTTATCGCCATTACCCTGACATCCGATGGCCGCTGTGTGAGGTGTTATATTTTATAATAAAAGCATATTCAAAACAAAAGCTAGTGTGCCACCCAAGACCCCATGGTTTTGGATTGAGCGCCACGCGTCAGCATCCATGCGAGCAACATCCACGCCAAAGTACCCAAGAAAACCCAACCCACTTGCAACACATCCACAGTGTGTCCAGCCAACAAATGGAAAAAAGCGCGGACCAACTGCATGGCGAGCATCAGGGTTGTGCCATACAAGGCTTGCAGGAACACAGAGGCAAACTGCAAACGAGGAGACAACAGGCGCATACCATACACCAACCAGACATACATCAAAGCGTGCTCACCCAAAATCGATGTCTGTTGAACATCCATCAAAATGCCCATGACAAAAGCCAACACAAGCGAAATGCGACCAGGCTGATAAACCGTCCAAAACAACAGCACAAACCCCATCCAGTCCAACCACACGGTTTGGCGCACCGTCAAAAATGACAATGCCCAACTTGCAATCAGCGTGACCCAAACCACACGCGCCTTCACTGCACCCAACCATTGTTCAATGCGCATTTTTATTTTTTCCCTTGAGCCTGTTGCTTTTCTTGTGCTTGCGCACGGGCACGTGAACCAAGTGTATCTGGCATGGCGTCTTGCTCAACTTGTTCTGTTTGTAATTTGCTGCGTTTGGCCATATTGGTCACATCGACCACCTGCAAGACCAGAACATAACGCGCTGACATGCCTTCAGCAGTTGGCACCACGGTGATCGTAGACTGGCCATTTTCACCCGCACTTTCAATTTGGCTGACCCGACCAACAGACAAATGCTCTGGGTACAAACCATCTTTACCCGACGTCACCAACACATCATCCACTTTCAAAGGCACTTCCGCACTGAAAAAGCGCAAAGACAACAAACCCTCATTGGTGTGACCTGAAATGAAACCACGCACATTGGGATCGTTTTGTAGCTGTACGGGAACCGTCATTTTGGTGTCCAGCACCAAAGTCAACTCCGATGTCAGGGGTGTGACATCCGTGATCTGCCCCAATAAACCTTGAGCGGTGATCACAGGCTGACCAGCAATGATGCCATCATTGCTGCCTTTACTCAAAACCAACTTACGTGCATAAGGATCAACCACTTGATACAACACCTGTGCCGCAATGGACGGGGTGGTCAGCTTATTTTTTAAATCCAACTGCGCGCGTAAAGCATCGTTGTCGCGCTCGTATTGCGTCAGTTGGGTGATGCGAGCGGCCAATTCTTGATTGGTGGCAGTGAGTTTTTGGTTGTTCAACGCCAGACTCTGCAAGTCATAGGCGTGATTGAAGGTGTCGTTCACCCAACTTTGGGCGGCATGCAAAGGTTGTTGCACCAAACCCAAAGCTGCACCCACCACATTTCGAAGCGGTTCAAGACGACGCGCTTTGCCATCAGCGGCCATCAAAACAATGGCCAAACTGCTGGCAAGTGCCAGCCGTACCCACGTGGGTGTGGTACGGCGAAACAATTGATAATCTTTTTTCATGACGCGCTATGCCTCAGACTGACTTGCTGTGCGTCAATGAATTATTCGTACGAGAACAACGATGGGAGTTTTTCGATGTAATCGAGCGCCATGCCTGAGCCACGCACCACACAAGTCAAGGCCTCCTCAGCCACATAGACGGGTAAGCCTGTTTCTTCTTGCAACAAGCGATCAAGGTCTTTCAGTAAAGCGCCACCACCCGTGAGGACGATACCCGTTTCCGCGATGTCTGAGCTGAGCTCAGGTGGTGTTTGCTCCAAGGCAATTTTTACCGTCGACACAATCGCATTCAACGGCTCAGACAAGGCCTCTAAGATTTCATTGGAATTAACGGTGAAACTGCGAGGCACGCCTTCAGCCAAATTGCGACCTTTGACCTCGATTTCCATGACGTTTGCGCCAGGGAAAGCCGTTCCAATTTGTTTTTTAATCAATTCAGCGGTGGGCTCACCAATCAACATGCCGTAGTTGCGACGGATGTAATTGACAATCGCTTCATCAAATTTATCACCGCCCACGCGCACACTGTTTTTGTACACCATGCCACCCAAGGAAATCACGCCCACCTCGGTTGTACCGCCACCGACATCGACCACCATCGAGCCTCGCGCTTCAAATACAGGCAAACCTGCGCCCAAGGCCGCTGCCATTGGTTCTTCGATCAACAAGGCTTCAGATGCGCCTGCATTTTGAGCCGATTCACGAATGGCACGACGCTCCACTTGAGTCGAGCCACAAGGCACGCAAATCACGATGCGCGGGCTGGGCTTGAACAAATTGGATTCATGCACAGAGCGGATGAAATGCTTGAGCATGGTTTCTGTGACACTGAAATCAGCAATCACACCATCTTTCATCGGGCGGATGGCATCAATATTGCCTGGCACTTTACCGAGCATTTGTTTGGCTTCTAAACCCACGGCCTGCACCTGTGCACGCCCTGTTTTACCATCATGACGAATCGCGACGACAGAAGGCTCATCAAGAACGATGCCTTGATTTTTAGCAAAAATCAAGGTGTTTGCAGTGCCCAAATCGATCGCTAAATCGTTTGAAAAGTATTTTCGAAAAAAATTAAACATAACAATCCTTTGTATTGGTCTCTCACGCCTTTGACATCATTTCGCCAACTTGCAAAAAAATCTGCCAAAATCGCATCATTTCAATGTAATTTCGCTCTATTGCAAAGAGCGACAAATCATTCGTAATTCTCAAGGCCGTTTTAACTTCAACATTGCCTCAAAAACAAAATATGTGGCCACACCATGCACCGCCTGAACAAGGCACATCAGCGGTTTTTTGCGCCGTTTCTAAAACGTATAATGATAACGCAAAAACCCAAATGCCGTTGATTTTTAAACGATAATTTTCAGGGGCAACGCCCACTCCAGCGGCTCAGCCATTCACTAAATTCTCATGCAAAGCCCATCAAAAATTCATAAAAATGTTTCAGGCAGCCATGCGCCCACCCTCTGCTCTAAACGCCGCCAAAAATTCCCTCGCTCACGTTGAAAAATTTCAATTTTTCGTGGTGCCGTGGCTGACTTAAGGCCAACGGTTGTTTTTTTATCGATTGTATTGCGGATGACATTGCGATCAATTGCCCCCCCTTGATCACCATCAGCAGTGCGCCCATGGGTGCGCCACTCCAACCGCCCCGACTCATCCAAACGAACGGTATAACTGTAATCCAACGACATGGCATTGCTTAAAATGTCGCGTAAACTTTGAGCAAACTGGGGCTGTTTAGAAATCACCCCCACCTCGGTGTTCCACACAATGGATCGAGGGTCAAGGTTCATTGAACCGACAAAACTCACCACACCATCAATCACCACCGCTTTGGTATGCAAAGCCGTCCGAGAGCCTTTCCAACTGAAAATAGGCAAACGCCATTGCGGCGTTTTCTCAACATCAGGAAACCCGCGCAGCTCATACAACAGAACCCCAGCCTTCAGTAGTTTGAGTCGATAGCGTGAATAGGGACCATTGACCAAAGGCACATCATTGGACTCCAACGAGTTGGTCAACACCTTCACGGTCACGCCCTTCGCCACCAGCTTCGACAGCGAAGCCACCACATCGTCGCCCGGTAAAAAATAAGGGTTGGCAATGATGACCTCATGTTGCGCGGCCGAAATATAGGGCATCAAAGCATCAAACACAACAGAACCCGATTGGACATTGTTGTGAGGCATGCGCACCCCCATGGCCGGCGGGGTCTCAGAGATTTTTTCTGGCACATCGCTGTAAAAATCCACCGTCCCCCACATCAGTTTGGGCAACACATCGGGCAGCACATTGTGCTCCGCCTCGTCCAATGCCGCCAAATAGGGGTGACGAAGCACGCGCTCTTTGCGCGTCAGTGCATTGGTACTGAAAATCATTTTTTGAATGTCTTTTGCATTGTCGGCTTGCGGTGCTTTTTCAAACACTTCAACAGGGATGGATTTGGCCGAATTCCAAAAACCATCAAAACTCAGCTGCATTTGCTGAACAGCCGCGCCGCCCAGCAACACATCCAGATCTGAGAAGTTGTCGCTTTCATTGGCATTAAAATATTGATCACCAATGTTCCGCCCGCCCGTGATGCCCAACACACCATCGGCCAACCAGACTTTGTTGTGCATCCTGCGGTGTTGCGTGTTGATGTTGGCAACAAACATCAACCAGCGCGAGACCACAGTGCCACGCAGGCGGCGAATGGGGTTAAAAATACGCACATCAATGTTTTCATGCGCGGCAAGAATGGTCATCTCCTTGTCGCGCCCCAGCGTGTCCATGTCATCAATTAAAATTCGAATTTTCACACCACGATCGGCCGCTCGAACCAATTCTCGAATCAACAAGCGTGAGCTTAAGCCTTTGTGCAGGCTGTAATATTGCAGATCCAAACTGTGCTTGGCATTTTTAACCAAGGCATTGCGCACCGCAAACGCCTCCACACCATCACTCAATGGGTAAATACCCGACGCTTGTGCATCCACTTGTGCGGTCAACGCCTCTAAACTGGCAGGCAAACTCAGGCGTTTTTGCTTCATCTCTTCCCCTTTTTTCAGCTTGTTGCGGGGCACAGTCAACTCATCGTGCTCAAACGCATCCGCCACCGGCACCACTTTCGGCTGAATCCGATACACCATTTGCGCCAACGGCGAATCAACATCCACTTCAGCGTGTGGCTCAGCCACAGGGGTGTACACCGCCGGCAAGAAAGCATTGCATGCGCTCAACAACAGCGCAATGCCTCCCCCAAAAAAGCCTGTCCAAGCACGCATCAACCCAACCCAAGCTGCAAAGCCTTGAGTGCAGCGGTCAATGTGTCTTCTTTTTTAGCGAAGCAGAAACGCACAAGTTTTTGATCGGCAGGTGGGGCACCATAAAAAGGAGACAAAGGAATCGCGGCCACCCCAATGTGTTGGGTCAAATGCACCGCAAATTCAACATCACTCATCGCGGAGAATCGAGCCAAGCCACTGTAATCGACCAATTGAAAATACGTGCCTTGGCAAGGCAGCACACGCAACCCCGTCCCTGTCAAGCCGGCACGAAAGCGATCACGTTTGGCCTGATAAAACTCAGGCAACGCCCACGTTGCCTGAGGATGTTCATTCAAATACATCGCAATGCCCAGCTGCAACGGTGTGGCCACCGTAAATGTATTGAACTGATGCACCGCACGAATCGCTTGAGTCAACGCAACGGGTGCAATGGCATAACCAATTTTCCAGCCTGTGACGTGCAACGTTTTACCAAAGCTGGCCACATGAATCGTCCGTGCCGCCAAAGCGGGGCGACGCAAAGCCGACTGATGCAAAGCCCCATCAAACACCATGTGCTCATACACCTCATCGCTGATGACCCACAAGTTATGCTGCTCAGCCAGCCGCTCCAACTCAATCAGATCCTGCTCGGTGAATGTATTGCCTGTCGGGTTGTTTGGCGTATTGACAATGATGGCACGGGTTTTGGGGGTGATCGCGGCACACACCGCCACCCAATCCACGACAAATGTTTGCCCCTCATTCAACACCAAGTTCACAGCCACAGGGACACCGCCTGCATTCACAATTGCTGGCCGATACAGATCATACGCGGGCTCTAAAATAATCAACTCATCGGCGGGCTCAGTGATCGCCATGATCGCGCAAAACAGCGCCTCCGACGCCCCAGAGGTGATGGTGATGTGTTGATTCACATCGGCCTCAAAGCCATAATGCTGTTTGACCAGACCAGCGACTGCCGACCGCAGCTGCGCGGTGCCCATCATCGGCGCATATTGATTGTGCCCTGTCTGCATCGCGGCATAAGCGGCATCCAACAATGCAGGATCAGCCTCAAAATCAGGAAAGCCCTGTCCCAAATTAATGGCTTCGTGCTGCTGCGCCAAAGCACTCATGGTGGTGAAAATGGTGGTAGAAAGCTGTTTCATAAAAAATTTCAAATGGATTGAACAAGAATCGACAGGGTAAAAACGGTCATTAATCTGTTGGTTATTTTTTTGGTTAACCTTGGTTTTGCTAGATTTTGTGCGAGTTTCCGCACTCAAAATCTCTAACCTCTAATTTCTATACTCAAACAAACGCAACACAGAAAAAACAGGGTTTTACTTTGCGTCCAACGACAAGAGCGATGGTGACTGTGCCAGCCATGCATCCAAAGTCATCACGCGAACATTAAACTTGGCCGCACGGCTGCGCAGTGACAGCAAATGATTGTCTTTGCTCAGCAAGCACTGAACATGGTAGGCCAATGCGGTATCAATGAACACCTGATCGTCTTTATCCGCGCAACGCACCCCCTGTGTCGGCACTTTTGCAGGCACCTCCCGCGCCACTGCGCGCATGAGAGACAAAGCATTCACTTGTTGCTCAGGTGTCAATTTAAAATGCGCCCGACTCAACACATCCGCCAACTCCTCAAACATCTCAGCGGCGTAAATGATGTCAATTTCACCCACAGCCTGCAACGCTTGTAAGCGCGGTATCGCATTATGTGAAAAAACCAGCCAATCAAGCCAGACATTCGTGTCCAGCACATACAATGGTACAACAACTGAAGCACTCATAAGGACACCAAGCGCCCATTTTTAATGCGCATGCCCTTCACCCCCAAACCGACCAAAGCCCCTTTTTCGCCCAACATCGCCAACTGCACCCGATTTTGCGCATGGCAAATCGCCGCAGCCAACGCATCCGCCGCATCCGCCTGTGGTGCACGCGGCAAGCCAAGCAAGCGCGCGACCATCTCCTGCACCTGTTCTTTTTTTGCCTTGCCATGACCAACCACGGCTTTCTTCAATTGCAAAGCGGTGTATTCATGCACGGGCAAATCTTTCAGCACCAAAGCACTGATGGCCGCACCACGGGCTTGGCCGAGCAACAAAGTCGACTGCGGATTGACATTGACAAACACCTTTTCAATCACGGACTCATGTGGATGATACGTCCCGATCACCTCGTGAATGCCATCGATCAAAGAACGCAAGCGTTCAGGCAATGCCTCACCCGCGACCTTAATCACACCACTGGCGACATACTGCATGGTGTGGTTGTGCACGTCAATCACACCAAAGCCTGTGAAACGCAGACCAGGGTCAATACCGAGGAGACGGGTCATTGTTAAAGATTGCATCTATAACCATTTCATAAAAAATAAATGGCGGGCACAGCCCGCCCCACAAAAAGCCCAAGTTTCCAATGACCAAACACGCAGCGAGCAAAGCACCCCGCTCATTCTCACACCACACCGCCCGATGGTGCCTCATCCTTGGCCTGTAAAGCGCTCCCGCACGACGAACAAAATTTAAAAAAAGTGCTGCACCGCGTGTTGCAGCGCGTGCAATTTTTATACGCACACAAACCACAATGCACACAATAATCAGCCAAACCATTTGGCTCACTGGAACTCAATGGGCGTTCACAACTGGGGCACACCCCTTTGGCCAAATGCCCCAAAGCCTGCTCATATGAAAACGCTTGTCGCCGCTGCTCTTGTGTGCTTTGCAACATGGATTGCTCTTCTTCCTGCTTGCGTTGCATATATGCCTGCATCTTTTTGATGCCAAAGTGTCCGCCCACCCCAAGCAACAACAAGCCCACCACATAGCGCACATAACCGCCATAGCTCGGCAAATACGGCACCAGCTCCACAAAAAACGCCACCAAGGCAAAAAAGATGAAGCCCCACACGAACGGCCAGTAGCGACTGCCGCGCTTGTTCACAAACAACCACGCCGCCAGCAACAACGCCGGCAGGATCAACAGCAAACGCCACAGAAATACTTTTAAATCATGGGCATTGCTCGCCGTGTCGTACGCATCGCGCGCCTCTTGCTCAAGTTCACTCATGCGTTCTGTTGAAACAGCCTGCTCATTGTTCAACACATCATGTTGCAATTGCTCAACGGTTTGGCGCGAGCGACTGACGGCCTCACGCAGGCCATCAAGCTGTGTGGTGCGCTGTAAAACGAGCGGATTTTGTTCAAATTGACCCGTTGCTTTACGGGTCTGCACCCACGCATCAAAACTTTGCTTGGCCTCATCATAGCGGTTTTGCGCATCGTTCAAAGCCAAATTTTCTTGCTCTAAACGTTGGTGAATCGCTGCATTTTTTTGCAAAGCACTTCGTTGTTGCTCACGCAAACCCTTCAGCTCACTTGACTCAAAACTGCTGATGTCGGGCATATTGCCGGCCTTTGGCAAATCACCAATCAACAAACCCGCCAACCCTGTTAAAAATACGGCAAACAACACCGCAATGCCCCACATGACCACTTTGAACAATTGCTCAGGCAAACGTTGGTTTTTATTATTGCGCCACATTATTTTTCTCCCCCTTCAAACCATTCAAAGCCTTTAAATTCATTCTGAGAGTTTACCTCAAGACACCACCGATGAATGGCATTTGCCATAAAAAACCGCCTTGAAGGCGGTTTTTTATGGGTGTAGCGGTATAAATGAATTAAAGGAAAACCCAGTCAATCAATGACGGAAATGACGCACACCCGTAAACACCATCACCACCCCACGTTCATTCGCAGCAGCAATCACCTCATCGTCACGCATCGAACCGCCAGGTTGGATGACGCATGTTGCACCATGGTCAACAACCACATCAAAACCATCGCGGAATGGGAAAAAGGCATCCGAGGCGACCGCTGAACCTTGCAATGTCAAACCTGCATTTTCCGCTTTGATGGCAGCGATTTTGGCCGAGTCGAGGCGGCTCATTTGACCTGCGCCCACGCCCAAGGTCATGCCACCCGCGCAAAACACAATGGCGTTTGACTTGACATATTTCGCCACTTTCCATGCAAACAACATGTCTTTTAACTGCTCAGCCGTCGGTTGTTTTTCGCTCACCACTTTCAGATCCGCCAAGTCCATTTCATGGTTATCGGCCGTTTGAATCAACAAACCCGAGCCAATGCGTTTGATGTCTTGCGCATTGCGGCCTTGCTCCCATGCTGAACCCGATGTTTTAACTTGAGACATGTCAATTTTCAAAACACGCACATTGGTTTTGGCTTTAAAGACCTCCAAAGCTTCAGCGGTGTAATCTGTTGCAATCAACACCTCAACAAACTGTTTGGCCACCACTGCGGCGGCGGCGCCGTCAAGCACGCCATTGAAAGCGATGATGCCGCCAAAAGCGGATGTCGAATCGGTTTTAAAGGCTTTGTCATACGCCTCCCCCAAGGTCGCCCCCACGGCCACACCACAAGGGTTCGCATGTTTGATGATGACACATGCAGGCACGTCGAATGATTTGACACATTCCCATGCGGCATCCGCATCGGCGATGTTGTTGTAGCTGAGCTCTTTGCCTTGCAGTTGAACCGCTGTGACCAAAGAACCGGGTGCTGGGTACAAATCGCGGTACAGCGCAGCGGTTTGATGTGAGTTTTCACCATAGCGCAAATCTTGCACTTTGATGAATTGGCTGTTGGCCTGACCTGCATATTCTGCACGCTGGCTCACATCGAGGTCGTCGCCAATCGATGACAAATAATTGCTGATTGCACCATCGTACGCGCTGATGCGATTAAACGCTGCGACCGACAATTTAAATTTTGTTGCAGTGGACACTTCACCTCTCTTGGCCAACTCGGCCAACACGTCCGCATATTGATTCGCATCGGTCAAAACGACCACATCGCGCCAATTTTTCGCGGCACTGCGCACCATCGCAGGCCCACCAATGTCGATGTTTTCAATCGCGTCTTCAAGCGTGCAATCGGCTTTGGCAACAGTGGCTTCGAACGGATACAGGTTAACGACGAGCATGTCGATGGTTTCGATGCCATGCTCAGCAATCGCCGCCATGTGCTCAGGCAAATCACGACGCGCCAACAAACCACCATGAATGGTTGGGTGCAAGGTTTTCACACGGCCATCCAACATTTCAGGAAAACCCGTGTGGCTGGCCACTTCGACCACAGGCAGGCCATTGTCAGCCAACAGCTTTGCCGTCCCCCCTGTCGAAAGTAATTTCACGCCACTCGCGTGCAATGCTTGTGCCAATTCAAGAACGCCTGTTTTGTCAGACACAGAAAGAAGAGCGGTTTTAACCATGGTGTTTCCTAAGGGTTTTGATATATAAAAGAATAAATAAAAGGGGTTTTATTTTTTTGCGTCTAAATCATACGCCAATAATTTTTTACGCAATGTCGCACGGTTGATGCCCAACCAATCGCTCGCAAGGCTTTGATTGCCATTGGTTTTTTTCATCACCAACTCGAGCAAAGGTTTTTCACAGGCCTCCAACAACATGTCATGTAAATCATGGGGTTGTGCGCCTTCAGCGCCTTCAAGGGCGTCAAGGTAGACATTAAAATGATGTTGAATGCACTCACTGATGTCAACCATCTCATCGTGAGATGCTTCTGTATTGATCAATTGAAAACTACTGGTATTCATGGTTTTGTTTTTATATGAAAAGTTAAAACAAGGTCATTTGCACAAGCTTCATACAATCGAATGGTTCTGCGTTCAAAATCCATTCACATGCAATAAAAACTTAAAAAACCCTGTAAAAAAAGGTGTTGTGTAAAAAGCGTTGTTCGTACTACACACTCAAAATTCAAACAACTCAGACAACTCAAGCATCGGCATGGTCATTCATGTAAGGCACATGGCTGTAATCCGTCGCCAACTCATCAAAAAAATCGGCAACGGCTTGATATTGAGCATCCAATGTGAGTAAAGCATTCATGCGACCACGAAAATCCTCACCCCCAACCAAATCCTGCACATACCAACCAATGTGTTTGCGCGCCGTCAACAACCCAGTGCGCTCACCATAAAAAGCATAATGCTCTTGCAAGTGAGCCAACAGCAAACTTTTGGCTTCATCCACAGTCGGCGGCAAGATTGTCGAACCATCCTCCAAGTACGCGGCAATCTCTCGGAAAATCCAAGGCCGCCCTTGTGCAGCCCGTCCCACCATGATTGCATCTGCACCCGTGTAATCCAGCACCTCGCGCGCCTTAGCAGGAGAAGAAATGTCACCATTCGCAACGACAGGAATTTGCACCATCGCCTTCACCGCACGAATCGTGTCATACTCTGCCGCACCCTTGTAACCATCCGCACGCGTGCGACCATGCAACGTCAGCATTTGAATGCCAGCCTCTTCCGCAATCCGCGCAATCGCCAATGCATTTTTATTGTCACGATCCCAACCCGTTCGAAACTTTAAAGTGACCGGCACATCCACCGCCTGCACAACCGCATGGACGATGCTCGCCACCAAACGTTCATCACGCAACAATGCAGAACCAGCCGCCACATTACACACTTTCTTCGCAGGGCAACCCATATTGATGTCGATGATTTGAGCACCTTTATCCACATTGAATTGTGCAGCATGAGCCAGCATGGCAGGATCCGAACCCGCGATTTGCACCGCAATGGGCGCAATTTCGCCCTCATGGTTCAAACGACGCGTGCTTTTATCGGTCTTCCACAACTGCGGATTGCTCGCCGCCATTTCCGAGACAGCATAACCCGCCCCAAGCTTTTTGCACAATTGACGAAAAGGCCTGTCCGTCACCCCAGCCATTGGAGCGACAAATAGATTATTCGGAAGTTGATAGGAACCAATGTGCATGTAACGTGCTGTGTTGTCATTTAGAATAAAAAACGCCCGCAATAAGGGCGATGTTTTGAGTGTTCGGTATTATAGCAAAAGCACGATTGAACCAAGTTACATTTTGCTTAAAAAATGAGCAAAAAATGCCTTGACAAAAGATCAAGGCATTTTCTCACAGGGCATCACACATGAGCCCCCACAAACACGCCACCAACAACTCACACGTGCGGCGTTCAACCGCCCACGGAATTGATCGTGCGCTGGGCAAAACACCGTGTCACATCACCTTCTTTTATACAAAAGCCAAGAATGCAAGAAAAATGGGGGAACGATTTGACCTGAAGTGCACGGTAACAACAAAGCCAAGCGCGATCACAGCAACAATCCATCGCACTCACATTGGATAATTCTACCCACACTCACCAACATCATTAAAAGCACTGAAAAAGACCCGCGAACTCATGGGGACTTTCATTGAGGCGATTGATGTAAATGCCGAATCTATCGACATTCGGTACCGCCCCGAGCGAATCATTGGGACGCAAAAAAAGAACCATGAACACGTGGTTCATAGTTCTG
>CALMCL010000107.1 GCA_937862905.1 uncultured Burkholderiaceae bacterium | reverse complement strand
CTGAACATTTTCAAAACCACCCACAATTCAATTTTTGATGGTTGGATTGATTGGGATCGGTGTGCGCAAACACCGCATTGGATCGCGCGCCACTCGTCTGCATTTTTCGAGCAACAACATAAGCCCAGCAAAACCCTCACTCCAAATGCTCAACGCCCTGTAAACGGTCAATCAAATAAGTTTCTAAACGCTGCAATTCAGGTGTATTCAAGACCTCCAAAGGCACCACCCACAGGCGGTCGCGGTATTCGGGGTTGTCTTGTATCACATGCTGGTACTTCACGGCGTCTTTTTCAGTCATCAACACGTATTTCACATGGCGTGAATCCATGAGTTTAACAAATGCCGCATCAAACGAAAAGTGATCAGGCAAAGCCATGGTGTGCCCAACCACATTGTGCGCCCGCAGCATTTTAAAAAACACCTCGGGTTGGGCAATGCCCGCCAAAGCCAAGGTGTCTTTGCCACCAAAGAAAGACAATGGCAAACGGTGGCTTGGGTCAAACAAACTGTAAGCGTCGGAAATATAGCTTTTGAATGAAAAATGATTCGGTTGCTTGGGGTCAAGCATGAGCTCTTGGTGCGCGGCCTGAACTTCAGATAAATTCTCACAACGCTGATGCCAGACCACTGCATCCGCAGCGGCCAAACGCGATGCGGGCTCGCGCAAGGGCCCCGCAGGCAAACACCAACCATTGCCTTTGCCGCGCCGATCCATCACCACCACCTCAATGTCACGGGACATGCGGTAATGCTGTAAGCCATCGTCGCACACAATCACATCGACTTCGGGGTGTTTCTCACACAATGCACGAATCACCGCAGATCGATCGGCCCCGACCCAAACAGGGGTGTTGCTGTTGACCAAGTGCAGCAAAGGCTCGTCGCCCACCTCAGAAGGCAAGCTGTTGCGTGTGACCTGCGTCGGCGCCACTTTGCCATCGGGCGATGATGCACCATAACCGCGCGCCACAATGGCAGGATGGTATCCCGCCCGAATCAATGTTTTGACCAACACACCGACCACGGGGGTCTTGCCGACGCCGCCCACCAAAATACCGCCCACCACCACCACAGGCACTGGGGCGCGGTACACGTCCAACACACCCAAGCGATACGACAGGCGACGAATCATAACGACACCCTCATACACCAGCGACAGCGGCCACAATAAGGCTGTGCGCCAGCTTCTGGTTTGCCACAGGTTCAACCACCATGCTTCACGCTGAGCGCGTTCATGCGCCTCACTTTTGTCAGCAAAGCTTTTGGGGGGGCGCGTTGTTCGCGAATGTTCGGTCGGTTGTATCATGCTTTATTGGGCTTCGCTTGTTTCAGTGATCGCCGCAGAAGTCACTTCAGAAACCGTGTCCGATGTTGAAGTGTCAAGCAATTCATGTGAGTCACTCGATGCATTCAAATCATGAGTCTTGAGCTCACCTTCAACGGGAGCAGACACCACATCCGTTGCAAAAACCATGGGCGCCACAACATCCGTAACAGACACACCCACAGTCAATCCGACCCAGTCCACGCCTGACAAGCGAACGTTGAGGCGTGACTGCATGGGTAAGCCCTCAGGAAGGGTTGCACAAGGGATGTACAAGGGCACTTGAGCCAAGCGCAGAACGCCCTCTTTGACCACAATCGCTTCACCTTCATACACATCGTCATTCATGTGCTGATGAACCCACTGCAAGCACCAATACTTTTCCATCTTGTTTTGCTGCTCATTGTATGCTTTATATTTTTCATCAAAAGCACTCATGCGCTTGAGCAAATCAATTTCTTTGGCTTTAAACGGTGCTTGCATCGGTGCCGTCACACCATATTCAATCGCCGCCAACAACTGCATTTGATTGAACCAATCGGCGTAACGACGCAAAGGAGAAGTGGACCACATGTACGCAGGCACACCCATCGCCAAATGCGGTTGAGCATGGGTTGAGGTGCGCACACCGATGTTGCTTTGGGTGCGAAACAAGGCCGGAACACGCAAACCATCCAGCATCTGCGCCCAATTCACATTGGCGAAAATCATCCATTCCGATACAATTTTGTCGATCGGCGAACCGCGCATGCGCTGGCTGATGTTGACCCGCTCATCACCAACAGGCACGGTCTCGATGGCCTTATCAATTGTGAAAGAAAAATCGGCACGGTTATTGTTCTCAGGCTTGCCACGCATGGCATCGCGCTGAGCACTGAGTTTCAAAGCCCCCTGCCACAGCACTTTTAATGCACTTGCGTAGGCATAATCACTGCGCTCGCCATTTAAATCATCGTTGGTCAGCTGCATTTCGGGCACATCATGGCGCAAATTCGCCGCCATTTTAATGCGCTCCACTTTACTTTCAACATCACTCAATGGCACATCGGCATGCACGTCCAAAGTCGCATAAATCGACACAACTGGTTTGATTGTGCCTTCGTCCAAACTAAAGCATTGCACCCACGCATCGGGCAACATGGTGATCTTTTCACCTGGCGTGTACATGGTGGACATGCGATTTGAGGCATGGACATCTGCGGCATCATCGCGCTTGACCGCCAACGACGGCGCGGCGATGTGCACACCCACCCGATAACGCCCATCATTCAAAACCTGAACAGAAAACGCATCGTCAATTTCAGTGGTCATGCTGTCATCAATCGAAAACACATCCAGCGCATCATTCAAAGGCAGATCATCCGCAGAAAACTGCGGCATCGGCAACTCAGCTGCGACACCTTGTGGATAATGCTCCGCTAGAAATGTCGCACGATGCAATTCAAATGCATTCTTGAATGCCCCTGCGTGCAACAATGTTTGAGGAATGGTCAAGCTCAACTGCTCAGCGGCGGCCAAAACAGCTTTGTAAGCGATGTCATTGGCATTTTTCTTTTGTAAAATGGCATCGCGCTGTTGCAGCACCTCAGTGGGTACGCGCCCGGCCACCAACTCATCCGCCCACCCCGCCTGAATGCGCAAACGTTCCTCTTTTTTCGCCACCGCCGCCAAAGCGACTTCAATTTGCTCTGCTGGCTGGCGTGTGAATTGACCGCGGCCTTTTTTGCCAAAATAAATGGGCGCCCCATGCAAGACTTGCCACATTGCGGCTTGCTCCAACACACTCGCACCGCTGCCAAAATACTCGCATGCCAACTCGCCAAATCCAAACACACCTTCGGGCGCGCACTCCCACACAAAAGGCAAATCAGCTTGCGCCACCATGTCATCGATTTTCAGTGCAATCGCTTGGCTTGACGGTTCATTCACATCCCCTTGCAACAACACATCTTTCAGCTTGATTTTCTGTAATGACGAGCCTTGGCCTTTCGCATGCACGTGGTGCTCCTTTTGCTCCATCACCTGTGCCGCAATCAGCTTCCCTGATTGTTCATAAAAAATCGTGTTCATTTAAGCATTCGCAGTATCAAAAACATGACGCACAACGTCGGGAATCGTTTTTGGTTTTTTTGTTTCAAAATCAACGCACACCATCAAAAGATGCGCGCGACACACCACGTCTTCACCGCGGACAATGGTCTGCTCCAAATACACCGATGCATTGCCCATTTTGGTGACTTGTGCGGTGGCAATCACTTGATCATCCAATGTCAACGGCGACAGCCACTCCATTTCGCATTTTCGAATCACAAACCCCACACCTGTTTGACGCGCCAACTCCATGTGATTCAAACCTGCCTCACGAAACCATTCGGTGCGCGCACGCTCAAAATACTTCAGGTAATTGGCGTGATACACAATGCCCAGCGCATCGGTGTCTTCAAAGTAAAGTTTAATCGGTAAATGAAAAATGGGATGAGGCTTCATACAACTCCTGAAATGCCATTGAGGCGATTACGATGATTAAAGGCCTGCACACAGCCGATCATAAAAAATGGTATTTTAGCACAGAACAATATGTTCAAAAGTGTATGGAGACGCGCACAAACAATGATCCAAGCCATGATTCGGCCAAGGACACCGACAATCTGACAAATGGCCACTGATGCCCTTTGAATTCTGCTCAAACAGACTCAACATGGATTCGAAATGCGCTTGGGGCTTAAGGTTACGCCTGACATTGGATGCACAGCCCGACCATCATAAAAAGCACCTGACAAACACAAAAAACCGCTGGCTTTCGACCAGCGGCTGTCAGGATGCACATCCAAAAAACCATGTATGACGTTCAACATATTAAAAACATTTAATCAGCTTTTTTCAACATCACGTTAGACGTTAAAGCTTGTTTTTTAAGGTTTATTTTTCGGCAATGTGTTAATAAAAACAATCAACTCACGAACCGTTTTCGCCTCGATCAACCAACCCTCAGGGCGAAAACGCTCCACCCGAACAAGCACTTGAGACACAATCTCCCCCACATCTGCTGCGCTCAACTTCAGATCCAAACGCAAGCGATCACTCGGGTGAACGGGAAAACCAAGCCACAACTCCAACTGCTCATAAGTGGAGCGAACCACCCATGCATTCACCACGCGCACATCAAATTGGCGCGCAAAATCAATCAAATTGTCATTCCTTCGCGCATGCACATCAATCGCAGCCTTTGGAGACAAAGCCACCCACACGCACACACCAACAAACAACACCCCTACCGCAAATACACCATGCTGCTCATACAACAACACACCTGCCCCCAAAACCACAACCAACACAAAGGCCTTTAACCAAAGCCCCACTGCCCACACATTGTGCTTGGGCATACAACCCATCAATACTTTCATGACCCCATCCCACTCAACCTAAACCGCCCCCACCAACTCACGCACCACGGCTGCCAAATTGACCCGTACATGCGCTGAATCGGGCACCACACCAGCCGCAAAGGCCTCCCCACCCTTCCCAGTCAACACCAGAAAAGGCTGACAACCTGCACTTTGTGCGGCCATCATGTCATTCACCGTATCGCCCACATAGACTATTTCATTTAGAGGCGTATCAAAACGCTCAGCGATGTCCAACAACAATGTGGGTGATGGCTTGCGACACGAGCAACCCGCGTCCGCCGTATGGGGGCAAAAGAAAATTGCTTCAATTTTCCCGCCAGAGACACTGACTGCATCGTGCATCTTTTGATGAATGGCATTCAAATCAGAGACACTCAAGCGCCCCAACATGATGCCCGGTTGATTGGTTGCCACAATCACTCGAAAGTGCGCGCGATGCAAACACGCAATGGCCTCCAAACTGCCAGACAACGCCACCCATTCATCGGGCGTGGTGATCACGCCGCGATCTTCGTTAATGACACCATCTCGAGATAAAATGATGAGTTTATTGTCTGCTTTTTCCACTTCATGCCCCTTAGAACACAAAACAACCACAATCAACAACGCTTATTTTAATGCAATCAATGTCTGTTTTTTTACATGAACCTCACACGTACGATCAAACAGCCAAGCATGAAATATCAGCCACGCCATTCATCAATTGAGCCAAATCATGCAACAGTTTCAAACGGTTGGCGCGTACAGCGGGGTCATCGGCCATGACCATCACGTCCGCAAAAAAGGCATCCACAGGCTCACGCAAACTGGCCAATGCGGTCAACGCTGTTTGGTACTCCCGCTGTGCCAATGCCTCTTGCACCGTCGGTCGCACAGCGGTCAATGCCTGTGCCAAGGCCTGCTCAGGCGCTTCGCTCAACAACGCATCATTGACATTCTCAGCAATGGTTTCCTCTTTCTCAGCCGCTTTGCGTAAAATATTCACGCAACGTTTATTCGCCGCAGCCAGGTTCTGCGCCTCGGGCAACACCGCAAAAGCCTGCACCGCAGCGAGTTTCTCCATCACCTCATCCAAACGGTCTGGGTTGTTCGACAACACCGCTTCAATCTGTGCTGGGGCATAGCCTTGATCTTTCAACAGACCCTTTAAGCGATCAACCATGAAATTTTTTACCGCAACGACACTGTTTTTAACCTGCGCATGCCCCTCAAATTGAGTTTGCACCGCATTCAATGTGTCCGTCAACGACAACGGCAATTTTTTCTCTAAAATCATGCGCACCACACCCAAAGCATGTCGACGCAATGCAAATGGATCTTTTTCGCCCGTCGGTTGCAAGCCAATGCCCCAAATCCCAACCAAGGTTTCGAGCTTATCGGCCAAAGCGGTGATCAAGCCCATCTGCGTTTCAGGCAAAGCATCGCCAGCAAAACGTGGCTGGTAATGCTCCGCACATGCCGCCGCCACATCGGCTTTTTCACCATGGTGAATGGCATAATAACGCCCCATGATGCCCTGCAATTCGGGAAACTCACCCACCATGTCACTGACCAAATCGGCTTTGGCAATATAAGCCGCGCGCTGCGCATCGCTCACATTCGCATGCAAGGCATCCGCCAAGTAGGCCGCCACGGCTTGCACGCGAGCCACACGCTCACCCTGTGAGCCCAGCTTATTGTGATAAACCACGGTTTGCAGCTTGCCCACCATGTCGTCTAAACTGCGTTTTTTGTCTTGCTCAAAGAAAAATTGCGCATCGGCCAAGCGTGGACGCACCACACGTGCATTGCCTTCAATGATGTGCTCTGGACTGTCCGTTAAAATATTGGACACCACCAAAAACTCATTCACCAACGCCCCATTGGCATCGGTCATGGCGAAATACTTCTGATTGGTTTGCATGGTCAAAATCAAGCACTCTTGCGGCACCGACAAAAATGCCGCGTCAAAACTGGCTTTATACACCACAGGGTATTCAGTGAGCGCAGTCACTTCATCGAGCAAAGCTTCAGGCATGATGACTTGGTGACCACCCGCTTTGTTTTTGAGCTGCTCATAAATGCTTTCACGGCGCACCTGAAAATCAGGCTCAACCATGCCTTGCGTGCGCAGTACATGCGCGTATTCATGTGCATTCGGCACATTCAGGTTCTTTTCACCCATGAAACGATGACCATCAGTCACGCGATCGGATTTAACGCCAAACACAGTCAAAGGCAGGACATCCGCGCCAAACAACACCAATGCGCGCTTCACTGGGCGCACAAATGACACGTCCTGCTCGGCGGTTGTCCCCGCATGGATTTGATAAGTCATGACCTTGGGAATGGGTAATTTCGCAGCCACTTCGGTCAACACCGTTTGTAAAACGTCATGCAGCACGGCACCTTGTTGTGTGTAGCTGATGAAAAACACATCTTGCTTTCCGTCGTTTTCAATCGTCAAGTCCGCAGGCGTTTTCTCCGCAAAACCCATTGCCGTCAACTTTTTAATCAACGATGCAGAGGCATTGCCTTCTTTGTCCAAGCCCACAGAGACAGGCAAGATTTTATCTTTTTTCATTGAATCGGCCGCCTGTGCCGCCACACCAGAAATCAACACCGCCAAGCGGCGGGGGGTTGCGTACGCATGTTTTTTCGCGTCTTGATCCACCAAACCAAGCTTCACCAGTGCATCATGTACGCCATTGGAGAATGCCGTTGAGAGCTTTTCCAAAGCTTTAGGAGGAAGTTCTTCAGTGAGGAGTTCAATCAATAAGTCTTGGGTTGTCATTGCAAACTTTCTTTGTTCTATCGTTTTACAGTCATTCAGTTTTGGTTTTTCATTGAAAAACCATAAATCAATCACCGTGTCATGGGCTGGGTAAAACACCACATCAATCAACCGCAGTGTGAATTTAAAAAGGTGTTCTTCGCCAATTCGATGAACACCTTTTCCCAACAAGCAACTGAAAAAATGATTACTTCGCAGTCATCAATGCAACAGTGGTGTCCAACATGCGGTTAGAGAAACCCCATTCATTGTCGTACCAGCTGCCGACTTTAACCAAACGACCCGACACTTTGGTCAAGCTTGAGTCGTATGAAGACGATGCTGGATCATGGTTGAAGTCAACAGAAACCAAAGGTGCATCGGTGTATTGCAAAATACCTTTCAATGGGCCTTCTGATGCAGCGGCTTTCATGATGCTGTTGATTTCTTCGACGCTGGTGTCACGTGCGGCGATGAAGCTCAAGTCAACCAAAGACACATTGATGGTTGGCACACGGATTGCGTAGCCATCCAGCTTGCCATTCAATTCCGGCAAAACGAGGCCAACCGCTGCGGCTGCACCTGTTTTTGCAGGAATCATGCTCATGGTGGCCGAACGTGCGCGGCGGATGTCTTCATGGTACACATCCGTCAAGCGTTGGTCGTTGGTGTAGGCGTGAATGGTGGTCATCAAACCAGAAACCAAACCGATGGTGTCATTCAATGGTTTAACCAAAGGAGCCAAGCAGTTGGTGGTGCATGATGCATTTGAAATCACCGTGTCTGTTGACTTCAAAATGCCTTGGTTCACACCATACACAATCGTTGCATCAACATCTTTGCCACCTGGCGCAGAGATGATGACTTTTTTCGCGCCACCGATCAAATGCTTGCTGGCGGCTTCTTTGGTGGTGAAGAAACCCGTGCACTCCATCACAACGTCAACGCCCAGCTCGGCCCAAGGCAATTTGGCGGGATCACGTTCAGCCAATACTTTGATTTTGTCGCCATTGACCACGATGTAATCGCCATCAACAGTGACAGTGCCTGGAAATTTACCATGCGCTGTGTCGTATTGTGTCAAATGCGCGTTGATGGTTGCATCGCCGAGGTCATTGATCGCCACGATTTCGATGTCATGCTTTTTACCACCTTCGTAATGGGCGCGTAAAACATTGCGACCGATGCGGCCATAACCGTTAATTGCAACTTTGATTGTCATGCTTTTCTCCTAAATTAAAAAAATGTGCCCTCTTTTTTATGCATCGGGTGAATCATGCCGCGTCACCCCCGCGTTGCTTCAAAAGTGGTGCAGCCGTTGTGCCGGATGTTTCTCACACCACATGACAACCGCTGCATTCTGCTTTTGAAATTATTTTTGCAATACAGACAAAGCGGTATTGACCACATTGTCGACAGTGAAGCCAAACAATTTGAACAATTCACCCGCTGGTGCCGATTCACCAAAACGCTCCAAACCGATCACGGCGTTGCAGTGGTAGCGCCACCAAGTGTCGGTCACGCCCGCTTCAACAGCCACACGCGCCACGCCTTCAGTCAAAACGCTTTTCTTGTAGGCCGCCGATTGACGGAAAAACACATCTGCGCAAGGCACAGAAACAACACGGGTTGATACGCCCTTGCTGGCCAAAACATCGGCTGCTTTAACGATCAAATCCACCTCTGAGCCAGTGGCCATCAATACAATTTGCGCCACCTCTTCATCCGCTTTGACGTCACGCAAAACATAACCGCCTTTGGCGATGTTTTTGGTTTGCGTGGCATTGCGCTTCATGAATTGTAAGTTTTGTCGACTGAAAATCAAAGCGGCGGGACCATCTGCACGTTTAATCGCCTCACCCCAAGCTGCGCCTGACTCAGTTGTGTCACAAGGACGCCACACGTCAAGGTTTGGAATCAAACGCAATGAAGCCACTTGTTCCACAGGTTGGTGTGTTGGGCCGTCTTCGCCCAAACCAATGGAGTCATGCGTGAACACAAACAAAGTGCGAATTTTCATCAATGCGGCCATGCGCAAGGCATTGCGTGAGTAATCTGAGAAGGTCAAGAACGTTGCACCAAAAGGCAAGTAACCGCCGTGCAAGGTGATGCCATTCATGATTGCGCTCATGCCGAATTCGCGCACACCATAATTGATGTGATTGCCCCAGCTGTCTGCACGCACGGGTTTGCAGTCTGGCCAATTGGTCAAGTTTGAGCCCGTCAAGTCAGCAGAACCACCCAAGAACTCGGGTAAAGCTTTGGCGTATGCTGCGATGGCATTTTGGCTGGCCTTGCGAGTGGCGATGGTTTCGGCTTTGTCTGCACATTGCTTGAGGTAATCGCCCATGACCGCATCAAAATCAACAGGCAATTCACCTTTCATGCGGCGCATGAATTCAGACGCTTCAGTTGGGAATTTTTTGGCATAAGCATCAAACGCTTTTTGCCATTTGGCTTGTGCTGCGGCACCGGTGTCTTTGCTGTTCCAGTCGTCGTACACGTCTTGTGGCACAACAAAGGGTTCGTACTCCCAACCAATGGCCGCACGGGTGGCGGCGATTTCGGCTGCGCCCAAAGGTGCACCGTGAACTTTATCGGTGTCCGCAAAATTCGGTGAGCCTTCACCGATACGGGTTTTACAGCAAATCAAGGTCGGGCCTGTATCCGCTGCGGCATTGGCATTGGCTTGCTCAATGGCTTTGGCCACTGCAGCTGCATCGTGACCATCCACCGCACGGATGACGTTCCAGCCATAGGCTTCAAAACGTTCTGGTGTGTTGTCGTGGAACCATGGGGTCACGCGACCATCAATCGAAATACTGTTGTCATCATACAAGGCGATCAATTTAGACAAGCGCCACACACCAGCCAACGAGGCCACCTCATGGTTAATGCCTTCCATCATGCAGCCGTCACCCAGAAACACAAACGTTTTGTGATCAACGATGGTGTGGTCTTTTTTGTTAAATTCTTGAGCAAGCAGTTTTTCACTCAGTGCCATACCCACTGCGTTGGCAATGCCTTGACCGAGAGGGCCCGTTGTGGTTTCAATACCATCGGCAAAACCATATTCAGGATGACCCGCTGTTTTTGAATGCAGTTGGCGGAAATTTTTAATGTCAGCCATTGACAAATTATAGCCCGTCAAATGCAACAATGAGTAAAGCAACATTGAGCCGTGACCATTCGAGAGCACAAAACGATCGCGATCAGCCCACTTTGAATCAGCGGGGTTGTGCTTGAAGAATTTATTTTCTGGACTCCACAGCGCTGTAGCGATATCGGCCATGCCCATCGGCATGCCAGGATGACCTGAATTGGCTTGTTGAACGGCGTCCATTGACAAGGCGCGAATGGCATTGGCCATTTGTTTGGTATTGGCTGACATAGTTTGCACTCTCATAAAATTAACAAAACCCCATCATTTTAACAGATGCATTCAAGGGATTGGGGTAATATAAACCTGTTTGTGGTAATTTTTCAATCACTTCCATTTCCCCTTCACCACGAACAAATTCACGCAAAAGCACCCCAAAAGTACCCTTTAAACACATCATTTAAAAACATCACTTCAACGAAAGACCCAAACCATGGTCATCTCATTTTCACTTTGGCTGACTTATGTTGCAGCCGTACTCATCATTTCTGGCACACCAGGGCCAAACATGCTGCTTGCCATGACCCAAGGCATTCGCTTTGGCCTGCGCCCCATTTGGCCCACATTGTTGGGCGCGGTGTGCGGTGTGTTGGTTATTCTGTGCATGTCGATGAGTGGTTTGGGTGCAATTTTAAAAGCCTCAGAGCAATTATTTGCAGTGGTGAAATGGGTTGGTGCCGCGTACTTGATCTATTTGGGCGTTCAGATGTGGCGCACCAGCCACTCGTCGATGAGCAACAGTCCAGAAGAAACGCATGTGGTGAGCATTCAAACGCCCTCAACCATTGTTCAATTTCGCACAGGTATGGCGGTGGCCATGTCCAACCCAAAAGCCATTTTATTTGGCTTGGCCTTTTTCCCTCAGTTCATCAACGCCGATGCACCTTTGCTGCCACAAGCCGTTATTATACTCACAACATTTGCAGCCATTGAAGCCTCATGGATGTGCGTTTATGCACTGGGTGGCACACAATTGTCTAAATATTTGGCATCGCCCTTGCGCATGCGACGCTTCAACCGCGTATCGGGCTCTGCATTTATCTTGGCAGGACTTGGGTTGGGCTTGTTCGGTAAAAGCAAATGAATTAAATAAGGTCAAAACAGTGAACATAGACACAAAGTTACACATTATAATGTACACAACGACCCAATCTTGCACCTAAGAAGTAAGACATCATGAGTCCGTTAAAAACAATTATATGGAGCCTTTATGAGACATTGTGTGACCGCTGTAGTTTTATTATTCGTTAATTAAAGTACGAATAGCAATTTTCGTAGATTGAAAAAGGCCAAG